>NZ_OY970456.1:5477642-5816463 GCF_963853645.1 Mycobacterium riyadhense | reverse complement strand
TACTTCGAAAAGCGCAAGCGCCGCACCGGCACCGCCGGCTGATTCTGCGCGAATTTTCCTTACGCCATCTGATTAGCTGTGAGGTGTCCGGCAGGCGTATTCGTCATTACATTTCTGTTACATCTACCGGTTTGCGGACAACCTCTGGCTGGGTAGCGCTCCAACAGCGATTGGCAGGTGTCCAATACATTAGTTCCTAATCGGCCGATGCGCTGCACTTTCGGTCGACGAACGCAAGTAGATTGACCGGGCCGCTGCGCGGCCCGCATCGTTCGCCGGCGGGGGCGTGATTCGTCGGCTCCTCAGCGGGCCGCTGCGCGGCCCGCATCATCACCCAGGGGAGCAAGCTGGTCAGCGAGTGCGCGCAGCGCCTCCAGGTCAGAGACGTCAAACGGTAGCGACGGCACCCCGATGACGGGTACATGGGGGTTGGCTCCCGTGAAGCGAGACAGCAGCCGGACTTCGCGCTTGGCCGTCTGTCCACGGTCGGCATGAATCCGCAGCACGGCTGCCGTCAGGGCCGCGGGATGCGAGCCGGCCCTCTCCGTCTCCAACGTTTCGGTGGCGTCGATCGCCCGCTCGACCGGCAATGCACACAACGTCGGGTGGGTGCGGTTCAAGACCAGCCCCGCAAGCGGCATCCCTTCCTGTGATAGCCGGTCGACGAAGAAGGACGCCTCGCGCAGTGCATCGGGCTCGGCCGCCGAAACCACCACGAACTGAGTGCCGCGCCGCTTCAATAGCGCGTAGGTGCGATCGGCCTTCTCACGGAACCCGCCGAAGGTGGCGTCCAGCGACTGCACGAATGCCGCCGCGTCCGCCAGCATCTGTGAACCGAGAATTGTCGATAGTGCCTTCATGGCCAATCCCATTGCGCCGGTTACCAATCGCCCGATGCCGCGGCCAGGCGCGAGTAGCAACCTCCAAAGCCGGCTATCCATAAAGCTGCCCAGGCGTTTTGGTGCGTCCAAGAAGTCCAGCGCGTTACGTGACGGCGGAGTGTCCACTACCACCAGGTCCCAGCGGTCCTGCGCTAGCAACTGACCGAGTTTCTCCATGGCCATGTACTCTTGCGTTCCGGCAAGTGATGTGGCGACGGTCTGATAGAACTGGTTATCCAGAATCGCCTGTGCCCGTTGGGATCCGGAGTATTGGATCACCATTTCGTCGAACGTCCGCCGCATGTCGAGCATCATCGCGTGCAGCTCGCCGGGGACTTCTGGCGGGAGCGGCACGCGTTGTGGTGTGTTGCCAAGGTCGTTGATACCCAACGCTTGTGCCAGCCGCTTAGCCGGGTCGATTGTCAAAACGACTACGGTTCGGCCGTATTCGGCGGCACGCAACGCCATCGCCGCCGCGGTGGTTGTCTTGCCGACACCGCCCGCGCCGCAGCACACCACAACTCGGTTGGATGTATCGGCCAAGATTGCGGCCATATCGAGGGGTTGCGGTGTAACGCTCATCGAACCCCCTGATGTGCAAGCGATTCCGAGAGTTCGTAGAGGCTGCCAAGGTCGACGCCGTCAGAGATCGTCGGTAATTCCAGCCGCGGCACGTGTAAGGCGTCGAGTTGTTGCGCGGTCTCGGCGCGCGCGGCGATTCGGGTGGCGTGCTCGATGGTCTCAGTCAGCAGACCGGCGAAGTCGGCGTCGGAGAGCTTGATTCCGGCCGTGGCCAAACCGGCCCGAACCGAGTCCGCATCGACATCGCCTTCCGCGGCTTTTGCCAGGTCTTCCGGCTCTAGATAGACCGGGATATTGCGGTTCACGATGACGCTGCCGATCGGCAGTTCCATCTCGGCAAGCTCCTCAATGGCTTCCAGCGTTTCCTGCACCGGCAGCGCTTCCAGCAGCGTCACCAGGTGAATTGCGGTCTGGTCGGAGTGCAGCAACTTGACCACACCCTCGGCCTGCGAATGCACCGGGCCCCCTTTGGCCAGATCGGACACGGCCTTTGTGACGTCCAGGAAGCGTGTGATTCGGCCGGTTGGTGGTGCGTCGACGACGATCGCGTCGTACACCGGGTTCTTGGTCCCCTTGTTCAGGCGTATCACCGTCTCCTTGATCTTTCCGGTGAGTAAGACGTCGCGCAGACCGGGCGCTATCGTTGTCGCAAACTCGATCGCACCGATGCGGCGCATCGCCCGGCCCGCTATGCCGAGGTTGTAGAACATGTCGAGGTATTCCAGGAACGCGGCCTCAATGTCGATTGCTAGCGCGTTGACTTGGCCGCCGCGCTCCGCGGTCGCGATCTTGAGCTCCTGGTACGGCAGGGGCGGGACGTCGAAAAGTTGCGCAATCCCTTGGCGCCCTTCGACTTCTACCAGTAGAACTTTGCGGCCCCCCGCTGCCAGGGTCAGCGCCAGCGCCGCCGCAATCGTCGATTTGCCGGTACCGCCTTTGCCCGTCACAAAATGCAGGCGGGCCTTCGACAAGCGCGACGGCCAGCCGACGGCACCAGCGCCGCTAGAGGTGTTTGCCACCATCGCATGCTAGCCCTACCGATCTGGGTGGCCACCGGGCTGGCCGGAGGCGGTGAAATCCGACGGATAAGCTCGCGTCATGACCCAACCGACCGCATGGGAATACGCCACCGTTCCGCTGCTCACCCATGCCACCAAACAGATCCTCGACCAGTGGGGTGCCGATGGCTGGGAGCTGGTGGCGGTGCTGCCCGGGCCCACCGGCGAGCAGCACGTCGCTTACCTGAAGCGCCCGAAGTAGGAGGGTTAATGAACGCGGGATCGTGGAAGGCCCGGCTTGGGCAGCTCGGTGTGACGCTTCCGCAAGTGGTGGCGCCGCTGGCGGCTTACGTTCCGGCGGTGCGTACCGGCAACTTGGTATACACCGCCGGCCAGCTTCCATTCGAGGCCGGAAAACTGCTCCGGACCGGCAAGGTCGGTGCCGACGTCAACCCCGAGGAGGGCAAGGCCCTCGCGCGGCTCTGCGCGCTCAACGCGCTGGCGGCGGTGGATTCGGTGGTGGGTCTTGACGCGGTGACCCGCGTGGTTAAGGTCGTTGGGTTTGTCGCCTCCGCACCGGGTTTCAACGGTCAGCCCAGCGTCGTCAACGGGGCCTCCGACCTGCTGGCCGAAATCTTCGGCGACCAGGGCACGCATGCGCGTTCGGCCGTCGGCGTGTCCGAGCTGCCGCTGGACGCTCCGGTGGAAGTCGAGCTGATCGTGGAGGTCGGCTAACGGCCAATGTCCGAGACAGCCGCGACAGCCGAGTCACTGACCCATCCCGCATACGGGCGGCTGCGGCCGGTCACTGACACCGCGTCTGTGCTGTTGGCCGACAACCCTGGCCTGCTGACGTTGGAGGGCACCAATACCTGGGTGTTGCGCGGGCCGCGCAGTGATGAGTTGGTCATCGTCGATCCTGGGCCAGACGACGCGCACATTGAGCGCGTTGCCGCGTTGGGCCGGATTGCGCTGGTGTTGATCAGCCACCGCCACGGCGACCACACCGACGGCATCGACAAGCTGGTCGAGCTGACCGGGGCGACCGTGCGCTCGGCGGGCAGCGGGTTCTTGCGGGGCCTCGGGGGTGAACTGGTCGATGGCGAGGTGATCGATGCGGCCGGCCTGAAGATCAAAGTGATGGCGACACCCGGCCACACCGCCGATTCGCTGTCGTTCGTCCTCGACGACGCCGTGTTGACGGCGGATAGCGTGCTGGGGCGCGGCACCACCGTCATGGACTCCGAAGACGGCAGCCTGAGCGACTACATGGAGTCGCTGCAGCGGCTGCGTGGCCTCGGCGATCGGACGGTGTTGCCTGGGCACGGGCCGGACCTGCCGGATCTGGGCGCCGTCGCATCGGGGTACCTGGCGCATCGCCGTGAGCGGCTCGAGCAGGTGCGCTCAGCGTTGCGGGATCTGGGCGAGGAAGCCACGGCCCGCCAGATCGTCGCACACGTCTATGTCGACGTCGACGAGAAGCTTTGGGATGCGGCCGAGTGGTCGGTGCAGGTGCAGCTGAACTACCTACGCGGCTAAGTAGGGCGAGCAGACGCAAAATCGCCCTGGAACGCTGGTTCCAGGGCAATTTTGCGTCTGCTCGGCGTGAGAAAGCTACCTCGCTCGGCGGGCCAGGCGTTCGGAGTCGGAGATCAGCACGCTCTTGCCCTCCAGACGAATCCAGCCGCGGTGGGCGAAGTCGGCCAGCGCCTTGTTCACCGTCTCCCGAGAAGCGCCAACTAGCTGGGCGATCTCCTCCTGCGTCAGGTCGTGGGTGACCCGCATCGCGCCCCCTTCCTGGGTGCCGAATCGCTGGGCGAGCTGCAGCAACTGCTTGGCCACCCGGCCGGGCACGTCAGTGAAGATCAGGTCAGCCAGGTTGTTGTTGGTGCGACGCAACCGGCGAGCGAGTACCCGCAATAGCTGCTCGGCGATTTCAGGGCGATCGGCAATCCATGCCCGCAGCGCGTCGCGGTCCATCGACACCGCCCGCACCTCGGTAATCGTCGTCGCGCTCGAAGTTCGCGGCCCCGGGTCGAAGATCGACAACTCGCCGAACATGTCCGACGGACCCATGATGGTCAGCAGATTTTCCCGGCCGTCTGGTGAGCGGCGACCGATCTTGACCTTTCCCGCGACGATGATGTACAGCCGATCGCCCGGCTCACCCTCAGCGAATACCGTATGTCCACGGGGGAAGTCGACCGGCTGCAGTTGTTTGGTCAGGGCGGCGACTGCGGCGGGCTCAACCCCCTGGAAGATTCCTGCCCTCGCCAGGATCTCGTCCACGTTGCCTCTTCAGCTTTCCAACGAATTAATACGGGCAGAACCCCTCAAGACCGACACGAGTCTAAAGGTAGGCCAAACGGTCCGACCTGCCAACGCTACACACGATTGACGTGTCGCGTCACCGTCAACGGTGGATTGCTCTGGGAATGGTCACCGGCGAAGGCGGGCTCGGCGCGATGTCGCCCCCCGGTGAGGGTTTTGGGAGCTGGGGCCGCCGCCAAGCCCAGGGCTTGGCGGCGATGCAGGTAATCCATCGCCTCCGGCATCCCCTCCCGGGCCAGCGTGTGCAGATCCACGGCCTCGGCCTGCTCCAAAAACTTTGCGACGTCGCTCGCTGTAACCGTGTCGTGGGCGAGCGCCTTTTCCAGCCGGCCGAGCCAGAGCGTCGCCAGCATCAGCAGCGCTGGAATGCAGGCCACCAGCAACCATGACACAAGGAGAGTAAACATGGTTAAGGTCTCAGAGAGATCACGAAATCAGTACTCTGTCGTAGGTGACAGCGGCCAAGTCGTCCAGGAGCTCAAAGGCAAGGTCAGCCGCATCCGGACTCGGTATCGCCGGCCGCTGGGCCACCGAAACCCGAACCGGCTTGGTGCGACGGGCGCGCCGAATGAATCGTGCGCTGGCACAGGCATTCCCGCACGTGTACTGCGAGCTTGATTTCACCTCGCCACTCGAGCTTGCGGTGGCCACCATCCTTTCCGCGCAGAGCACCGACAAACGGGTGAACTTGACAACGCCGGCATTATTCGCGCGATACAAGACGGCGCTGGATTACGCGCGAGCGGACCGCACCGAGCTCGAAGGTCTCATCCGCCCCACTGGCTTCTACCGCAACAAGGCGACGGCGCTCATCGGCCTCGGGCAAGCCCTCGTCGAGAGGTTTGACGGCGAGGTGCCCGCCACCATGGATGAGCTGGTCACGCTGCCCGGGGTGGGGCGCAAGACGGCCAACGTCATCCTGGGAAATGCCTTCAACGTCCCCGGCATCACCGTCGACACCCATTTCGGACGGTTGGTGCGACGGTGGCGCTGGACCGCTGAAGAGGACCCGATCAAGGTGGAGCATGCGGTCGGCGAACTCATCGAGCGCAAGGAGTGGACCTTGCTTAGCCATCGCGTGATCTTTCACGGCCGCCGGGTGTGCCACGCCCGCAAACCGGCGTGCGGGGTGTGCCTGCTCGCCAAAGACTGTCCCTCGTACGGGCTCGGTCCCACCGAACCGTTGCTTGCCGCACCGCTGGTTCAGGGCCCGGAAACTGAGCACCTGCTGGCTCTGGCTGGGCTGTGATATCGCGGTTGACCGGGAGGACCCGCTGGACCATCGCGATCCTGGCCGTCGTGGCCGCGCTGATCGTGGCGCTGATGGGCCAGCTGCGAGATAGTTCCCCACCCAGTTCCATCACCCAGGCACCCGCCGCACGTGAACACCGCGACGCCGACACCCCGGCAGCGCTGGCCGGACCGCGGCAGCGCGCGAACCTGCCGCCCTGCCCCGCGGGCCAGAATTCCGGGCCGGTAGCGCTGCGGGATGTGGTGGTGGAATGCGCGGCGGACGGCTCGCCGGTCGACGTCGCGCGGGCGCTGGCCGGCCGCCGGGTGGTCATCAATTTGTGGGCATACTGGTGCGCGCCGTGTACGGCCGAGCTGCCGGCGATGGCCGAGTATCAGCGACGGATCGGGTCCGAGGTGATGGTGGTGACTGTGCATCAGGACGAGAACGAGACGGCCGCCCTGCTGCGGTTGGCCGATCTCGGCGTTCGGCTGCCCACGCTGCAGGACGGCCGTCGTAAGGTAGCGGCGGCGCTGCGGGTGGCAAATGTGATGCCCGCAACCGTGGTGCTGCGGCCGGACGGTAGCGTGGCCCAGACGCTGCCGCGGGCTTTCCGTAGTGCCGACGAGATCGCGGCCGCCGTCGGAAACCAGGTGGGGTGACTAGCCGGAGGGAGGCGCCGGTGAGTGCTGCGGTCGCCTTGACTCCTGAGCTGGGCCCGTCGTGGCTGCGCCCGCTCGTCGACAACGTCGATCAGGTACCTGACGCGTTTCGGCGCCGGTTGCCCGCCGACGTGCTGGCCATGGTGACTGCCGCGCGAGCAACAGCCTCGTTAAGCCGCGACGGCCGCGACGCCGCCGTTCTGGTGCTGTTCTCGGGCCCGGTGGACGGGCCGGCCAACGGCGGTCTGCCCGACGATGCCGACCTGCTGCTGACGGTGCGGGCCTCGACCCTGCGTCACCACGCTGGCCAGGCCGCCTTCCCCGGTGGCACATCCGATCCCGCGGACGACGGGCCCGTGGCCACCGCCCTTCGGGAAGCGCACGAGGAGACCGGCGTTGACGTGGGACGGCTCCACCCGCTGGCCACCATGGAGCGGACGTTCATCGCGCCCTCCCGGTTCCACGTCGTGCCCGTGCTGGCGTATTCGCCGGATCCCGGGCCGGTGCATGTTGTCAACGAGGCCGAGACGGCGATCGTGACACGGGTTCCGGTGCGTGCCTTCATCAATCCGGCCAACCGGCTGATGGTGTACCGCGGCAGCCTGAGTCGCCGCTGGGCCGGTCCGGCGTTTCTGTTGAACCAGATGCTGGTGTGGGGATTCACTGGCCAGGTGATTTCTGCGGTGCTCGACGTCGCCGGCTGGGCCCAACATTGGGACACCAGCGATGTCCGTGAGCTGGACGACGCGATGATGCTGGTCGGCGAAGGTGGTGGGTTGCGATGAATTCGATGACCCCGTCGCAGTGGCTGGATATCGCGGTCTTGGCGGTCGCCTTCATCGCGGCGGTATCCGGCTGGCGTTCGGGCGCACTGGGCTCAACGCTGTCGTTTGCGGGTGTGCTGCTGGGCGCGATAGCCGGCGTGCTGTTGGCGCCGCACATCGTCAGCCACATCGCCGCACCGCGAGCCAAATTGTTCACCGCGCTCTTTTTGATACTGGCGCTGGTCGTCGTCGGTGAGGTCGCCGGTGTGGTGCTGGGACGGGCGGTGCGCGGCGCAATCCGCAACCGGCCGGTCCGTGCCATCGACTCGGTCATCGGGGTGGGAGTGCAGCTCGTCGTGGTGCTGACCGCGGCCTGGTTGCTAGCGACGCCGCTGACGCAGTCGAAGGACCAGCCCGAGCTGGCTGCCGCGGTCCGCGGTTCGCGGGTACTCGCTCAGGTCAACGACGTGGCGCCCACCTGGCTGAAGTCGGTGCCCAAGCGGTTGTCGGCGCTGCTGAACACCTCCGGCCTGCCGGCGGTGCTAGAGCCGTTCAGCCGCACCCCGGTCATCCCGGTCGCCTCACCGGACCCGGAGCTGGCGAACAGCCCGGTCGTGCTGGCGACCGCGCCCAGTGTCGTCAAGGTCCGCAGCCTGGCACCCAGTTGCCAGAAGGTGTTGGAGGGCAGTGGGTTTGTGATAGCACCGGATCGGGTGATGACGAACGCGCATGTGGTGGCCGGATCCAACAGCGTCTCGGTGTACGCCAGCGGCAAGCCCTTCGACGCGACCGTGGTGTCCTATGACCCGTCGGTCGACATCGCGATCCTGGACGTCCCCAACCTGCCGCCACCGCCGCTGACGTTCGCCGAAACCGAGGCGAAAACCGGCACCAGTGTGGTGGTGATGGGCTATCCCGGCGGTGGTAACTTCACTGCGACCCCGGCCCGGATTCGTGAGGCCATCAAGCTCAGCGGCCCCGACATCTACCGGAGTCCACAGCCGGTCACTCGCGACGTCTACACCATCAGAGCCACTGTGGAACAAGGTGATTCGGGTGGACCGTTGATCGATCTCAACGGTCAGGTGCTCGGGGTGGTGTTCGGCGCGGCGGTCGATGACCCCGACACCGGCTTCGTGTTGACCGCCACCGAGGTGGCGGGCCAGCTGGCCAAGATCGGCGCGACCCAGCAGGTGGGCACCGGCGCCTGCGTCAGCTGAGCCGGGATCCGTGCACCTGCTCGAGAAACCGGACCAGATGCCGGTTGACGTCGTCGGGCGCCTCTTCATGGCTGAAATGTCCTGCGCCGGCAATGGATATGTAACGGCCGTGCGGCGCGTAACGCTGAGTGCGCTCGACCGCCACAGCCAGTACGTAGGGATCGAGGTCACCGCGTAGGTGGAGCAGCGGGATGCCAAGCTGGGCAATCATCGATCGCATGAATCGCCGGCCTTCGCCGCGCAGCTGGCTGCGCACCGCCCAGCGCTGGTACTCCAGCGCGCAGTGCGCGGCCCCCGGGATCTGGATGGCCTGCCGCAGATAGCCGATGCTCTCCGAAAAGTCTTCGCCGGCTTGCCATTTGGCGCAACTACGGCTGCGGACCAGGCGTTCGATCTCGTCGGCGTTATCGCGAGTCAGCAAGCGTTCCGGCCAGATGGGAATCTGGTAGCGCAGCAGCGTTGGTAGCAATGCCCGTCCCTGATCGCGCCGCAGCAGCGTGGTTCGGCGTAGCGCGGCGGGGTGCGGTGAGCTGATCAGGGCGATGGCGCGCACCAGCCGGGAATGCAGCAGCGCGGTGGTCCAACAAGCCAGTCCGCCGTCGGCGTGGCCGACCAAGGTCGCCGACGAGTGGCCGAGCGCACGAATGAGTCCGGCGGTGTCGCCGGCCAGGGTCCAGCCGTCGTAGCCGCGAGGTGGTTTGTCACTGCCGCCATAACCGCGCAGGTCGACCGCGACCACTCGCGCCCCGGTCAGTCCGCGCAGCTGGTGACGCCACGACCACCAGAACGAGCCGAACCCATGCAGCAGGATGACCAGCGGCCGGGTCGCGGCCGGCTGGGCGTCGTCAGTTACCGCCTCAACGATGTGGAACCGGATGCCGTTGGCGTGCACATCCAGATGGCGCCACGGCCCGTCGATCCGCGTCACCGACGGATCTGGTGCTGGCATTTACCAACCTGAGGGGTCGGTCGGCGGCCTGCCGTCTGACGTGATCGCCTTCGGGGGCCCGGACTTGTCATGGCCTGGGGTGAGCGCTTCGCGCGTCTCCCTGACCGATTCGATGGTCTGCCGCGGTCCACGGATCCGGCGGACCTTCAAGAACCCAAACAGGGCCAGCACCAGGGTGACTACCACCATGATCGCGAACACGACGAGGAACGCCACCCAGCGCCAGATCCAGGTGTCCAAGAGCTCGGCGAGGAAAAAGAAGAAAAAGAACGTGGAGTAGAACAGGATCACCAGCGCGGAGATGAAGAAAACGCTGCCGGTTAGCCCCTTCTTCACGTCACGGGTAATCTCGGCGCGGGCCAGTTCGACCTCGGCACGCACCAGCGTCGACATTTGAGTTGTCGCGTCTTTGATCAGGTCACCGATCGACGGCTCAGCAGGTCCGGCGTGTGGGTCGGCCAGCGGAATCGTGGTCAGCGTGCTGGGCACACCGCTGTTGCGATCAGGTTTGCTCACAGACGGTCCTCTCGGTTCAACTGGCCGCGGTTCGCAGTCGCCGCGGTTTATGTTGCCATGCGATCCGGGGCCCGGCGGAACCCCGTGCAGGCCGTCCGCAAAATTGACGCTTGCGGCCATTTCACACGCAACCGACCTTCGGCGATGATCATTTAGACTGGCGCAGCTGTCCTACGCTGTCCTACCACTCGACGGGGGTACCACTTTGCAGACGGCGCTCCGCAGCTGCGCGGCGATCGTTGCCGCGCTCTGGGCACTGGTATCCCTGCCGGCGAATACCGCGGCTGCCGACGACAAGGTCCCGTTGGGCGGCGGTGCCGGCATCGTGGTCAATGGGGGCACGCTGTGCACCCTGACCGCCATCGGCCACGACAAGTTCGGCGATCTCATCGGCTTCACCTCCGCGCACTGTGGGGGACCGGGCGCACCCGTCGCCGCCGAGGGTCCGGGGAACAATCCCCCGGTAGGCACGATGGTTGCCGGCAATGACGCCCTCGACTACGCGGTGATCAAGTTCGATCCGGCCAAGGTGACACCGGTGGCCAACTTCAACGGCTTTGCCATCAACGGCATCGGCCCGGACCCGACTTTCGGGCAGATCGCCTGTAAGCAGGGGCGCACCACCGGCAACTCGTGCGGCGTCACCTGGGGACCGGGCCAGGACCCGGGCAGCATCCTGATGCAGGTCTGCGGGGGACCGGGAGACTCCGGTGCGCCGGTGACGGTTGACAATCTGCTGGTCGGGATGATCCACGGCGCGTTCAGCGAAAACCTGCCCACGTGCGTCACCAAGTACATCCCGCTGCACACCCCGGCAGTGGTGATGTCGTTCAACGCGGACCTGGCCGACATCAACGAAAAGAACCGGCCGGGTTCGGGATTCGTCCCGGTGGGGACGTAGCTGGTCGGCGGCGACCCGCTGCGCCCGGCTCCGCCGCGCTTGCGATCGCCGCGTGTCGGTCGGCGGCGACCCGTCCCCCGCAAGCGGGAGGTACCCCCAGCGCCCGGCTCCGCCGCGCTTGCGATCGCCGCGTGTCGGTCGGCGGCGACCCGTCCCCCGCAAGCGGGAGGTACCCCCAGCGCCCGGCTCCGCCGCGCTTGCGATCGCCGCGTGAGCTAGCTACTTCGCGGCCCGGATCGCGTCGAACACGCTGGGATCGAGCAGCGTGGACGTGTCGCCCAGGTCGCGGTTTTCGGCAACATCGCGCAATAGCCGGCGCATGATCTTGCCGCTACGGGTCTTGGGCAGCTCCGGCACGACGTGGACCTCACGCGGCCGGGCGATCGGCGAGATCTCCCGAGCGACATGGGTGCGCAGTTCGTCGACAGTCGAGTCGTTGGGTTCGCAGTTAGCGCGGAGCACCACGAACGCACAGATGGCCTGCGTGGTGGTGTCGTCGGCAACTCCGACCACCGCGGCCTCGGCCACCCCGCCGTGACCGACGAGTGCCGATTCCACCTCGGCCGTGGAGATGCGGTGCCCCGACACATTCATCACGTCGTCGATGCGGCCCAATAGCCAGATCGCGCCGTCGGCGTCGAAACGGGCGCCGTCGCCGGCGAAATAGAAACCCTTGTCGGCGAACTTGGACCAGTACGTTTCCCGATACCGCTCCGGGTCCCCCCAAATGCCGCGCAGCATCGAGGGCCACGGCCTGTCCAGGACCAGGTATCCGCTGACGTCCTTGTCGCCGCCCGGCTCTAGCGGGTCGCCATGGTCGTCGACGATCTTGGCCGAGATTCCAGGCAGTGCCGCCATTGCCGAACCGGGTTTGGTCACAGCGACTCCCGGCAGCGGCGAGATCATCGCCGAGCCCGTCTCGGTCTGCCACCAGGTGTCGACCACCGGAACACGGTCCGCGCCAATGACTTCGCGGTACCAGCGCCACGCCTCCGGGTTGATCGGCTCGCCCACCGACCCCAACAGCCGCAGGCTGGACAGGTCGTGCGCGTCGGGAATCTCACGGCCCCACTTCATAAAGGTACGAATGAGGGTGGGGGCCGTGTAATAGATTGTGACGCCGTACCTTTCGATGATCTGGAAATGCCGGTGTTCATCGGGGGTGTTGGGTGTGCCCTCATAGAGCACCTCGGTGATCCCGTTGGCCAGCGGGCCGTAGACGCCGTAGGTGTGCCCGGTGACCCAGCCGATATCGGCAGTGCACCAGAACACGTCGCTGTCGGGTTTGACGTCGAAAATGGTGTGGACCGTATAGCAGCACTGGGTGAGATAGCCGCCGCTGGTGTGCACGATGCCCTTGGGCTTGCCGGTCGTTCCCGATGTGTAGAGCAGGAATAACGGGTGTTCGGCGTCGAACGGTTCGGGGGTGTGTTCGGGTGCGGCCGGGTCGACGACATCGTGCCACCACAGGTCGCGGGCGTCGTTCCAGGACACGTCAATTCCGGTGCGCCGCACCACCAGAACGTGCTCGATCGGGCTGTCTGGGGCAGAGACCGCCTCGTCGGCGGCATCCTTCAGCGGAACCGGCTTGCCGCGGCGGAATTGTCCGTCGCTGGTGATCAGGAGTTTGGCTTGGGCGTCGGCGATACGTGTCTGCAGCGCGTGCGCCGCGAAGCCCCCGAAGACGACACTGTGCATGATTCCCAGCCGCGCGCAGGCCAGCATCGCGATCACGGCCTCGGGGATCAACGGCAGGTAGATCGCGACGCGGTCACCGGCGACCAGACCCAGGTCGGTCAGCGCGTTGGCCGCTTTGCACACCTGTGCCCGCAGATCGGCATAGGTCAGCGTGCGGCGGTGGCCTGTGGGCTCGCCTTCCCAGTGGATGGCGACCCGATCGCCGTGGCCGGCCTCGACGTGGCGATCGACGCAGTTGTATGCGACGTTGAGCTTGCCGCCGACGAACCACTTGGCGAACGGCGCGTCTGACCAGTCCAGCACCTCGGTGAACGGTGTGGCCCAGGACAGCCGGTTGGCCTGCTTGGCCCAGAAAGCCAGCCAGTCTTCCGCGGCTTCGCGATACAACTCGGCGCGAGCGTTCGCCTGCTCGACGAAGTGCTCCGGCGGAGGATAGGCCGACGGGCTTTCGGTAGTGTCGTCGGTCACGTGTTGAGAGCCTAGCGGTGCGAGGCGATGAGAGGCTCTAGGGTCGCTTTCATGCGCCGGATCTGGGCCACGCTGGCCGCCATCACCGTCGGACTGCTGGCGGTCGCACCGGTCGTCGGTTGCGGCGGCGGTGTGCTGAGCCCGGATGCGGTGGTCGTCAACGGCGGCGAACCGCCCAACCCGTTGATCCCGACCGGCACCAACGACAGCAACGGCGCTCGGATCATCGATCGCCTGTTCGCCGGCCTGATGTCCTACGATGCCGCCGGCAAACCGTCCCTGGAGGTTGCCCAGTCGATCGAGACCGTCGACAACCTCAACTACCGAATCACCCTCAAACCGGGCTGGAAGTTCACCGACGGCTCGGCCGTGACGGCCCATTCGTTCGTTGACGCGTGGAATTACGGGGCGCTGAGCTCCAATGCTCAACTGCAGCAGCACTTCTTCAGTCCGATCGCGGGATATGAAGACGTTGCCGAGGTTGCCGACCCGCCCAACGGAAAGCGGACCACCATGTCCGGACTCCAGGTGATCAATGATCTCGAGTTCACCGTGCGGCTTAAGGCGCCGACCATCGACTTCACGTTGCGCCTGGGCTTCACCGCGTTCTATCCGCTGCCGGACGCGGCGTTTCGGGACATGGCGGCGTTTGGCCGTCACCCCATTGGCAACGGGCCTTACCAGCTCGACGATGGCGCCGATGGGCCAGCCTGGGAGCACAACGTCAATATTGACCTGGTGCCCAACCCCGAGTACCACGGCAATCGGAAACCCCACAACAAGGGCCTGCGGTTCGAGTTCTACGCCAACCTGGATACCGCGTATTCCGACCTGCTATCCGGCAATCTCGATGTGCTGGACACGATTCCATCGAGTGCGCTGACGATCTACCGGCGCGACCTGGGCGACAACGCCACCAGCGGGCCCGCAGCGATGAACCAGTCACTCGACACCCCGCTGCGGCTGCCGCATTTCGGTGGCGAGGAGGGCCGGCTGCGCCGGTTGGCGCTGTCGGCTGCCATCAACCGCCCGCAGATCTGCCAGCAGATATTCGCCGGCACCCGCAGTCCCGCACGCGATTTCACCGCCCGCTCGTTGCCCGGATTCGACCCCAGGCTACCAGGCAACGACGCATTGGACTTCAATCCCGAACGGGCCCGCCAACTTTGGGCGCAAGCCAATGCCATTTCGCCATGGAGCGGCCGGTACGCGATCGCCTACAACGCTGACAGCGGTCATCAGGAGTGGGTGGATGCGGTGGCCAACAGCATCAAGAACGTCTTGGGAATCGACGCGGCCGGAGCGCCGCAGCCGACCTTCGCGGGCTTACGCACTCAGATCACCAACCGCACCATCGACACCGCATTCCGCTCCGGATGGCAGGGCGACTACCCGTCGATGATCGAATTCCTCGCCCCGCTGTATACCACCGGAGCGGGATCCAACGACGTCGGCTACTCCAGTCGTGAGTTCGACGCGGCGCTGGCTGCCGCCGAGGCCGCGCCCAATCTGCGGGAGGCCGATGCGCTGGCCAACGTCGCGCAGCGAATCCTGTTGCACGACATGCCAGTCGTGCCGCTGTGGGACTACGTCAGCGTAGTGGGTTGGTCGGCCGAGGTCAGCAACGTCACGGTCACCTGGAACGGACTGCCCGACTACGAGAACATCGTCAAGGGCTGAGATGATTTGGTACGTGGTTCGCCGGGTCGCCGTGATGGTGCCGGTATTCTTCGGAGCCACGCTGCTGATCTATGGCATGGTCTTTCTGCTGCCCGGAGACCCGATTGCCGCGCTCGCAGGCGACCGGCCGCTGAGCCCCGCGGTCGCCGCCCAGCTGCGTGCCCGGTACCACCTCGACGATCCGTTCCTGCTGCAGTACCTGCGCTATCTTGGCGGCCTACTGCACGGCGACCTGGGTCGTGCCTATTCCGGGCTGCCGGTCAGTGCCGTTCTAGCACATGCATTTCCGGTCACCATCAGGCTCGCGCTGATCGCACTTGCGGTGGAGTCGGTGCTGGGGATCGGCTTCGGCGTGATCGCCGGCCTGCGCACGCGCGGCGTCTTTGATGCCACCGTGTTGGTCACCGGACTCATCATCATCGCGATCCCCATCTTCGTGCTGGGATTTTTGGCGCAATTCGTCTTCGGAGTTTGGTTGGGACTCGCGCCGGTGACAGTGGGTGGACGAGCGACCTTCGCCCGACTGTTGCTGCCCGGGATCGTTTTGGGCGCGGTGTCATTCGCGTACGTGGTGCGGTTGACTCGCTCGGCAGTGGCCGCCAACGCGCACGCCGATTACGTCCGCACCGCCACCGCCAAGGGGTTGTCTCGGCCGCGGGTGGTGACGGTGCACATTTTGCGAAACTCGCTGATCCCGGTGGTGACGTTCTTGGGCGCTGATCTCGGGGCGCTGATGGGCGGAGCCATTGTGACCGAAGGCATCTTCAACATCCACGGCGTCGGCGGGGTGCTGTATCAGGCGGTCACCCGACAGGAGGCGCCGACGGTGGTGTCGATCGTGACGGTGCTGGTGTTGATTTATCTGATCACCAATCTGTTGGTGGACCTGCTGTACGCGGCCCTGGACCCGCGGATCCGATATGGCTGAGCACAGCGGTTTTTGGGGCGAGACTTGGCGCGGACTGCGCCGACGGCCCAAGTTTGTCGTCGCCGCCGTGATGATTCTGTTCATTCTCGTGGTTGCGGCGTTTCCGGCGACGTTCACCGCAGCCGATCCAACCTATGCAGATCCCAGCCAGAGCATGCTGGCGCCGTCGGCGGCGCATTGGTTCGGGACCGACCTGCAGGGCCACGACATCTACGCGCGCACCGTCTATGGTGCGCGGGCCTCGATCACGGTTGGGTTGGGAGCCACGCTGGTCGCTTTCGTCGTCGGAGGGGCGCTGGGCGCATTGGCCGGGTTCTACGGCGGCTGGGTCGACGCCCTGATTTCGCGCATTGCCGATGTGTTTTTCGGATTACCGTTGTTGTTGGCCGCGATCGTGCTCATGCAGGTCTTGCATCACCGCACGGTGTGGACGGTGATCGCCATTTTGGCCTTGTTCGGATGGCCGCAAGTGGCCAGGATCGCCCGCAGTTCGGTGCTGGAGGTGCGGGCCAGTGATTATGTTCTAGCGGCTAAGGCGTTGGGGTTGAACGGGTTTCGGATACTGCTGCGGCACGTGGTGCCCAACGCCCTGGGGCCGGTGGTCGCGGTCGCCACCATTGCCCTGGGTATCTTTATCGTCACCGAAGCGACGTTGTCCTACCTCGGAGTCGGGCTGCCGACGTCAGTGGTGTCCTGGGGCGGCGACATCAATGTGGCGCAGACCCGGCTGCGTGCGGGGTCGACGATACTGTTCTATCCCGCTGGGGCGCTGGCAATTACGGTGCTGGCTTTCATGATGATGGGTGACGCGCTGCGGGATGCGCTGGATCCGGCTTCACGGGCGTGGCGAGCATGAGCCGCGCTGCGTTGCCACTGTTGTCAGTGGAGGGCTTAGAAGTCAGGTTCGGCTCTAATGAGCCCGTGGTTCGCGGAGTAGATCTGACCGTGGGCCGTGGTCAGACCGTGGCCGTGGTGGGCGAATCGGGATCGGGGAAGTCGACCACGGCCGCCGCGATCCTGGGCTTGCTGTCACCCGGCGGACGAATTACGGCCGGCCGCATCACTTTCGACGGGCGTGACATAGCTTCAGCTGATCGGAAGGCCGACCAGCGTGTCCTCCGGTCTATCAGAGGCCGTGAGATCGGGTATGTGCCGCAGGATCCGATGACCAACCTCAACCCGGTATGGACGGTCGGCTTTCAAATCCGGGAAGCGTTGCGGGCCAACAGGAGCGATCGCAAGCGCGGCGAAGCCGGGTGTAGCGGGTCGCGACCGTGGGGCACCGATAGCCGTGATGCGCGGCGAAGGGCCGTACAGTTATTGGCCGAGGCCGGTATGGCGGATCCGGCGAAGCAATCGGGCCGCTATCCACACCAGTTGTCAGGCGGCATGTGTCAGCGGGCCTTGATCGCGATCGGGTTGGCGGGCAGGCCGCGGCTGCTGATCGCCGATGAGCCGACGTCGGCGCTGGACGTGACGGTGCAGCGTCAGGTTCTCGATCATTTGCAGCGGCTCACCGATGAATTGGGCACCGCGTTGCTGCTGATCACTCACGATTTGGCGCTGGCCGCCGAACGCGCCGAAGCCGTGGTGGTCATCCACCGCGGAGTAGTTGTGGAATCCGGTGCGGCGCGAGCGATCCTGCGTGATCCCCGGCATGAGTACACCCGCCGACTGGTAGCCGCGGCGCCGTCGTTCACCGCTCGTGACAAGCGAGCGGCTCAAATCCGGTCGCGGGTGGCGGCCCAGGCTGCCGAGCACGCGGGCGGGCACGACGACATTCTGGTCGTTTCCGAGCTGACCAAGATCTACCGCGAGTCTCGCGGCGCGCCATGGCGACGGGTGGAGTTTCGTGCCGTCGACCGGGTGTCGTTTCGGCTGCGACGAGCGAGCACCCTGGCCATCGTGGGGGAGTCGGGTTCGGGGAAGTCCACGCTCGCGCGAATGGTTCTTGGTCTGCTGCAACCGACTTCGGGCACAGTCGTTTTCGACAGCAACCAGATCGACAAGCTGGACCGGGATGAGATGTTGGCCTTCCGCCGTCGCATGCAGCCGGTGTTCCAGAACCCCTACAGCAGCCTGGATCCCATGTACTCGGTATTTCGCGCCATCGAGGAGCCGTTGCGCATCCACCGGGTCGGTGACCGCAACCAGCGCCGGCAAGCGGTGCGTGAGCTCGTCGAGCAAGTTGGGCTACCGACGTCGGCGCTGGGCAGGCTGCCCCGCGAGCTGTCGGGCGGACAGCGACAACGGGTCGCGATCGCCCGGGCATTGGCGCTGCGGCCCGACGTGCTGGTGTGTGACGAGGCGGTCTCGGCGCTCGACGTTTTGGTTCAGGCGCAGATTTTGGATCTGCTGGCCGAACTGCAGGCCAGCCTGGGCTTGACCTACCTGTTCATAAGCCACGATCTGGCGGTGGTTCGGCAGATCGCTGACGATGTTCTGGTGATGCGCGCCGGCCGGGTGCTGGAACATGCGCCCACCGAAGAGGTGTTCACCCGGCCCCGTCACGAGTACACCCAACAGTTGCTGGCGGCCATTCCCGGCGCCTCGGCGGCTTCCCGATAGACAATGTCGGCGACCCGTCCCCCGCAAGC
Organism: Mycobacterium riyadhense; assembly: GCF_963853645.1. Taxonomy (NCBI): domain Bacteria; kingdom Bacillati; phylum Actinomycetota; class Actinomycetes; order Mycobacteriales; family Mycobacteriaceae; genus Mycobacterium; species Mycobacterium riyadhense. The sequence goes on along the minus strand of NZ_OY970456.1, from coordinate 5,798,057 downwards.
GGGACGTGCCCCCAGCACCCGGCTTCGCCGCGTTTGCGATCGCCGATAGGGTTGGCAGCTGTTGCGGTCTGAGTGGTCGTTAGTTGTCAGTGGCGTGTTGTAGGAATAACGGCATGAATCTGGCGGCGTGGGCTGAGCGCAACGGTGTTGCGCGCGTGGTGGAGCACCGAGACCGGTCCTGCCGGTTTGGCTCTGAGTACGTAGAAGCCGCACTCGCCGCCCAGGGCCATGAGTTGGTCGTGGTCGACTCAGCCGGGGTCGACCTGGTACGGGACATGACCGAGATCCCGACTGCGATGTGCGCGCGGCTCAACGGCAAACCCGCTGCTGCCAACCGTGCTCGGCGGGCGGTGGCGGCGGCTACTGACGCCGGGGAACGCGAGGCGGCCTAAGATGGCGAAGTTCGAGATTCCGGTGGACTGGACGGTGCAGGCGTACCGGTTCACGCTGGACCCGACCGACTATCAAGCCCGCGCATTGGCAAGGCATTTCGGCGCCCGGCGTAAGGCCTACAACTGGACGGTCGCCACCTTGAAAGCCGATATCGACGCGTGGCACGCCAATGGGATCGGGACGGCGAAGCCGTCGCTTCGGGTACTGCGGAAGCGCTGGAGCACGGTCAAAGACGAGGTGTGCGTGAACGCCGAGACAGGGCAGCCGTGGTGGAGCGAGTGTTCGAAGGAGGCGTATGCCGACGGAATCCGGGGGGCGGTAGAGGCCTATTGGAACTGGCAGACCTCACGGGCGGGCACGCGGGCCGGCAAGCGCGTCGGCTTCCCGCGGTTCAAAAAGAAGGGCCATGACGCCGATCGGGTCTGCTTCACCACCGGCGCCATGAGGGTCGAGCCCGACCGCCGACACCTGACGATGCCGGTGATCGGGACCGTCCGCACCCATGAGAACACCCGCCTCATCGAACGCCTCATCGCCAAAGGCCGGGCACGGGTGCTGGCAATCACGGTTCGCCGCAACGGCACCCGCCTGGATGCGAGTGTGCGGGTAGTGGTGCAGCGTCCCCACCAGCCTGGCGTCGCGCGACCCGGTTCGCGGGTTGGCGTTGATGTCGGGGTGCGGCGCCTGGCGACTGTCGCCAACGAGGACGGCACCGTGATTGAACGCGTTGAGAACCCCCGCCCTCTCGATGCTGCGTTGCGCGAGCTGCGGCATGTGTCGCGGGCGCGCTCGCGCTGCACGAAAGGCTCCCGTAGATATCGGGAGCGCACCACAAAGATGTCCCGGCTCCACCGCCGGGTGAACGACGTCCGCACTCACCATCTCCACTGTCTGACAACACGATTGGCTCAAACCCACAGCCACATCGTTGTCGAAGGGTTGGACGCGGCCGGGATGCTGCGGCAGAAAGGCCTCTTGGGGGCCCGCGCTCGTCGGCGCGGACTCTCCGACGCCGCCCTGGGCACACCCCGACGTCACCTGACCTACAAAACAGGCTGGTACGGGTCACAGCTGGTGGTCGCCGAGCGCTGGTTCCCGTCGTCGAAAGCCTGTCATTCCTGCCGGCATGTGCAAGACATCGGCTGGGACGAACACTGGACATGTGAGGCGTGTTCAGCTCGTCACCAACGCGACGACAACGCCGCGATCAACCTCGCACGCTACGAGGAAACACCTAGCGTCGTCGGCCCAGTTGGGGCCGCCGTCAAGCGTGGAGCCGACCGTAAGACCGGGCCTCGCCCGGCAGGTGGCTATGAAGCGCGGAAGGGAGAGCGTCGGCAGGCGCTCGAACAACCCCGAGACGGGGTGCAAGTAGCATGATCACTAAAGATCACTCACTTGCAACGGTTGGCAACCTGTGACCGCCGACCCGCTGGCTCCCCTGATGGACCTTCCCGGTGTCGCCGAGGCCAGCGACCGGGCCCGCGACGCGCTAGGCCGGGCGCACCGGCACAAGGCCAACCTGCGGGGCTGGCCCGCCACGGCCGCCGAAGCGGCGTTGCGTGCGGCGCGGGCATCGTCGGTGCTCGACGGCGGTCCGGTGCGACTGGACGACCCGTCGGAAACCGCTGTGCGGGACGGCGGAATCAGTGATCCGGTGTTCGGCGGAGCGCTGCGGGTGGCCCAAGCGCTGGAAGGCGGCGGTGGCCCGTTAGTCGGGGTATGGCAGCGGGCGCCGCTGCAGGCACTGGCGCGCCTGCATGTGCTGGCGGCTGCCGATCTAGCCGATGACGATCGGCTGGGGCGGCCGCGCGCCGATGCCGAGATTGGGCCGCGGCTGGAGTTGCTCGCGGAGGTGGTGACCGCCCGAACCCAGGCGTCGGCACCAGTGGTTGCCGCGGTTGCACACGGAGAACTGTTGACGCTGAAGCCGTTTGGCACTGCCGACGGCGTGGTGGCTCGCGCAGTGTCGCGACTGGTGACCATCGCCACCGGTCTGGATCCGCATGGACTGGGTGTGCCCGAGATCCGTTGGATGCGGCAAGCCGCCGATTACCGTGATGCCGCACACCGATTCGCAGAGGGCACACCTGAGGGTGTGGCGGCGTGGCTGGTGTTGTGCTGCCGTGGGATGCAGGCCGGCGCGCAGGAGGCGCTTGCCATAGCGGAGTCTCGGATCGGATAGGGCCGCATCGGTAGCTGAGGCTCGCGGAAAATAATCGTCGGCGAAATGCAAAGCGGGCGACGATCCGAAGGATTTCAGATCGCCGCCCGCCAACACGGTTCTCGGTTACCAAGCGTGCATTTCTGGGCTGCGTGGGTGGCCTCGGCGCGTTTGCGATACTTCCGACTGCAACCCCACCCAAAGGGCTGTCGACGCCATCCGTTTTTCGCAATTACGCAGGCCCGCAACACTTCTGCCATTATCGCGGCTATGACTCCGCGTGGGTGCCGGGAAACCGTGCTGGGTGCCCGGGTCGGGAGAACGAACCTTCTCTTCCGGATCGACCTTGGCCTCACCGGGCTTCCGTGGTTCCTTTGTACTACTAGACCCCATGCACAGCAAGGCCCAATTGCCGTGAATATTCTCGAAATGCCTTCGGATTGCGTCCGAGCGTGTTTGCTGTCGTGACCGTTGAGAAGGTTGGGACGCCAGTGCTAGAAAGTGAAACGGCGTAGCAGTGCGTAGGCGACGGCTCCGGCGGCCAACGCAGTGATGCCCACCGCGGCGGTGGTCGCGATCGCCGCGCCTGAGGGTGCCGGAATGCGGTCGCGCAGGGACACCGGCCGGGAGAACGACAAGATGGGCCAACCCCGTTCGGTGGCTTCCCGTCGCAACCCGCGATCGGGATTGACCACCGAAGGATGGCCGACGGCCTCGAGCATCGGCAAGTCCGTGATCGAGTCGGAGTAGGCGTAGCAGTGTTCCAGGGGGTAGCCCTCACGGGCCGCCAGCTCGCGGATCGCCTGGACCTTGCCCTCGCCGTAGCAGTAGAAGGCGACCTCGCCGGTGTACTTGCCGTCCTCGACGACCATTCGGGTTGCCATCGCATGGGTGGCGCCCAGAGCGCGGGCGATTGGGCCAACGATCTCCTCACCCGAGGCCGAGACCACGACAACGTCACGGCCGCACAACTTGTGGCCCGCGATGAGGTCCGCGGCTTCGGCGAACACGTGCGGAGTCACGATGTCGTGGAGTGTCTCGTTGACGATCGACTTCACCTGCTCCACGTCCCACCCGGTGCACATGTTGGCCAAGTGGGTGCGCATCCGATCCATCTGGTCATGATCAGCGCCGGAGAGCAGAAAGATGAACTGGGCATAGCTGGATTTCAACACGGCACGTCGGTTGAGTAGTCCTTGAGCGAAGAAGGGTTTGCTGAACGCCAGCGTGCTGGACTTGGCGACGATGGTCTTGTCCAGGTCAAAGAATGCCGCGGTCCGGGCACGTGGAATGGCTGCCTCAGGTGTTTGCGGTGACATTTGCTGCTGCGCGGCCGGGTCGGATTCGGTCACTGACCCAGCATAGGTCGGCGGTCTGGCGCGGCCGCTACTTCGTTCCCAAAAAGGCCGCTGGGGCATCGATGTGGTCGCGTTGTCGGCGACATTTACACGGCTCAAGCTGTAGTTTTTCTTAATGGCAATACTTGCGTGAGCCCGGACTGTCATGTGTATAGTAAGCATTACTCGGCCTAAGCCGAGGGTGTATCAGCCCGACCCCCCGGGGCTGATACACGACGACCCTCGCCTCCTCCCCCCCTGGCGGGGGTCGTCCCTTTGGTGGGGTAAATAATCCCCGTGCCGCAGGTGCTTAGTGGGGCTCGCGGTGTGTTGCGGGACTCCTGTTGTTTTTGCGCTGTCGAAGTAACGGCGCTAGCAATTGTGCACAGATGCGTCTCTCTCCACAATTCGCCCTTTGGGACTGTCGTCCCACCTCGCTACCCCGCACGCTAGACGGGTGACCACCGTTTCTGACCCTCCGGGCACTAGTCGCACCGAGCGCGCGCGCTCCGGCGTGTTGGCAATGCTGACCGATTCGGAGTTGCGTGACGAGTTGGACCGGGTCGCCGCGGCCGTCGGTATCCGGGTTGTTCATGCCGGCGGCAGGGATCCGGTGAGCAGGAAGACGTGGTCCGCCGCTACGGCCGTGGTGCTCGACCAAGCGGCCGCGGAGCGGTGTGGGCAGCTTGCGCTACCGAGGCGCACCCAGGTCAGCGTGCTGACTGGCACCGACGCCGGGACGGCGACCTGGGCCGCCGCCGTTGCGGTTGGCGCACAGCACGTACTGACGTTGCCGGGGCAAGAGCAGGAGCTAACTGGTGCGCTCGCCGAAGCCGCCGAGTCGGTACGCGACGACCGGCCGCATGGCCAGGTAGTCGCGGTCATCGGAGGTTGTGGCGGAGCCGGGGCCTCGCTGTTCGCGGTCGCACTGGCACAGGCCGCCGCCGACGCGTTGCTGGTGGATCTCGATCCGTGGGGCGGCGGCATCGATCTGCTGGTGGGTGGCGAAACAACGCCCGGCCTGCGTTGGCCTGACCTGGCGCTACAGGGCGGACGGCTGAATTGGTCGGCCGTGCGTGAGGCGCTGCCGCGCCATCGAAGGATCAGCTTGTTGTCGGGCACTCGGCGCGGTTACGAACTCGACGCCGGTCCGGTGGACGCGGTCGTTGACGCCGGCCGCCGCGGGGGCGTCACTGTGGTGTGCGATCTTCCGCGTCGGCTGACCGATGCCACCCAAGCCGCGCTGGACTGCGCCGATCTTGTTGTCCTGGTTAGCCCCTGTCACGTGCGGGCGTGCGCGGCCGGCGCGACGATCGCTCCGGTGTTGACGGCGATCAATCCCAACCTCGGGCTGGTCGTGCGGGGACCAGCACCGGGGGGCTTGCGGGCGGCCGAGGTGGCCGAGATCACCGGGGTACCGCTGCTGGCGTCGATGCGCGCCCAGCCACGGCTCGCCGAGCAGCTGGAGCACGGTGGTCTGCGATTGCGACGGCGATCCGCGTTGGCGGCAGCTTCCCGCCGGGTACTTGGCGTGCTGGCCGGCAGGGCAGCATGACCGGCTCACTGATCGACCGAGTCCGCGAGCGGCTGGCTGCCGAATCCGCGCCGCTGCGGCCCAATGTTGTGGCCGCGGCGATCCGGGCCGAGTCCGGCGGGATCCTCGGTGACACCGAGGTGTTGGCCAACCTGCGAATGCTGCAGACCGAACTGACCGGTGCCGGCATCCTGGAACCGTTGTTGTGCGCGGACGGCACCACGGACGTCCTGGTCACCGCACCCGATGCGGTGTGGGTTGACGATGGAAACGGTTTGCGACGCAGCCAGATTCGGTTTGCCGACGAGTCAGCGGTGCGGCGGTTGGCCCAACGGCTGGCCCTGGCCGCGGGCCGCCGACTCGACGACGCGCAACCATGGGTGGACGGGCAGCTGACCGGGATCGGCTCCGGAGGTTTTGCGGTGCGCCTGCACGCCGTCTTGCCTCCGGTGGCCGCCGAGGGCACCTGCTTGTCGTTGCGAGTGTTGCGGCCGGCCACCCAGGATCTCGCGGCACTCACGGCGGCGGGCGCGATCGCACCCCAGGCCGCCGAGCTGGTCGTCGCCATCATCGCCGCTCGGCTGGCCTTCCTGGTATGTGGCGGTACGGGTGCGGGAAAGACAACCTTGCTGGCTGCGATGTTGGGCGCCGTTTCACCCACCGAGCGGATGGTGTGCGTCGAGGATGCCGCCGAGTTGGCACCTCGGCACCCACATTTGGTCAAGCTAATTGCGCGGTGCGCCAACGTCGAAGGCGCCGGTGAGGTGACCGTGCGCCAACTTGTCCGGCAGGCGCTGCGGATGCGGCCGGACCGCATCGTGGTCGGCGAGGTCCGGGGAGCCGAAGTCGTGGACCTGCTCGCGGCCCTGAACACCGGCCACGACGGCGGCGCGGGCACCGTGCATGCCAACAACCCGGCGGAGGTTCCGGCCCGGTTGGAGGCGTTGGGCGCACTCGGTGGCCTTGACCGCGCGGCGTTGCACAGTCAGCTGGCCGCGGCGGTCCAGGTGCTGCTGCACGTCGCGCGTGACCGGGCCGGCCGGCGCCGGCTCGCCGAGATCGCTGTGCTGCGTCAAGCCGATAGTGGCCGGGTCGAAGCGGTCACCGCATGGCATGCGGACCACGGGATGACCGACCACGCCGAGGATCTGAAGCAGCTGCTGCACACCCGGATACCGGCATGAATGCTCCGCTACTTGCCGCGCCGATGTTGTCGGTGGCACTGCTGGTCTTGCCTTCGTCACCGCGCCGGCGGCTCACGCCGGCCGTTCGTCGTCCGCAGCCGTTGCCCGACTCGAGGTGGGTTGCCTGTCTTGGTGCGTGCGTTTGGATTGGCGCCGTCTTGGTGTTGCCGTTGACGACGGTCCTGGCTGCCATGGTGGTCGGTGCTACCGCGGGCCTGCGTTACCGGCGTTGCCGCCGTAGCAGACGCAGGACGGCCGAGGGGCGGGCGCTGGAATCCGCCCTTGATGTACTGGTCGGCGAACTGCGCGTCGGCGCTCATCCAGTGCGCGCGTTCGCCATTGCCGCCGACGAGACCGATGGCCCCGTTGCGGCCGCGTTGCGCGCGGTCGCGGCGCGCGCACGATTGGGTGCCGACGTGTCGGCCGGGCTACGCGCCGCCGCCCGATCGTCGGCCCTTCCCGCGCACTGGGAACGGCTCGCGGTGTGCTGGCAGCTGGCCCATGACCACGGTCTCGCGATAGCTGCCCTGATGCGGGCTGCGCAACGCGATATCGCCGAGCGGCAACGATTTTCGGCAAAGGTGGCGTCGGGGATGGCGGGCGCCCGCGCCACCGCGGTCATCCTGGCCGGCTTACCGCTGCTCGGGATACTGCTTGGACAACTGATTGGGGCGCAGCCGCTGAGTTTCCTGTTGAGTGGGCACGCCGGGGGCTGGCTGTTGGTGGTCGGACTGGCACTGGCCTGCGGCGGGCTGCTGTGGTCGGACCGGATAACCGATCGGGTCCCGTCGTGAGTGCCGCGGCCGTGCTGCTGGCCCTGGCGTTGTGGGTCGGTGCGGGTCCGTCGGTGGTCCGGGCGCGCGCCGGCCTGTCGTTGCGCGGGCATCAGAGGCGGTCGCAGGCGCACGGCCGCGATCCGTTGGGCGTTGCCTCTAGCCTGGACGTGCTCGCGGTGTGCCTGGCAGCGGGTATGGCGGTGTCGACCGCTGCGGCCGCGACCGCCAGGTCCGCGCCGCCGCGGCTGGCCCGGGTCTTATCCCGGGCTGCCGACCTGCTAGCGCTAGGGGCCGATCCCGGCATAGCGTGGTCGACTCCGCCGGATGCGCCGGCCGGCTTGGTTGACTCGCAGGCCGATGCATTTCTGCGACTGGCGCGGCGGTCGGCGTCGTCGGGCGCGGCGCTGGCCGACGGCGTCATCGAACTGGCAGCGCAGTCTCGTAACGACGCCGCGCATGCGGCAGCCGCGGCCGCCGAGCGCGCCGGCGTGCTTATCGCAGGTCCGTTAGGGCTGTGCTTCTTGCCGGCGTTCTTCTGCCTGGGCATCGTGCCTGTGGTGGCAGGGCTGGCCGGTCAGGTCTTGCAGCCAGGGCTGTTATGAGACCACAAAAGAGAGGAAGTATTGGTGATCAACATGTTTCGCACATTCGTGGCCCGTATGACGCTGCTGGCGACCGACGAGTCGGGGATGTCCACCGTCGAGTACGCCATTGGGACGATCGCCGCAGCGGCCTTCGGTGCGATTCTTTACACCGTCGTCACCGGCGATTCCATCGTCTCGGCGTTGAACCACATCATCGGTCGCGCGCTTTCCACCAAGGTTTAGTTTCGAGTGCCGGCTCGAGCACCGTTGAGGCGGCTCTGGCAATCGCCACGCTGGTGGTGGTGCTGGTGTTGTGCATGGCCGGGATCACCGCGGTCTCGATGCAGGTGCGCTGTGTCGATGCGGCGCGAGAGGCCGCCCGGCTGGCCGCGCGCGGTGACGCCCGTTCGGCGGACGTCGCCCGGCGCATCGCGCCGGGCGGAGCGCAGGTACAGGTGCGCCGGGACGGCGAATTCTTTGTCGCCACGGTCACCGCACGGTCAAACCTGTTGCCCACCTTGGCTATTGCAGCTAAGGCGGTCTCGGCGGCCGAGCCACGGTGATCGTGGCTCGGTCACCATGCTCGCGGCGGCGATGGTCGCGGTGTTGCTGTCCATCGCCGGTGCCGGCGCCTATTTGGGCGCGGTCGTGGTGGCACGCCACCGCGCGCAGGCCGCCGCCGACCTGGCCGCGCTGGCCGCCGCCGCCCGGTTACCGTCTGGGGCCGCGACGGCGTGCGGCCGCGCGACGGCCGTGGCCCGAGAGATGCGCGCCGCCGAGATCCAATGTGGGGTGGACGACCTGGACGTCGTGATCACGGTGGAGGTGGCTGTAGCTTTCGCGGGCGCTGCGCGGGCTGCCGCGCGGGCGGGGCCGGTGGATGCGGCGTAGCGGGTTACGGCACCTCCCTGCAGGTGTTAACCACCAAACGGTCTGCTACACACGCTATCGCGGCCGGGGTGACCGCCCTGAGTTTCAAGATTGTTCGACGTTTCGCAGAAGCAGCGCCAGGGCGCACCGACCACGGCGATCAGTCCGGCGCAGAAGAACACCTGCGTCAGCGAATCGCAGTAGGCGTGTGCGACGGGAGCAGCCACCTCGTGCGGCATCCGGTCTAGCGCGGTGGGAGAATGCACGATTAGCGTGTCGGTCATACCCGCGGCCGGTCAGCTCAATTTCGTTGCTTGTGCCGACAATCCACGTTGGCCGGACTACGTTGACCCATCGGCGCCGTCCTCGCCGATCAGTCGACCGCCGGCACCGCCAGCGCCGGCGCTGCTTCCAGCCGTAGCTCCGGAATTACCGCCGTTACCGCCATTACCGATCAGCCAGGCGTCGCCCCCGGCGCCCCCATTGCCGCCGATGCTGCCCGGGGCGTTGGCGAGCCCGCCGGCGCCGCCATTGCCGCCGTTGCCGATCAAACCGGCATTGCCGCCAACCCCGCCGGCTCCACCGATACCCGCCGCGCTGAACCCTCCCCAGCCGCCGGATCCACCGGCGCCGCCGTTGCCCAACACGATTCCCGCGTCGCCGCCGGCGCCACCCGCGCCGCCGTCCTTACCGGCGACGCCGCCGTCACCGCCGTCCCCGCCGGAGCCGGCGAGCATGCCGCCGGCTCCGCCCGCTCCGCCGAGGCCGCCAGCCAGGTGGCCCACCCCGACATCGCCGCCGTGACCGCCGTCGCCGAACAGCCCGCTGGCCCCGCCCGCTCCGCCGGCTCCGCCGTTGGCGGGCTGGCCGTTGCCGCCGTCGCCGCCGGCACCACCGGCGCCGTAAAGCAGGCCGCTGCGGCCGCCGGTGCCGCCAGCTCCGCCGTTGGCGCCACCGGTGCCGCCGTCCCCGCCGGTGCCGCCATCGCCGAAAAGCCCACCGGCGCCGCCGGTCCCGCCGACGCCGCCGTCGGCGGTCAGACCGGTTCCACCCTCGCCGCCGAACCCGCCGTCGCCAAACAGTCCGCCGGTCCCGCCGGCCCCGCCAATACCGCCGTCTTGGCCGCCGTTGCCGCCGGTACCGCCGAGGCCGCCCGAACCGTAGAGCACACCGCCCTTGCCGCCCGCCCCGCCGGCTCCGCCGACGGTGTCGTCGGCCTGCCCGCCGTCACCGCCGGCGCCGCCGGCGCCGATCAGCCCACCGGACCCGCCGGCCCCACCATTGCCGCCGACTTGGTGGGCGCTGACCCCGCCGACGCCGCCTTTGCCGCCGGAGCCGAACAACCCGCTGGCCCCGCCGGTTCCACCGGCCCCGCCGTTTCCGTCCAACGAGCCGCCGCCGGTGCCACCGCTACCGCCATTGCCGAACAGCCCGCCCGCGCCGCCATCCCCGCCCGGCCCGCCGGGCCCACCCGGCATCCCGAATCCGCCGACGCCGCCGGCCCCGCCGGCGCCGAACAGTCCGGCGGAGCCGCCGTTACCGCCCCTTTGGCCGGGTCCGCCGGAACCGCCCGCCCCGCCGTTGCCGATCAATATCCCGCCGGCCCCGCCGTTCTCACCGGTCCCCGGCGCCCCATTGGTGCCGTTGCCGATCAATGGGCGCCCCCACAGCGCCTCGGCGGGAGCGTTGATCAGGTTGAGCACGTCGGCGGCGTCGGTGCCCGCGTAGGCGACCGCAGCCGCGGACAAGGTCTGCGCGAACCGATCATGAAACGCCGTCGCTTGCGCGCTGAATGCTTGATACGCCCGGGCGTTCGACCCGAATAGTGCCGCGACAGCGATCGAGACCTCGTCCTCGGCAGCGGCGAGCAATCCGGCGGTCGGGGCTGCCGCGGCAGCGTTCGCCGCGGTGAGCGCCCGATTGATACTCGCCAGATCCACGGCAGCGGCCGCCAGCAGCTCCGGCGCCGCGATAAGAAACGACACGTGGCACCTTCCCTACCGATCGTCAGGAGCACACGGTAGCGCGGCCCGGGCAACACGTTTCGGGATTTCCGCCGGATTGGCTACAGCGACCCGTTCAAACCGCTTTGACCGAGTAACAGGCCGCCGGTGCCGCCGACGCCGGGGTTGCCGGTACCCAGTGGGCTGGTGCCGCGGTTGCCGCCGTTGCCGCCGTTGCCGATCAGCCAGGCGTTGCCGCGGTGCCGCCATCGCTGCCGGCGCTGCCCGGAAAGTCCGCATCGCCGCCGGCCCCGCCGTCGCCGCCGTTGCCGATCAGCGCGGCCTTGCCGCCGGCGCCGCCGGCTCCGGCGGCTCCGACGGCGGCGAAACCGCCGGATCCGCCCCTGCCGCCGGTCCCGCCGTCGCCGTAGAACGCGCCGGCGTTACCACCGGCGCCACCCGCCCCGCCGTTGGTGCCGCTGGCGCCGCCGTCGCCGCCGCGACCGCTGGTACCGAAGAACAAGCCGGCATTGCCACCTGCGCCGCCGGCACCGCCCACGTCGCGGCCCGCCCCGCCGTTGCCGCCCGCACCGCCGGAGCCGAATAGCCCACCGGTGCCGCCGGTCCCCGCGGCTCCGCCGACGCCGGGTTGGCCGTTGCCGCCGTCACCGCCATTACCGCCGGCACCGAAAAGCGTGGCGCCATGGCCACCTACCCCGCCGGCCCCACCGTCGGTGCCGCCGGTCCCGCCCGCGCCGCCGGCGCCGCCCTCACCGAACAGCAGACCGGCATCCCCGCCGGCCCCGCCGAGGCCACCGGTGACGTGGCCGGAGCCGCCGGCGCCACCCGCGCCCCCCGCGCCGGAGAGAATGCCACCGTGACCGCCGGCGCCGCCGGTCCCGCCGACGGTCTCTACGCCAAGCCCACCGGTTCCCCCGGCGCCCCCGGCGCCGAACAGCCCACCGTTGCCACCGACGCCGCCGGCGCCCCCTGCGCCGCCCTCGGTGACGCCGGTGCCGCCGGCGCCGCCGTTGCCGAACAACCCGCCTGCGCCGCCGGTGCCGCCCGCCCCGCCAGGCCCGCCAACCACGTCGGCTCCTCCGGTACCACCGGCGCCGCCGGCTCCGAACAGGCCAGCCGCCCCGCCGTTACCGCCCTTTTCGCCGGGTGCGCCGGACCCGCCGGCGCCGCCGTTGCCGATCAGGATTCCGCCGGGTTCGCCGTCCGTGCCAGTACCTGATGGCCCATTGGCGCCGTTGCCGATGAGCGGGCGACCTAACAACACCCGGGTTTGGGCGTTGATGATGTCGAGCAGGTTGGCGGCCTCGGCGCCGGCATAGCTGCCCGCACCCGCGGTCAATGCCCGCACGAACCGGTCATGAAACCCCATCGCTTGGCCGCTGAGCGCCTGATAGGCCTGGGCGTGCGAGCCGAATACCGCCGCGACGGCTGTTGATACCTCGTCCGCGCCCGCAGCGGCCAACGTGGTGGTCGAGGTGGCTGCGGCTGCGTTGACCGCGTTAAGCGCCGAAGCCGGACCTGACAACTCTACGGCGGCCGTTGCCAGCGCCTCTGGAGCTGCGATCACAAACGACATCTGGCACCTCCCTTAGGGATCGACGCCAGACACACGGTATCGCGGTCGGCATAGCGCGAGAGTCGATTTCGCGCTATGCGGACGTGTCCGCTGGCCCCTTCGGTAATCCAGCGTCGGCGAGCTCGCCTTCGGTGGGCAGCCGCACTGAGATCAGCCCGGCGTGTGTACCTGGTTCCAGTTCAACCCGATTGACGGTGACATGCACTGGCACCCAGTCGGTGTCGTTGCCGGGTAGCCGCAGCACCCGGCTGGTTGCCCCGTCGGCGAATTCCCTTGTCATGGTTGCCATCACGTGCGCATCGTCGGGATGTACGCGCGGCCTGTCGGGCTCGTTGACCCGCCAGTCGTAGAAGGAGCAGGGCTCGTCGAGCCACTTCAGCAGAGTCCAGTTGTTGAGGTCAACCAGCGCCCGGTGGACCCCGGCCTGCGCCAGTCCGTTGAGGATCCGCTGGGCCAGATCGTCGACTTCTGCCGCTGGGCCCTTGAGTTCGGCACGCCAGTTCATCGCCCGCGCAACCAGGTGGTCGCGGCCGTCTGGTCCGGGTTCCAGCGCACTGCGCGCGGTAAACCCTATTCGGATTGGGATGCCCTGCCAATCGGTGAGATCCCAAGTGCTGCATAGTGTTTGGCCTGGCTCGGGTTTGATTGCCCAGGCAAGTACCTTGGTTTCGTTAGGGTTGAGTTCGCGCGTCGGCAGGTCTTCGGCGAAGGCTCTGCCATACGTGACCTCAACTTCGGGATTCTTGCCGCTGTTGGCCAGCGACTCCCGCGTATCGGTGGCCACGCCGAGAGTCAGATCCCACTTGAGCGGCCCTGGCATCGGCCGCTCGGGCGGCTCCGCATCGGCAGGGCCGGTCCACACGTGTACTCCGTGCATTCGGCCGTCGGACATCACCACCGGTTCGGTGCGGATCACGCGATCTCGCTTGGGGGTGATGCTGGTCAGGCTCTGGCCGGTCTGCAGCGACTCGGCGATCGCTGTTTGGACCGCGGCGAGATAGGGACTGCGCTTCAGGAACGTAGTGATCGGGACGAGGTTCTTGAGCTTGCGCCCCTGGGCTACCACGGCCGGTTCGTCACCTAGTGTCTCCACGAGCAGCCAGTCGTGGCTCATGCCGGCAGTTTACTGATCTCGAGTATGCAGCACCCACACTGGTGGTGGTTATCGGGAATCACGTTGCGGGAAAGGCATATCCGGGGCCGCTATGCCAACCCGTTGATCCCGTCTGCACCCAACAGTTGTCCGGCGCTTCCCCCGGCGCCGCCGTTACCGGGCGTCGCGCCGCCGTTGCCGCCGTTGCCGCCGTTGCCGATCAGAACGGCGTTGCCGCCGTTGCCGCCATCGCCGCCGATCATTGTGCTCTGGCCGCCGGCGCCGCCGGCACCGCCATTGCCCACCAGCAAGCCGGCCCTGCCGCCGGTTCCGCCGGACCCCGCAGTGCCGGCTTCGCTGAATCCACCCGCTCCGCCGATTCCGCCGCAGCCAAGCAGGGCGGCGCTGCCGCCGATCCCTCCGACACCGCCGGCCGTGTCGCCCTCTCCGCCGACCCCGCCCGCGCCACCGCTGGAGATCAGCAGCCCGGCGGCGCCGCCGTTGCCGCCGGCCCCGCCGGCGCCGAGATCGCTGAATCCACCGGTTCCGCCTGAGCCGCCGCTGCCGAACAGCAGGCCGGCGTTGCCGCCAGTCCCGCCGGCCCCGCCCTGACCGCCTGGGTCTACTCCACCGGCACCCCCGGTTCCGCCTGCGCCACCAGGCCCGCCGAGCAGGCCACCGCTGCCGCCGGCCCCGCCCGCACCCCCGTCTTCGAAGCCAACCCCGCCGGCCCCGCCGTTACCGCCGCCGGCAGCGACGAGTCCGCCGAGCAGACCGCCGGTCCCGCCGGCCCCGCCGGCACCCGCGACGCCGGATTCGGCGAATCCGCCGGCCCCGCCGTTCCCGCCGGCGCCCAGCAGCCCGCCGGTCCCGCCGGCACCTCCGGCCCCGGGGAGGCTGGTGCCCAATCCGACTCCGCCGGCGCCGCCTTCTCCGCCGTTACCCGAGAACCACCCGCCGGCCCCGCCTGCCCCACCAGCCCCGGCGCTACTCGTCAACGACGAGACCCCGCCAATACCGCCGGCTCCGCCGGCGCCCCACAACCCGGCGGAACCGCCGACTCCACCGTTTTGGCCGGTCGCGCCGGAGCCGCCGGCCCCGCCGTCGCCGAGCAACCAACCACCGGGGGCGCCGTCTTGCCCGGTCCCTACGGCCCCGGGGGCACCGTTACCGATCAGCGGGCGCCCGCTAACCGCCTGGATTGGCGCATTGATTGCCTTGAGCACATCCTGCTGCAGCGTGTGCAGTGGCGACGTGCTGGTCGGAGCATTGAATCCGTCCAGACCCAACAGCAACCCGCTGGTGCCGCCGGCCCCGGTGCTACCAGCTGTCGGGCCGTTGCCGCCGCCGCCACCGTTGCCGCCGTTGCCGATCAGAACGCCGCTGCCGCCAGCACCGCCGCCCCCACCGTTGCCACCGATGCCAAATCCGCCCTCCCCGCCGGCGCCCCCATTGCCCAAGAGCAGGCCAGCCGTGCCGCCTGCCCCGCCGATCCCGCCGGAGCCGGTGAGGGCCACTCCGCCTGCCCCGCCGATCCCGCCGTTACCGATCAGGCTGGCGGTGCCCCCGCCGCCGCCAGCACCTCCGCCAGTGCCACCGAAACCGCCAGCTCCGCCGGCGCCGCCACTGGAGAACAGCAGGCCAGCGTTCCCACCGCTCCCGCCGGCCCCGCCAAGGCCAGTTTGGCTGAATCCACCGTTCCCGCCGGCTCCGCCGTTGCCGAACAGCAGGCCGGCATTGCCGCCCGCCCCACCGGTCGATGCGTTGGCGCCTGCACTGAATCCGCCGTCGCCACCGGTGCCGCCGGTCCCGGCGACCCGGCCGGCACTGCCGCCCGCCCCGCCGTTACCGCCGCCGTCGCTGCCAGCTCCGCCGCCCCCGCCGTTGCCGCCGCCGGCGCCGACTAGCCCGCTGAGCAGCCCGCCGGCCCCGCCCGTTCCGCCCGCCCCGCCGGTGCCGGCTTGGCTGAATCCGCCCGCCCCGCCGTTTCCGCCGGCACCCAGCAGGCCGCCGGTCCCGCCAATTCCGCCCGCCCCGCCGACTCCGCTGTTCCCTGCAACGCCCCACGCGCTTCCGCCGGCGCCGCCGACGCCGCCGTTGCCGGACAGCAACCCACCCATGCCGCCGGTTCCGCCGGCACCGCCGTTGCCGCTCGTCGCGCTGCCGCCGGCCCCGCCGGCCCCGCCGGTGCCTAACAGCCCGGCGGCCCCACCGTTACCGCCGTTTTGGCCCGGCCCGCCCGAGCCGCCGGCCCCGCCGTCGCCGAGCAGCCACCCCCCGGGGGCGCCGTTTTGCCCGGTGCCCGGGGCGCCGTTGGCGCCGTTGCCGATCAGCGGGCGCCCGGTCAGTGCCTGGATGGGCGCATTGACCGTGTTGAGGAGCGCCTGCTGGGCGGCCTCGGCGCTGGAATAGGCGCTCGCACCGGCGGTCAGGGCCTGAACAAACTCGGTATGAAACACCGCAGCCTGCGCACTGGCCGCCTGATAGCCCTGAGCGTGCCCGGAAAACAACGCCGCGATTGCCACCGACACTTCGTCCTCGGCCGCGGCCAGGATCTCCGTGGTGGTGGCGGCCGCGACCGCGTTGGCCGTGCTCAGTGTCGAGCCGAGACCGGCTAAATCCATGGCAGCTGTCCCCAGCAGCTCTGGCATCGTGAACACAAACGACATGTGACACCTCCCGACGGATCAAGAACCGGGTTGGTGTGTACTCGGCTTCAACGACCGTATCGCTTTTGAGCCAAGACATCTCGGGTTTCTTGCGGGATCTACGATTCAGCCCGCTCCGTGTCGCCGCGAGGAAGATCCGTGTTCGCGTAAAGGGGGTCCGCCGGATTACGTAGCGCGCCGGTGAGCGCGCCGCAAGAGCTGGCAGGTCGTCGGCAACCGCGCATGGTCCGCGGGACAGTACGTGCGCCGCGGCGCCGCTGTTCTGGAACTGACGCGTGAGCCGCCCGGCTATGCCAACCCGTCGATCCCGTTCAGGCCAAGCAGCAGCCCGCCGGTTCCGCCGCCGCCGGCGGCACCACCGACACCGCCGGCGCCGCCGTTGCCGCCGTTGCCGCCATCGCCGATGAGGACGGCGTTGCCGCCGGCCCCGCCGGCCCCACCGTTGCCGGAAGCGCCGAGGTGGCCTTGCCCGCCGGCGCCACCGGCGCCGCCGTTGCCCAACAGCTGCCCGCCGGTGCCTCCTGCCCCGCCGGCACCCCCGTTGGTAAAGGCGGCTCCGCCAGCACCGCCGGCGCCGCCGAACCCGATCAGGCCGTTGCCGTTGCCGCCGGTCCCGCCGGCCCCGGCCCCGGCCATGCCGGAGAAGGTGCCGCCGCCGGTCCCGCCGGCCCCGCCGATACCCAACAGCCGCCCGCCGGCGCCGCCGTCACCGCCGTCCCCGCCGACACCGCTGGAGCCGACAACGGCTCCGTGGGTAAATCCACCGGCCCCACCTGTCCCGCCGCTGCCGAACAGCAGGCCGGCATTGCCCCCGGCGCCGCCGGCCCCGCCGGCCTCGTTGCTCCCGTAGCCACCGTTTCCGCCGTCGCCGCCGGAGCCGCCGAGCGGGCCCGCATCGCCGCCCGCCCCACCGGCCCCACCGGAGTTGATGCCGAACCCGCCGACACCGCCGGCACCCCCGCCGCCGGCGAGCTGTCCGAGCAGTCCGCCGGTTCCGCCGGCCCCGCCGCCTCCGCCATTGCCCGCAGTGCTGGCGCCGCCAATCCCACCGATCCCGCCGGCGCCCAACAACCCGCCGGCTCCGCCGACCCCACCGAGCCCGCCGTTTCCGGAGAAGCTGACCCCGCCGACCCCGCCGTTGCCGCCGTCGCCGGACAACCATCCGCCGGCCCCGCCGGCCCCGCCTGCCCCGCCCGTGCCGGCTGGTGTGCTCGCGCCGGCGCCGCCCGTGCCGCCGGCGCCCAACAGCCCAGCAGCCCCGCCGGTCCCGCCATGTTGGCCCGTGCCGGTCGCTGCGGACCCGCCGGCCCCGCCGTCGCCAAGCAACCACCCGCCGGCGCCGCCGTTGGCCGCGCTGCCCGCGGCTCCTGGCGTGCCGTTGCCGATCAGGGGGCGCCCGCTCAGTGCCTGGATGGGTGCGTTGATCGCGTTGAGGGCTTGTTGCTGCGCGGTGTGTAGCGGCGAGGTGCTGGCCGGAGCGTTGAAGCCGTCGAGCCCCAACAGCAGCCCGCTGGTACCGCCCACGCCGGTGCTGCCCGGTACGACGCCGGTTCCGCCGATGCCGGCGTTGCCGCCGTTGCCGATGAGCACGGCGTTGCCGCCGACGCCGCCAGCCCCGCCCGCGCCGTCGGGACCCTCCCCGCCGGCACCACCGGCACCACCGTTGCCCACGAGCAGGCCGCCCCTGCCGCCGGCGCCGCCGGTCCCGCCGTCTCCGATAAGGGGGCCGGCGTGGCCGCCGGCTCCACCGATCCCGCCGAAACCGAGCAAGCCGGCATTGCCGCCGGCCCCGCCGGCGCCGCCGCTGCCGAAATCGCCGAATCCACCGGCACCGCCGGCCCCGCCGCTTGAGAACAGCAGCCCGGCGTTGCCGCCGGTCCCACCGTTGCCACCGGCACCATTGAGGCCGGCCCCGCCGTCCCCGCCCGCGCCGCCGTGGCCGGCCAGCAGGCCGCCGTCGCCGCCGGCCCCGCCGTCCCCGCCGTTGAGTCCACCTGTCCCTCCGGCCCCGCCGCCGGCGATCAGCCCGCCATGGCCGCCGTCGCCGCCGGCGGCCCCGCCGCTGGCGCCGTACCCTCCGGCCCCACCGTTACCACCGCCGGCGCCGACCAGCCCGCCGAGCAGCCCGCCGGTCCCGCCCGTCCCGCCGACCCCGCCTGCTCCGGCACCACTGGCCCCGCCGGCCCCGCCGGCCCCGCCGGCGCCCAACAGCCCGCCGGCCCCGCCCGTCCCGCCGGCCCCGCCGTTCCCCCCGCCGCCCGTTGCGACTCCACCGGCCCCGCCGGCCCCGGCGTTGCCCCACAACCATCCGCCGGCGCCACCCGTGCCGCCGGCCCCAGCGTTGCCGCTCGACGAGCTGCCACCGGCCCCGCCGGCACCACCGGCGCCCAACAGTCCGGCCGCCCCGCCGGCCCCACCGTTTTGGCCCGTACCGGGCGCGCCCGACCCGCCGGCCCCGCCGTCGCCGAGCAGCCACCCGCCGGGCGCGCCGTTGAGACCGCTGCCGGGGGCCGCGTTGGCGCCGTTGCCGATCAGCGGGCGTCCGGTATACGTCAGGAAGGGCGCGTTGAGCGCACCGAGCAGGCTCTGCAACGGGGAGACGTTGGCTGCCTCCGCGCTGGCATAGGCTCCTGCGCCCGCGGTCAGGGCCTGCACAAACTGGTCGTGATATGTGGCCATCTGAGCGCTCAAGCGCTGATAGGCCTGTCCGTGCCCGGCAAAGAGTGATGCCACCGCCGCCGACACCTCATCGGCGCCTGCGGCCAAGACTGTCGTCGTCGGGGCCGCTGCCGCCGCGGTTGCCGAACGCAATGACGAACCGATGCCCGCTGCATCAGCTGCCGCAGCCGCCAGTGCCTCTGGGCTAACCAACACGAACGACATCGAGATCCCCTTGGTTCGAGTGGATTTCGTTAGTGAGCCGGTGCTCCACCGATCACTTTCGCCTGGCGATGGCAGTGCGTCCCTCCTACAAATGGCCGATTAGGGGTATGAAATTTTCTCCCCCTATTGGGGGAGGCGGTGCAGGAAGGTGACCCCGACGAGAAATTCTGATTCGTGTCGGCGCAAAGCCCGTTCGGCCCGATCGCTGACGTGGCCGGCATTGCCGCCAATGTTGTTGTGGCATAACCGTTGTGCTAAAGCCCTGCGACAGGCGACGAACCAGTGCTATCCGCCGGTTACTCCGCGCGACTCGCCACCCAACTCCGCGAGCACCAGCCTTAGCACCCGCACCGCCCCGGCCTTGTCCAGCGGGTCGTTGCCGTTGCCGCACTTGGGGGATTGCACACATGAGGGGCATCCGCTCGGGCATTCGCACGCCTCGATGGCCGCGGCCGTGGCGCCCAACCACGTGCGTGCCTGACGAAAGCCGCGCTCGGCGAATCCCGCGCCACCCGGATAGCCGTCGTAGACAAAGACGCTGGGCAGCCCGTCGGGCCCGATAGCGGTGGACAAGCCGCCGATGTCGCCGCGGTCGCAGCTGGCCACCAAGGGCAGCAATCCGATGGCCGCATGTTCGGCGGCGTGCAAGGAGCCGGGAATTCGTGGCGCGTCAATACCGTTGCGGCTCAATGTGTCCGGAGTGATGGTGTACATGACCGCGTTGGTGGGCAACACCTGCTCGGGCATGTCCAGCTCGATGAAGTCGATCACTTCGCCGCTGAGCCGACGGCGTAGGTAGCCGATTACTTGATGGTTGACGGTCACCGGAACCAAACCCAGGGTGACAGGGCCGAAGGCCACGCGTTCGCCGGTTCCGGTGACCGCGATGTCAGTGATTTCCCGCGCGAACGTCGCGTAGCCGGGATCCTCGGCGTGAACGAAAGCGATACCCTCCTCGAAATCCAGCGTGTCGACGACGTAGCTGTCGCCCTGGTGTAGGTACACCGCGCCCGGGTGGGCGGACGCCGCTGCCTGGCCCACTCCGACGCTGCCCAACAGGCGTCCGGTATCGGCTTCCACGATGACGATCTGGCCGCCCGCCGAGCCGCGAATGTCCACTGCGGCATGTGGTTCCACGCCGGGCGCCGGAAAGTACTTGCCAGACCGTTGCCGCAGCAGCCCGTCGTCAACCAGACCCTCGGCCACCTCTATCGCGTCCCACGACCGCACCTCTACCTCATCGAGTGGTAATTCGGTTGCGGCGCAAAGAAGTTGGGGGCCGAGAAGGTATGGGTTGGCTGGATCGATGACGACGCGCTCGACCGGCTTGTCGAGCAGTGCCGCGGGGTGATGGACCAGATATGTGTCCAGGGGATCGTCGCGGGCGATCAACACCACCAGCGCGCCCTGTCCGCGTCGGCCCGATCGGCCGGCCTGCTGCCAGAACGAGGCGACCGTTCCCGGAAAGCCGGCGAGCACCACCGCGTCCAGCCCGGCGATGTCGACGCCCAACTCCAGGGCGTTGGTGGTCGCCAGACCGCGCAGCCGGCCCTCGGCCAGGGCGTGCTCCAGCGCGGTGCGGTCCTCGGCCAGATAGCCGGCCCGATACGACGCCACCGTGCGTGCCAGTTCCGGGGCGACGTCGTCCAGCCGTGCTTGGGCGCCCAGCGCGGTCAGCTCCGCGGCGCGCCGCGACCGTACGAACGTCAGCGTCTGGGCGCCTTCCGCAATCAGGTCGGCCATCACTCGCGCGGCCTCGGCACCCGCGGACCGTCGTACCGGAGCGCCGTTCTCACCGGTCAGGTCGGCCCGTAGCGCGGGTTCCCACAACGCCACGGTGCGAGCCCCCTGGGGTGAGCCGTCGTCGGTGACCTCCGTAACCGGCTGACCGATGAGCTCAGCGGCCGTCGCGCCGGGCGACGCCGTCGTCGCACTGGCGAAGATCACCGTCGGATATGCCGAGTAGCGAGCGCACAGCCGCAACAACCGGCGCAGCACCATCGCTACGTTAGAGCCGAAAACCCCTCGGTAGTAATGGCATTCGTCGACAACAAGGAAGCGAAGATTGCGCAATAGCACAGCCCAGCGCGCGTGGTTGCGCAATATCGACAAGTGGATCATGTCGGGGTTGGAGAACAGCCAGCGGGAGCGTTCGCGCGCAAAGCGGCGCACTTCATCGGGGCTGTCACCGTCGTAGGCCGTTGGCGCGACGTCGGCCAGCCGCGGGACGGCGGAAGTCAGCGCATAGGCCGCGCGTAACTGGTCGTGACCGAGCGCCTTTGTCGGCGACAGATACAGCACCCGCGCCAGCGGATCCGTCGCCAGCGTGTTGAGCACCGGAAGTTGATAGGCCAAAGACTTTCCCGACGCCGTGCCGGTGCTCACAACCACATGGCGGCCGGTGTGAGCCAGCGTGGCGGCCTCAGATTGGTGTGACCACGGGGCGCGGATCCCGCGTTCGGCAAACGCGCGAACGACGTCGGGCTCGGCCCACTCGGGCCAGCCGTGTGGCCGGCCATTGCGAGGGGGCAGTTCGGCCACATGGCGCAGTGGATGCTCGCCCGGCCCGGCACCGGCGAGCGCGGCGGCCAGCAGTTCGCTGCCGAAACTCGCCATTTGAAAACCCCTCAAGTACTCGTCACGGCAATAGGCTGTTGCCGACGCGACGAACATGATTGACTAATTGGCGGTCGTAGCTTCTGTGTTCGTGTCAAACTTTCGCAGGATCGACGTTGCGGCCGCGGTTCCTGCGAGGTTATCTGTCGGGTGAAATTCCGGCGACTCCGCGAGGCATGGCGGTGGCAACGGGCCCGGGGCACCGAAACGCGGTGCCCCGCACCCAGAAGAAAAGGAAAGATCGAGAGATGCCACAGGGAACTGTGAAGTGGTTCAACGCGGAGAAGGGCTTCGGCTTCATCGCCCCCGAGGACGGTTCCGCGGATGTATTTGTCCACTACACGGAGATCCAGGGAACGGGCTTCCGCACCCTTGAAGAGAACCAGAAGGTCGAGTTCGAGATCGGCCACAGCCCTAAGGGCCCCCAGGCCACCGGAGTTCGCTCCGTCTAACCTGCGCGAGCAGACGTAAAAGCCCCCGATTCGACACGAATCGGGGGCTTTTACGTCTGCTCGTCAGGTTGGCTTACTGTCGGTTGGGTGAGCCAGCTTTCCTTCTTCGCCGCGGACTCGGTGCCGCCCGCGGTCGCGGACCTTTCCGGGGTGCTGGCGGCCTCCGGCCAGATCGTGATGGTTGGTACCGGCGCTCGGCTGTCGGTGGTCGTGGATGAGCTCTGGCGCGCCACGGCCCTAGCCGAGATGATCCACGAGGCTGGTCTGGTGTCCGAGATCACCCGCACCGACGAGGACCACCCCCTGGTGCGGACGGCCCCGGACCCGCTGTTGTGCAGCATCGCGGCCGACTGGACACGCGGTGCGGTCAAGACGGTGCCGGTGCGGTGGTTGCCGGGGCCGCGGGAGCTGCGGGCCTGGACGCTGGCTGCCGGCAGCCCCGAGGCCGACCGTTATCTGCTGGGTCTGGATCCACACGCATCGGACACGCATTCGCCGCTTGCGTCGGCTCTGATGCGGGTCGGAATCGCGCCCACCTTGATCGGTACCCGCGGCGGCCGGCCCGCGCTTCGGATCAGCGGTCGTCGCAGGCTATCGCGCCTGGTAGAGAACGTGGGGGAACCGCCCGCCAGCGCTGAGGCGTTGGCCCAGTGGCCCAGGGTGTAGCGGTCGGTTTCAGGCCGTTTTCGGGTGAGCCGGTTTGCAGTCGGTTTGCATGGGCCCACCCTCGGGTGCGAAATTGTCAGGTGCCCGTGGGCGAAGGGTACGGCGGCGTATCTGAATTTCGCCGGAATTTCGGGAGCCGACCTGTCATTCTTCCTGCGGGGCGGTTCAGGGGGCCGGCACTAGAGATGGAGCGTAGGCGCAGTTGGCTGACGGGGGCCCTAGGCGGGCGAGTAGCAGCAAAAATGGGAGCGGCCGGCGACTTGTGATTGTCGAGTCGCCCACCAAGGCACGCAAATTAGCTGGTTACCTGGGGTCCGGCTATATCGTCGAGTCCTCGCGGGGGCATATCCGCGATCTGCCACGGGCCGCGGCCGACGTACCCGCGAAGTTCAAGTCCGAGCCCTGGGCGCGGCTGGGGGTCAACGTCGACGCCGATTTCGAACCGCTCTACATCATCAGCCCCGAGAAGAAGAGCACCGTCAGCGAGTTGAAAGGCCTGCTCAAAGACGTCGATGAGCTCTATCTGGCCACAGATGGCGACCGCGAGGGTGAAGCCATTGCCTGGCATCTGATGGAAACTCTGAAGCCGCACATCCCGGTCAAGCGGATGGTGTTCCACGAGATCACCGAGCCGGCCATCCTTGAGGCCGCCCAAAACCCCCGCGACCTGGACATCGACCTGGTTGACGCGCAAGAGACCCGCCGCATCCTGGACCGGCTGTATGGCTACGAGGTCAGCCCGGTGCTGTGGAAGAAGGTCGCGCCCAAGCTGTCGGCCGGCCGGGTGCAGTCGGTGGCCACCCGCATCATCGTGCAGCGCGAACGCGACCGCATGGCCTTCCGGAGCGCGACCTACTGGGACATCCTGGCCAAGCTGGACGCCAGCGGGTCCGATCCGAAGGCCCAGCCGCCCACCTTCACCGCCCGGCTAACCAATGTGGACGGCCAGCGCGTGGCCACCGGCCGCGACTTCGACTCGCTGGGCACACTGCGAAAGACGGATGAAGTCGTCGTCCTGAACGAGGCCAGCGCGACCAGGCTGGCCACGGCCCTGCAAGGCGCGCAGCTAAGCGTGGCGTCGGCCGAGGAAAAGCCCTATACCCGGCGTCCGTATCCGCCGTTCATGACGTCGACGCTGCAGCAGGAAGCCGGCCGCAAACTGCGGTTCTCTGCCGAGCGGACGATGAGCATCGCCCAGCGACTGTACGAGAACGGCTACATCACCTACATGCGTACCGACTCGACCACGCTGTCGGAGTCGGCGATCAATGCCGCGCGCACCCAGGCGCGTCAGCTGTACGGCGACGAGTACGTCGCCCCGTCGCCGCGCCAGTACACGCGCAAGGTGAAGAACGCTCAGGAGGCGCACGAGGCCATCCGCCCCGCCGGCGAGACCTTCGCCACCCCCGACGCGGTGCGGCGCGAGCTCAACGGCGACGAATTCCGGCTCTATGAGCTGGTGTGGCAGCGCACGGTGGCCTCGCAGATGGCCGACGCGCGCGGCACCACGCTGAGCCTGCGGATCGACGGCCGAGCCGGCGAGCAACACGTTGTCTTCTCGGCATCCGGGCGTACTCTGACCTTCCCGGGTTTCCTCAAGGCCTACGTCGAAACCGTGGACGAGCTGGCCGGCGGCGAGGCCGACGATGCCGAGCGGCGGTTGCCCCACCTGACCCCTGGTCAGCGACTAGACGCCATCGAATTGACCCCGGACGGGCACGCCACCAACCCGCCGGCCCGCTACACCGAGGCGTCATTGGTCAAGGCGCTCGAGGAGCTGGGCATTGGCCGCCCGTCGACCTACTCATCGATCATCAAGACCATCCAGGACCGTGGCTACGTGCACAAGCGGGGCAGCGCCCTGGTGCCGTCCTGGGTGGCATTCGCCGTAACCGGTTTGCTGGAACAGCATTTCGGCAGGCTCGTCGACTACGACTTCACCGCGGCGATGGAAGACGAACTCGACGCTATCGCCTCCGGCAACGAGCAACGCACCAACTGGCTCAACAACTTTTACTTCGGTGGCGACCATGGTGTGCCCGACTCGGTGGCCCGCTCCGGCGGCTTGAAGAAACTGGTCGGTGTCAATCTCGAAGGCATCGATGCGCGAGAAGTCAACTCCATCAAGCTGTTTGACGATGCCGAAGGACGGCCCGTGTATGTTCGCGTGGGCAAGAACGGGCCATACTTGGAGCGGACGGTAATCGGCGATAATGGCGAGCCGACACCGCAACGGGCGAATCTCAACGACTCACTCACCCCTGACGAGTTGACATTGGATGTGGCCGAAGAGCTTTTCGCCACACCGCAAGAGGGGCGGTTGCTGGGTGTAGACCCAGCGACCGGTCACGAGATCGTCGCCAAGGACGGCCGTTACGGGCCATACGTGACCGAAATCCTGCCCGAGCCGCCGCCCGAGGAGGGTGGCGCCGAGCCGGCCAAGAAGGGCAAAAAGCCCACCGGTCCGAAACCGAGAAGTGGATCGCTGCTCCGCACCATGGACCTACAGACGGTCACACTTGAGGACGCGCTGAGGCTGCTGTCGCTGCCCCGGGTAGTTGGGATTGATCCGGCTAGCGGTGAAGAGATCACCGCGCAGAACGGGCGCTATGGCCCATATCTGAAGCGCGGCAGCGATTCTCGTTCGCTGGCCACCGAAGAACAGATGTTTACGATCACGCTCGAGGAAGCGCTGCGAATCTACGCCGAGCCGAAGCGTTCTGGCCGACAAAGCGCTTCGGCTCCGCCGCTGCGTGAGTTGGGAATTGATCCGGCGTCGGGCAGACCGATGCTCATCAAGGATGGCCGCTTCGGGCCGTACGTCACCGACGGTGAGACCAACGCCAGCTTGCGCAAGGGAGACGATGTGTTGTCGATTACCGACGAGCGCGCCTCGGAGTTGCTCGCGGATCGACGGGCCCGCGGTCCGGCGAAGCGGCCCGCCAAGAAGACCGCCCGCAAGGCACCGGCGAAGAAGACCGCCAAGCGTAGCTAGCTGATACCGTCGCCGCATGTCCGGCGACGTTCCTCGAAATGTGGCGCGTGCCACGGGTCGCGCCGGGGACGCCTCGCCTTTTGCTCTCGGGTTGCTGCTGCGGCGGGCGCACTGGCACGCGGCGACGGTCATGTCGGAAGCGCTTCGGCCCCTTGGCATTGAGTTGCGACATTTCGCCGTCCTGATCGTGTTGGTCGAAAGCGGCGCCACCCGGCAGCAGGACCTGGTGGAGGCCACGGGCTCGGACAAGGCCGCGATCATGCGGGTCGTGGACGACCTGGAGCGTCGGGGGCTGGCCGTGCGCAAATCCGTTCCGGGCGACCGTCGGGTGCGGGCGGTGGAAATCACGCCCGAAGGTCTCGAGGTCTTCGACGCGGCGCATGTCGCGGCGGAGCCGCTGGCCGGGCGGCTGGTCGAGTCCTTGGGGCCCGGTGAGCCCGAGCAGTTGGCGGCGCTCCTCCACCGATTGACCGGCCCCGAAGACGCAAATAGTGTTGAATGAAATGGTATTGAATGATACTATTAGCTACGTAACGATTACCGGACGTAGCGAGGTGGCGGCAATGGACGCATACGAGGCGGTCACGAGCCGGCGGGCGGTCCGCGGTTTCACCGACCGGCCGGTACCGAGAGAAGTGCTGCAGCGAGTGCTTGCCGCCGCGGCTTGGGCGCCGTCTGGGTCGAACATCCAGCCCTGGCATTGCTATGTGGTGACTGGCGCGCCGCTGGCCGAGATCAAGAAGCGTGCCGGCGAGCGCGTGACGACGGGCGACGCGTGGGACGAGCGGGAGTACGAGATGTACCCACCCGCGCTGAAGTCTCCGTACCGCGAGCGCCGCTCTGCCTTTGGTGAGCAGCGCTATGGTGCTCTTGGGATTTCGCGCGAGGATGTGGAGGCACGCCAGCGGGCCGCTGTCGCGAACTGGGACTGCTTTGGCGCACCCGCCGCGCTGTTCTGCTACATCGACCGCGACTTGGGTCCGGCCCAATGGGCCGACGTCGGCATGTATCTGCAAACCGTCATGCTGCTGCTCCGCGCGGAAGGGTTGCACAGCTGCCCGCAGATGGCGTGGTCGGTGTATCGGACTACCGTCGCGGAAGTCCTCACGCCCCCAGACAATCTCATCCTCTTTTGCGGCGTGTCGATCGGGTACGAAGACGTCACGATCAAAAGCGACCGCACGGGCCGGGCGCCGCTGGACGAGACCGTCAAGTTCGTCGACGCGTAGTGCATGCCAGCGTGGTCAGCGGCTGGCCTCGGTAGCGACCTCCTCAGGTGCGCCGGAAACGTCCTCGGGCGCGGCCAGATTCAGCGGGCGGGCTAGCTGGGTGGGTGCGGCGCGCCCGCGGAGCTCGACGACCTCGCCGACATCCCAGCACAACGCCTCGGCGTCGAGGGCACCGCTGACCGCGATCGCCGATGCCAGCACGTGGCCTTCCTCGAGCTTTGCCAGCTCGGTGAGCCGGGCGGCCTCATTGACTGGGTCGCCGATGACGGTGTACTCGAAGCGGGCCTGGGCGCCGATGTGGCCGGCGATGGCGCGCCCGGCCGACACGCCGATGCCGAATTCCGCCGAGCCCAGCACCGGGAGAAGCTCGTCGTGCAGCTCACGTGCGGCGGCCAAGGCGCCACCGGACGCATCGGGGTGTTCGATCGGTGCGCCGAAGATCGCCAGCGCCGCGTCGCCCTGGAATTTATTGACGAACCCGCCGTGCCGGCCGACGGTGTCCACGACCACCCGGAAGAACTCGTTGAGCAGGCTGACGACCTCGGCGGGCGGTCGAGTCGCGGCCAACTGAGTGGAGCCGACCAGATCGACGAACAGCACCGCCACGTCGCGCTCTTGGCCGCCCAATTCCGTGCCTCGTTCGATAGCCCGCCGGGCCACGTCTTCGCCGACGTAGCGACCGAACAGGTCACGCAGTCGCTGCCGTTCGGACAGGTCGCGCACCATGTCGTTGAAGCCGGCCTGGAGCAGGCCCAATTCGCTGGCATCGTAGATCTGCATGTGTGCGTTGTAGTTGCCGCGCTGCACCTCGCTCAGCGCCCAGCGCAGCTGGCGCAATGGGTCGGCGATCGACATGGCCACTAGCAGGGTGCTGACGGACCCGATGCCCAACGCCGCCAGGGCCAGCAACAGGATGGGATTGAACAGCGACTCCGGCGTTGCATGTATCAACGACACCTTGTCGGATCCCACGGCCAGCACGATCGCCAGCAGTGGCACGGCGGTGGACAGCATCCACGCCAGCATCAGCCGCAAGATGACGCCGGGCGCCTGCACGTTTTCCGGCACACCGCTGCGCAGTGCGGCTACAGCAACGGGCCGTAAGACGCGCTCAGACTGCAGGTAGCCGATGATCGCGGTGGCCGTGGCGCCCAGGGCGGTGGCGACCGCCACGACGGGCGCGGCGTAGCGGGCCACCGACCAGCTGGCGACGATAAACACCACACTGCCGACGGCCCACGACGCCACGCTGATCAATGTGCGGTAGAACGGCATCCGCAGCGCGCGGCTGCGGGCTAGTTCGGTGGCGGACGGATCGACCTCGGCCAGCAGATTGTCGCGGCGCTGCCACCGGAATACTGGCATCAGCAGCTTCAAGTTCCACGCGAATCCCGCGAAGAACAAGAGGACGACTGCGGTAAGGAAGATCGTCAGATTGAGGCTTGGCAGATCCTGCAGTTCGATGCGGTCGTGGGGCGGCAGACCATAGCGCAGGAAGCCGAGGACGAAGAGGCCCCCGATGATGTCGGCCTGCAGCATGCTCAGCGAGAACACCGGCCACGGCGTACGCACTACCCACCGGACGAACGCATTGATTCGCCCGGGCAGTGCCGCCGTGGTTGCCATACGCCCACCGTATCGGGAGGCAGTGACTCGCCGGAAACTCTTGAGCGCCTCGGCAAGTCCGCGAAACTGGACGAAAGCTGGGGGAAAGATCACGGAATTGTCGCGAAACGGATGCTGATCGGTATCTGTCGGTGACGGCAACTACTGTTGCCGATGATGTCCGGGGTGTTTACGCGGCTGGTAGGCCAGGACGCGGTCAAAGCCGCGCTGCTCGCGGCCGCCAGAGCGGCCCGCGGTGATTCAGGACACAGCTCGCCGGGTGGCGGGACTATGACACATGCGTGGCTCATCACCGGTCCGCCCGGTTCCGGGCGCTCGGTTGCGGCATTGTGCTTCGCGGCCGCGCTGCAATGCACCGGAGATTCCGAACCCGGGTGCGGGCGCTGCCGGGCCTGCACGACGACGATGGCGGGCACCCACGCCGACGTGCGTCGAGTGATTCCCGAAGGGCTGTCTATCGGCGTGGACGAGATGCGGGCCATCGTGCAGATCGCGTCGCGCCGGCCGACGACCGGGCGGTGTCAGATCGTGGTCATCGAGGATGCCGATCGGTTGACCGAAGGCGCTGCCAACGCCCTGCTGAAGGTTGTCGAGGAACCGCCGTCGTCGACGGTGTTCCTGTTGTGCGCACCGTCGGTGGATCCCGAAGACATCGCGATCACGCTGCGATCCCGATGCCGTCATGTCGCGCTCGTGACGCCGTCGACGGCCGCGATCGCCCAGGTGCTGATCGACAACGACGGGCTGACCGCCGAGACGGCGAACTGGGCGGCATCGGTCAGCGGTGGTCACGTAGGCCGGGCGCGCCGGCTGGCCACCGACTCGGAGGCGCGGGCGCGGCGCGAGCGGGCGTTGGGCCTGGTGCGCGACGCGGCGACGCCGTCGCGCGCATACGCCGCTGCTGAGGAGTTGGTCGCTGCCGCCGAAGCCGAGGCGGTGGTGCTGACCGCGGATCGCGCCGAGGCCGAGACCGAAGAATTGCGGACGGCTCTTGGGGCAGGTGGCACCGGCAAGGGCACCGCCGGCACGTTGCGCGGTGCCACTGGCGCGATCAAGGATCTCGAGCGCCGGCAAAAGTCTCGGCAGACCCGGGCCTCGCGGGATGCGCTAGATCGCGCACTGATCGACCTGGCCACCTACTTCCGGGATGCCTTGGTGGTCTCGGCGAACGCGGGTCAAGTGCGGGCCAACCATCCGGACCTGGCCGACCGGGTCGCCGCCCTGGCCGCGCATGCCGCACCCGAGCGGCTGCTGCGCTGTATTGAGGCCGTGCTGGAGTGCCGCGAAGCGCTGGCGATCAACGTCAAACCGAAGTTCGCCGTCGACGCCATGGTCGCCGCTATCGGCCAGGAACTGCGGTAGTCACTTGGGTGGGGCGGCTCGACTGCCGTAGACTCGTGCCGCCCGGCGCGAGGGCGCCACAGGCAAAGCCGCCTTAGCTCAGTCGGTAGAGCGATTCACTCGTAATGAATAGGTCGGGGGTTCGATTCCCCCAGGCGGCTCCGTTGCGCGGTTACATCAACCCGCTCACTCCGTTCGCGCCCAGCAGCAACCCGCCTGCACCGCCGCTGCCCGGGGTGCCCGCGGGTGAGCCGGACCCAGCGTTGCCACCGTTACCGCCGTTGCCGATCAGCTTGGCGTTGCCGCCACTGCCGCCGTTGGCGCCTGTGACGGCCGCCGCCGTTCCGCCTCCGGCCCCGCCGTTACCGCCGTTGCCGATCAGTCCGGCTTCGCCGCCGAACCCACCGCCTCCGGTCCCGCTGGTATTGCCAAACCCGCCGGCGCCGCCGTCGCCGCCCGAACCAAAGAGGATGCCGGCGTTCGCTCCGTATCCGCCGTTTCCGCCGAAATCGGTGCCGATGCCGCCGGCGCCGCCGTCGCCGCCGGAACCGATGAGCATGCCGCCAATGCCACCGGCGCCGCCTTGCCCGCCCGCGAGGCCCGATCCGCCGGTGCCGCCGGCCCCGCCGGCGCCGAAAAACCCGCCATTCCCGCCGGCCCCGCCATTGCCGCTGTTACCGCCACCGGTCGCGGCCCCGCCTGCTCCGCCGGCCCCGCCGATACCGATAGAGGTGGCGTTGCCGCCGTTGCCGCCGCCGCCCCCGCTGCCGGCCCCTCCGGGCCCCCCGGCGCCGCCGACGCCGCCCACGCCAAACAGTCCGCTGTCTCCGCCCGCGCCGCCTGCGCCCCCGCCTTGACCGCCGGTGCCGCCGGCGCCACCCGTGCCGCCGGCGCCGAACAGCCAGCCGGTACCGCCGGCGCCACCTGCGCCACCGTCGCCCATCTGTGAAAACCCGCCGGCGCCCCCGGCCCCGCCGGCGCCGAATAATCCGCCTGCGCCGCCGGCCCCGCCGGCGCCGCCGGTGCCGGATAGTGAGGCTGCGCCAGCTCCGCCGGCCCCACCGTTGCCGAACAACCCGGCTGCCCCACCGTTACCGCCAGTTGGGTGGCCGAAGCCGCCGGTCCCGCCGGCACCGCCACTGCCGATCAACCACCCGCCGGGAGCGCCGTCTTGCCCGGTTCCCGGTGCGCCGTTGGCGCCGTTGCCAACTAGTGGGCGTCCGGTTAGGGCGAGTGCGGGCGCGTTGATCACATCAAGGAGTTCCTGCAAAGGCGAGGCGTTGGCAGCCTCGGCGCTGGCATACGACCCCACACTCGCATCGAGGGCCCGCACGAACTGCTGATGAAACGCCTCTGCTTGGATGCCGAGGGCCTGATACGCCCGGGCGTAGGAGGTGAACAGCTCCGCGACAGCGGCTGACACCTCGTCCCCGGCGGTGGCCAGCATGTTGGTGGTTGGCACGGCCGCCGCAAGGTTGGCCCCGCTTATTGTTGAACCAATGCTCGCCAAATCTGTTGCAGCCGACGCCATTACGTCCGGTGTTGCTATCAGAAAGGTCATCTATACCCCTTTGACGGCCCAGCTGGCCTGGTCTTTATTGACACGACCGCGGGGTACGAATCATATCTTCGACTGGTGAAAGGGGTGTCGGTTTTGACGACGGCATATACCAACCCCGCCTTCGCACAAGACCGCCGCATCAAACAATTCGCCGGCTCTCCCGCGCGGCCTCACACCGGCGCCAGAAACCCCACCGGCCCAGCGGCGATACACACCGCCAGCGCCGTGGTGTTGACTCGCACCGTGATCGCATCTCCTGCGCCGGGCAGCCTGACAAAGACCCGGTTGAGACCCGGGTGCAGGGCAACCTTGCGTTCGGGGCCGTCGGCCAGCGACAGCGTTAGCGAACCGTCGCTATTGGCCAAGTAATTCAACTCGACGGTCCAGTCGGCGGGCAGCAGCGGGCCATCCAGGCTCAACCGGGCCGGCTGGTCCGGCTGCACGAAGTAACCGCATTGCGCCGTCGGGCCGGCAACAATCGTCCGGACCCAAGTCACCTTCGCGTCGACCAGCCGACCCGAGCTGTTAAACATTCGCAATTGCGTTGTACCGGAGGTGAATTCGGGTCGACGATCTAGCAGAGCGAACATGTGGCTGGCAAGATTCTCCGGCCACGCGACTCGTTGCAGCACTAGCGGATCGACTTCCTGATCTAGCAGCGGTGTATTCGACTGCGCGGCAGCCAAACTGGCACGGGCATTCTTCAAGTAGGGCTCGGCGGGGTTGTCGCGCCAGCTAGTCAGAAACGTCGCCGTCGAAAACAGGCTGCTGGCCAAAAACAGCAGGGTCACAACGCATGTGATCACAGTGCGGGGCCGCGAGGCGTCCAGCCAACGTGCGCCGTAGCGCCGGTTGGGGGCGGTGAACGCCACGGCGGCAAGCAGCGCCAGCACCACCACGAGATCGGGAAAGTATCGCAGCGTCTGGGCCAATTCGAGCGCGGTGAATCGCGACGATCGCATCAGATAAATCGGCACCTGGCAGGCGACCATATAGCCCGCCGCCGTCAGCCACACCAGGCCGATGCGCTGTTTGCGCATCAGTGACAAACCAAGCACCCCAACCAATACCAACCAGCCGAGCACCATCACCAGGGGTGGGGGAGTGGCCCACGGGGACGCCGGCGCCCACCGGTCCCAATGCCATGGCCCACCGGCCAGACCCGGCACGATGCCGTGGGTGATCGAACGGCACAGCAGATCCCAGGTCATCGTCAGGTCCGAACTCCAGCGCCGCTGGTTCACCACGGCCAGGTACAGCGCCACCCACCCGACGGTCAGCGCCAGCGACGCCACCCATAGGCGCACACCGCCGCGCCACACCGTGTGCAACACCGCCGGCTCGCCGCGCACGTGACACAGCAACGCAGCCACCGCGAACGCAACGAAGGGAATCACCGCGGCTTTCTCGAAGAACAGCAGGCCGCCGAAATAGACGAGCACCCCGGTTGCCGCGTATCGCTGACGGCCGGTGCGCACCAGCAGCACAGCATCGCCACACACCCAGGCCAGCGCCGCCAGCATCGGCAACGAATTCAGCGCGGCCGCCCACCAGGCGAATCCGGGCACCGCCAGCGGTGTGAACAGCGCGAACGTCAGCGGGATCAGTAGCACCGGGCGCCAACCCAAGATCACATACAGGGCCCGCAACAGCGCCAACGAGGCCAGCAGCTGCAGCACCACCAGGCTGATCGCCGGTCCGGTCCACACCAGCGGCGCTTGCCGGATAATCGCCCCGGCGATCAGGAACGCGCCCGGCATCACGTGTCCGTCGTGGTCGTCGAACAGGTACGACGGCGACAGCAGGCTCTGGGTGCCGGCCCTCCCGATGAGAATCAGATCGTCCCAGTAGAAATAGCCGCCGAACGCCAGCACCGCGCGAATGCTCAGCTGCATGGTGATGAGCGCCGCGGCGCCCAGTACGACCCGCCGGTATGGTGGGCCGGTGCGCGCACTGGTCACCGGGGCAGCCGGTTTCATCGGGTCGACGCTAGTCGACCGTCTCCTGGCCGACGGCCACACGGTGGTGGGGCTGGATAATTTCGCGACCGGTAAGGCAGTCAACCTCGAGCATCTGGCCGACAACCCCGCGCATGTCTTCGTCGACGCCGACATTGTCACCGCCGATTTGGAAGCCATCCTCGACGAGCACCGGCCGGAGGTGGTGTTTCACCTGGCAGCCCAGATCGACGTGCGGAATTCGGTGGCCGACCCGCAGTTCGACGCGTCGGTCAACGTCATCGGAACCGTGCGGCTGGCCGAAGCAGCCCGGCGCACGCAGGTGCGCAAGGTCATCCATACCTCGTCGGGCGGATCCATTTACGGCGTCCCGCCGCAGTACCCAACGCCCGAGACGGTTCCCACCGACCCGGCGTCGCCGTATGCCGCGGGCAAGGTCGCCGGAGAGATCTATCTGAACACCTTTCGGCACTTGTACGGCCTGGACTGCTCGCACATCGCGCCGGCCAACGTCTACGGCCCCCGCCAGGATCCGCACGGCGAGGCGGGCGTGGTGGCGATCTTCGCTCAGGCGCTGCTCTCCGGCAAACCCACCAGGGTATTCGGGGATGGCACCAACACCCGCGACTACGTGTTCGTCGACGACGTCGTCGATGCGTTCGTCAGGGCATCCGGCGATGCGGGCGGCGGGCAGCGCTTTAACATCGGCACCGGGATGGAAACCTCAGACCGACAACTGCATTCGGCGGTGGCGGCGGCCGTCGGCGGACCCGACGAGCCGGAGTTTCATCCGCCGCGGCTGGGTGACCTGAAGCGGTCCTGCCTAGACATCAGCCTGGCCGAAGAGGTCTTGGGCTGGCGGCCGAAAGTCGGGCTGGCCGACGGCGTGCGCCGCACCGTCGACTACTTCCGCCATAAGCACACCGACTGATCTATAGCGCGACGGGGCGCTCCAGTCGGTCCGCAACCGCGTCGAGGAAGGGGTGTCTGTCGCCGTCGAGGTAGTCAGCCGGCGGTCGCCAGTCGATACGACCCATCTTGCCCGCGAACAGCCCGTAGCCGATCAGCTCCTGCAAGCGGGGTTCGAAGCGGCGCACCAACTCTCGCGGAATGCTGAGCTGCTGGTTGACCTGCTGACGCACGAATCCCGCGCAGAAGTTGATGGTCAACGCCGGCCGCGGCGCATCCGTGCGGTTAGCCGCAGCGGTATGCCAGAGGCTGCCGTTCCAGACCAGTGCATCGCCGGCCTTGATCTCGATGGGTTTGCCCTCCGGGTACGGTGGCGATGGCTTCTCGGCCCAACGATGTGAACCGGGTACCACTTGTGTTGCGCCGTTGTCCGCGGTGAAGTCGCACAACGCAATCAAAGCGTTGCACAACAGCGGCTGATGCGGCCGCGGCAGCGGATACATCTCGTCGTCGCAATGCAATCGCTGGGCGACCGCGCCCGGCAGCTGGTTGCTCGTCATGCACCACGACAGCAGACAGTCGTGGCCGAGCACGCCCTCGACCACCGGCAGTAACTTCGGGTGCACCGGAAGCGCCTCGTAATGCGTCCCGTGCAGCAGCAAGTTGTCGATGCGCACCCAGTCGTGGTCGGCACGGCTCACCGGGACAAGCCCGGGCCACGACAGCCCCTTCACGACCGTGGTGGAGTTGGCGATGACCGTCGGCAACTCTCGCTCCAGCCGACGTGTATCGGCCAGATACGCAGCGACTGAAGCCGCGTCGAGGACATCCTCAACGACGGTGTAGCCGAACTCGCCGATCTCGCCGACGTGGCGCTCGACCGATGAGTCCTGAGTCATCAGGCTGGGAGCAAATCCTTTTCCGGCTCGCCCTCGTCGCGGTCGTCGTCTGACGTGGTGACGTCGTCAGGATCGAACATCATGCCTCCTGCTGGGCCGAAGCGGGTACGGCGCCAACTGTAAGCCGCCAATCAGGGCAAACGCTAGTCCGAAGTTGCGTTGGGTAGCGACAGGGTGGCGATGGTGCGCCACGCCTTGGCGGCCTGGGTCAGGCGAGCCGGTTGCTGGGCAGGTCGGGGTAGAGGTGGTGCTCGATCTGATACCCGACTTGGCTCATGGTTCGCAGCTCGGCATCGCTGGAGCCCGCTTACCTGTGAGTTTTCTTCGGGACGCGTCGAAATTGTGCAGTAAACCCAGACCTGCGGCGCGCCGCTGGAGTCTTCCTGGTGGGCCGGCCACTCAAGCGCACCTGGACGCGACGATAGCGAGCCGGGGCTACTCCGAACTGCGGTGGCGCGCACCAGGACTCAAAATTTGGCGCGAGGTTGTGCTCTGGCTGTCTGTATTGCTCTGTAGTCACATCCGCAACTCTGGCCCGCGCCGGAGGCTATGGTAGCGCTGCCCACCTAAGAGCGACAACGCGGTTTCTGCAGGTCAACGCCCACCTCGGGACCCGCACGGCCACCACCAACGTGGGCGCAACACCGCAGCTCAGGCGGTTGTCGCTGCAAGCCGGGCGCATCGGGTGTCGTCGCCGGGCGCAGCGACACATGTGACTGTTGTGACGCTGCGATGTGCCCGATTTATGGTGCGCACCAATTTGAGCCAAGACAGGGCGTCAGGGCGCGACTGTGCATGACGTCCTGCACGTCGACGCGGTTTGATGCCGGCAACGCGCCCTGGCTGACTTGCTACCTCGCGGGTAGCGACAGGGTGGCGATGGTGCGCCACGCCTTGGCGACCTGGGTCAGGAGGGGTCCGCTGGTGTAGGGCAGGTGGTATTTGTCGCAGATTTGGCGCACGCGCGTCGCGATCTGGGCGAGCCGGTTGCTGGGCAGGTCGGGGTAGAGGTGGTGCTCGATCTGATACGACAGGTTGCCGGTCATAAACGCCAGCAGCGGCCCGGCATCGATATTGGCGCTGCCCAGGATCTGTCGCAGGTACCAGCGCCCCGTGGTCTCGTTGTCCAGGTCGTGATGGGTGAACGTTTCGGCGCCGTCGGGAAAATGACCGCAAAGCACTACAGAGTAGATCCAGATGTTGCGGATGACGTTGGCCAGCATGGTCGCGGTGGCGGTGGCGGTGAAGCTCGCCCACGGCGACAGCGAGGTCAGCGCCGGGGCCGCGAGGTAGTCCTTGGCCAGCTGGCGGCCCGCCTTGGCCAACCGCGCGCGCAACTCCGCCGTCGCCGCGGCGCGATCGGCGCGAGCGTTGAATAGCGTGCGCAGCTCTAGACCCAGGTGCTGCAACGCGACTCCCCACTCGAAGCCGAGGGTGAGCATGGTGTTGAACAGCAGGTTGGCCAGGTGGTGGGTGCGCCAGGGCTGATCGCGGGTGACGCGCAGAAACCCGTAACCGACGTCGGTGTCCATACCCAGCACGTTGGTGTACTTGTGGTGCTGAAAGTTGTGGGTGAACCGCCACCGTTTGGCGGTGCCCGCCATGTCCCATTCCCACGACGACGAGTGGATCTCGGGATCGTTCATCCAATCCCACTGCCCGTGCATGACGTTATGACCGATCTCCATGTTCTCGACGATCTTGGCCACCCCGAGGGTCAGCGCCCCGGCCCACCACGCCCAGCGCCGGCAACTGGCCGCCAGGACCACACGCCCGCCGACCTCAAGGCCACGCTGGACGGCGATGGTGCGGTAGATGTAGCGCGCATCGCGCTCACCACGGCAGTCCTCAATCTCGGTGCGGATCGCGTCCAATTCGACTGCCAGCGCCGCAACGTCTGCCTCGGTCAGACCGGCCAACACCGACACATCTGAGATCGCCATCGCCGGCCCACCGCTACACCAGCGCCATGATCTGCGGCAAGGCCTCACGCGCGGCGACCCGACCCGCCTCACGTGCGCGATCGATCTGGTGCCACTCCAGTAACCCGATGTCGCTCGTGTCGGGCTGAATCGCGACGTCGGCCTGTGCCAGCACCGCGGACTGCGTCATCGCGCTGCCGATTGTCATGGTGCGAACGAGGGTGTCGACAATGCCCGGAACGTGGGCGGTGCGTGCGTGTTTCGGAGCAGACGCGGGGCGTGGCGAACGACGGGCGCCGATGCCGACGGCAATCAACGGACCCTCCTCCCCGGACAGCGAAGCTACCGGCAGGTTGTCCAACACGCCACCGTCGACGTGCAGCGACCCGCCGTAGGCGATCGGTGCGTACAGGCCCGGCAGCCGCACAGAACAGGCGACAACGTCGGCGAGCAGGCCGCGGCGGTGCACGACCGGGCGCTTGGCCATCAGGTCGACGCTGACGCAGCGGAATTGCTTCGGCAGCTCCTCCACGAGCAGTTCCCCAAACGAGCTGTGCAGGCCGGCGTGGGTGCGTCGTCCGCGTATCAGCCCCTTGGTCGGCAGCGTGTAGTCGCCGGTCGGGTTGTTGCGCACGCTGTACTCGTAGACGTTCGCGTCGACCGCGGCCGCGTCCATGCCCGTGGCAGCGAACGCCGCGATGATCGCGCCCATACTGGTGCCCGCGAACCGGTCGACCACGATCCCAGCGGACTCGAGTTCCTCCAGCACCCCAAGGTGGGCGAAGGCCCGGGCCGCCCCACCACCGAGGACCAGTCCAACCGACCGGCCCGCGAGGCGCGCCGCGAGTGGCCGCAGGCCGGCGGCAACCTGTCCGGGGTGCACCTCATGCATCGACCGCGGGGTGATCAGTTCCTCCCACGCGCGCCGGTGCTCCCGGCCCACGTGTCGTGCTGCTAGGACGAGATCGGCCCCCGTCGCTCGGGTGGGTAGCAACCCCGATGGCGGTGCCGGATCACCCGTGACCAGCACGAGGCGATCGGCGACGCGTAAGCAGAAGTCCCGCCAATCTGCATCCTCGACCGCCGCGTGCAGCACCACCTTGTCCGCGGCCCGCTCGGCGCGTTCCAATCCGTCGCGGTCGACGCGGCCGGGATCCACGACCTTGAGCCGGGACGAGAGCGCGGTGACCAGTTCGCGTGCCACCAATGAGACGGGCGCGTAGTGGTCTACCCCGACCACCGCGACGACCACTTCGGGCGTCCGGCGCGGGACGTTCGCCGGCGCGGTCTGGTGCAGCCGGGTGGCCAGGACCTGCACTAACGCGCCGAGCACGCCGGCGTCGGCGATCTTGTCGAATTGGGACTTGGTGAGTCGCACCAGCGTGGAGTCGCGCACGGCCCGAACCGAGGCCGAACGCGGCGCGGCGATGAGCAATCCGAGTTCGCCGACGACCTCGCCGCGACCCAACTCCGTGACCACGACGTCGTCCCGTAGCACCTGCAGGCGCCCGCTACGCACCACGTAGAGCGCATCGGCCGGCTCGCCCGCACGGAATAGGTACGAGCCAGCCTCCAGCTCGACGTGCTCGGCGCTGTTCCGCAGTTCGACCAGGGCGACCGCGTCCAGCCCGGCAAACAGCGGCAGGTTCGCCAGCGGGTCGACCTCGGGGGAGGTTGCCGGCCGTTGGTCGGCTGCCGCGGACACCCGGCGGGGGGTCGGCCGCCGCGCCGGCGGATTCGGTTGCCGTGTGGCCTCCCGGCCAGCGTC
The DNA here is from genome assembly GCF_963853645.1 of Mycobacterium riyadhense. Taxonomy (NCBI): domain Bacteria; kingdom Bacillati; phylum Actinomycetota; class Actinomycetes; order Mycobacteriales; family Mycobacteriaceae; genus Mycobacterium; species Mycobacterium riyadhense. Next base: position 5,759,088 of record NZ_OY970456.1, on the reverse strand, counting down.
ATCCGCGGCGACGTGGCGGGCGCGGCCCAGGAACATCGCTCCGAGTGCGACCACCACAAAGCACAGCGCGGCCAGCGCCCAGCCCCGCCGCAGCGCCTCTTCGGCGGCGCCTCGCGCCGGCGTGCCGATCACGACCACCAACAGCGCGATGCCGATCACGGAGCCGACCTGCCGGGCGCTGCTGACCACCGCCGACGCCGTCGCGTAGCTGCCGCCCGCGCTCAGTCCGGCGAGGGCGGCGCTGCCGAGCAGCGGCAACGTCGCGCCGACTCCGACGCCCTGCAACAGCTGGCCGGGCAGCCACTCGCCCAGGAAGTTGGGTGTGGAACCGACACGCTCGAGATACCACAGCAGGCTGCCGGCCCAGATCAGGGCGCCGACGACGACGATCATGCGGTAACCATGCCGGTCGGCGACGCGGCCGAGCACCGCGGCGACGACGGCCGCGACGAGCGCCGCGGGGGCGATCGCGAGACCCGCTCGCAGCAGCGGGTAACCCCAGATGTAGTGCAGGAATAGGACGTGGGTGAGCAGATACCCGTAGAAGCCGGCGCTCGCGACTACCGTCAGGGCGTTGCCGGCCACGAATGACCGGATGCGTAGAAACGCGGGGTCGATCAGCGGCGCCCGGTGGTGTCGCGAGCTCAGCACAAACCCCGCCATCGCGACGGCCCCGGCGACGGTCGCGCCGATTGTCGCCGAGCTTGCCCAACCCCAGTCCGGCCCCTTGACCAACGCGAGCGTCACAAGCCCGAGCGAACTCGCGAGCAGCGCGGCCCCCCGCAAATCCGGCACGCGGCGCCGACCTGACGCGCGGCTCTCGACCAGGCCCCGTCGCGCGACGACCACGGCGACAATGCCCAGCGGTAGGTTCACCAGGAACACCCATCGCCAGCTCGATGCCTCCACGAGGGCACCGCCGATCGGCGGGCCCAGGCCCGACGCGATCGCCGCCGCCGAACCCCACAGGCCTACCCCATGCGCGCGGCGCGCGGCATCGAAGCCCTCGACGACCAGCGCCAGTGACGCTGGCACCAGCACCGCTGCTCCGATGCCCTGCAGGACCCGGTATGCAATCAGCCATTCGACGCTGTCGGCGACCGCACATAGAGCGGACGCGACCGTGAACAACACGACTCCGTAGATGAACATCCGCTTGCGCCCGAGCAGGTCGGCGAACCGGCCCCCCGCCACCAGGAAGGCCGCGAACGCGATGTTGTAGCCGTTGAGCACCCACGACAGGCTGCTGATGTCTTGGCTGTGGAAGTACTTCTGGATGGCCGGGAAGGCAATGTTGACGATCGTGGAATCCAGAAATGCAAGAAATGCGCCGAACGCCGCGACCAGCAGCACCGCGATGGATGTGGGCTGGCGACGTCGAGTGAGCGGTGCGGGGCACCTGTGTGCCTTGTGGTGGCGTCGGTCGGCTACAACAGCGTCGGTAGAGACAGCACCGACAGGCCGCGCCGGATTGATCCCGGGCGGGAACGACGCCAGATCCGTTAACGTCACAACTACCCCTTTCCGGCTGGATCAAGATCGCGCGCTCGACGAAGTCTTTCGTGTGCGCGAGCAAGTTGTTGACGCGGCCAACACTGTGGCCGGGGCCTTCGGCAGGCGTGGAGTAATCGTGAAATGTGCTGGTCGGAAACGGTGGCCTCGTTATCGGGCGGCGCGCTCCGGCTGCAGCCGCTGCACCTGCGGATTTCATGACTTGCTAACAATTGCCGAAACGCTCCCAGCAAGAGTCGATCGTGGAGACCGAGGCGAAGCGTTATCGATTGAGAGCCGAGGCGATGTGACGCCGTCTATAAGGTGCGTGTTCAAGCCGGGCGGTCCGGGTCTCACCGGTCCAACCGGGGCCGGACTTCGCGGGAATAGCATCGGCGTAGCCGGCCGATGACCACGGCTGTGAGTGCCGAATGCGGCACGTGCGGGGCCACGAACCGGTCCCAGGCAAAGTTCTGCGGCAGCTGTGGAGCCCTGCTGAAGACGGAGGTCATCTGCCCGGGTTGTGGTGTGGGCAATCCGACATCGCAGCGCTTTTGTAACGACTGCGGCATCGAGCTGCGCACCCAGACGGGGCCTGCTCGATCCGGCGCGCCGATTCCAGCGACCCTTGCGGAGGGGCGCTATCAGCTTGATCGGCTACTCGGCGAGGGCGCTGGCAAGCGGGTCTACCTTGCCACCGACACACGTCTGCAGCGCCAGGTGGCCGCCGCGGTATTCAAGGCGGCAAGGTCGGACGATACGGCCATTCGCCGCGCGCGCCGGGAGGCCAAGGCGATGGCGAAGCTCGGGGAGCACCCCAACGTCGTCAACGTGTACGACTTCGGCGACGAGGCGGGACAGCTATTTCTGATCAGCCAGTACATGTCCGGCGGTGACCTGCATGGCTTGCTCTCGGAGGCAGCGGACCACCGGCTCGCTGCGGACCAGGTGATCCGGATCGGGGCGGACATTGCCGGCGGACTAGCTCACGCGCACGGACATGGTGTGGTGCATCGTGACATCAAGCCGCAGAACGTGTGGCTGGCCCCCGACGGTACCGTCAAGATCGGCGATTTCGGGCTGGCGGCTGCGCCCGGCGGCACGCAGTTGACGGCCGAGGGGGCGGTGGTCGGAACAGTCGCCTACATGGCGCCCGAGCAGGGCCTCGGCCGTGGTTCGGACGCGCGTTCGGACATCTATTCGCTCGGTGCCCTGCTTTACGAACTGCTGTGCGGGGTGCCACCGTTCGTGGGCGAGACGGCCGCCGCAGTCATCTCCCAGCACGTTTCAACCACTCCAGTCGCGCCGAGCCGGCGTCGCTCCGGTGTTCCCGCGACGCTCGACCAGTTGTTGCTAAAGATGCTGTCGAAGTCGCCGTCGGCCCGCCCGCAAAGCGCTGCCGAGGTCCACGACACGCTTGAGCTGATCGCCGCCGCGAGCTCGGGTGCCGATACCGCAAGCCATGAGACGGCGGCGCTGGACCGGATGACGGACACCACGTTCCTCGGGAGAGAGCTAGAGACGCAGGAACTGCGCTCCGCGATTGATGAGGCGATCGGCCACCGCGGGCGCTTGCTGCTGGTGAGTGGTGAGACGGGGGTCGGCAAGACGCGGCTTGCCTCGGAGGTCGCGGCATATGCCACCCTTCGCGGTGCCCAAGTTTTGTGGGGTCGCTGTTATGCCGGCGCGGGCGCACCGGCCTACTGGCCGTGGGTCCAGGTGATCCGCGCCTACGCGCACGATCACAACACCGAGATGCTGGCCTGTGACCTAGGTTCGGCCGCGTATGAGATCGCACAGATCGTCTCCGAGGTGCGCGAGCGGATACCGCCGATCCCCGAACCGCCGCCGCTTGACGCAGAGCAGGCCCGATTCCGGCTGTTCGACTCGGTCGCGAGACTATTGATCGGCGCGTCCGAGCGCCGGCCGCTGGCGATCTTCCTCGAAGACCTTCAGCAGGCCGACCGTCCCTCGCTGATGCTGCTGGAGTTCATCGCGCGCGAGCTGGGCCGTTCGCGGATGTTCCTGCTGGGGACCTATCGTGACGACGAACTCGCCGGCGATCATTACCTGAAAGAGGTGCTCACCTCGCTGAGCAGGGAGCGGGGTTATGCGCACGTCAGGCTGGGGGGACTCGCCGACCAGCATGTCAAGGCGATGATCGAGGCCGTGCTGGCGCAGCCACTCGAGCAGCGAGACGCTCATACGCTGGCAGACGCCGTCTGCCGGGAAGCCGAAGGCAACCCGTACTTCACCTCAGAGATCATTCGCCACCTGATCGATACCGGAGTGTTGAAGCGCCGCGACGGCCGGTGGGTCACCCACATGCGCGATGGCGGGGAACTCGGGATCCCCCGCAGTGTCCACGAGGTTGTCTCCCATCGGCTGGCCAAGCTGCGGCCCGAGACGCTTGAGCTGCTGGCGACGGCCGCGGTGATCGGCCGTGAGTTCGATCTGCGGATCCTGACGCGCGTCAGCGAACTCGAAGCGGGCACCGTACTGACCCGGATCCAGGCGGCGCTCGACGGGGCGATCGTGCGGCAGGTTCCCGGCGGGCCGGGCCGCTACGCTTTCGCGCACGGCGCGACTCGCGACGCGCTGTACGACGATCTGCCCGCGCCGCGTCGCTCCGAGCTACACATGACCGTTGGCGAGGCGCTGGAGCGGCTCTATGAGAAGCGGCTCCCGTCCCATCTGTCGCAGATCGCCTACCACTTCGCGAAGGCGGCTCCCATGGGTGACCTCCAGAAGGCGGCTGACTACGCCAGGCGGGCGGGCGAACGGGCAGCGGAGAAATATGCCTACGAGGACGCGGTGTGCCTTTACCAGACGTCGCTCGGGCTGCTGGACATGCTTCCCGAGGCGCCGCAGCGGCGGTGCGACCTGCTGCTCGCGCTCGGGGACGCCCGGTGGCGGGCCGGCAACGCCGAGGATGCGCGTGAGACGTTTGGCCAGGCGGCGTGGATCGCGCAAGAGCTGGCGCTGAACGAACACTTCGCGCGCGCCGCGCTTGGATACGGCGGCGGCCCAAGCGGATTCCCGATCCCCTACCGTGCCGATGAGCGGCTATTGGCGATGTTGCATGGGGGACTCGAGGCGATGCCGGAGCGAGACTGCGTGTTGCGAGTGCGGGTGCTGGCCCGGCTGGCGGTCGAACTCGGCTGCCAGGGCGCGCTGGCCGACGCCGACCGGTTTAGCGCGCGCGCCGTCGATATGGCTGAGCGCCTCGGTGACACCCGGATCCTGCTGTTGGCGATGCACAGCCGCCAGTGGGCGACGTTGGGTCCCGACGGCCTCGACGAGGCACTCGCGGCGGGCGCGGAGATCGTGCGGCTCGCCCGGACCGTCGGTGACCGGGACGCCGAGTTTGGCGGTCACCACCTGCGGCTGGTCGCGCTCGGGCAGCTTGGTGAGTTTGGCGCGGTCGACACGGACATCGCGGCGTGTGACCGGTTGGCGGGCCAACTGCGCCAGCCACGGTACGGGTGGCAGGTGGCGGTATTCCGCACCATGCGCGCGTTGATGCAGCTGAACTGTCAGGAGGCCGAGCGTCTGGCGCAGACGGCGTTGTCGATCGGCAGGCGGGCCCCACCGGAGCTGGCCGGAGTGGTGTTCGGCGCGCACTCATGCCTGACCGGGTGGCCGGGCGGCGGCTTGGAACAAATGCGCAACGCCGCCCGCGAGGCTGCCGAGCGCTACGGTCAGGTATGGTCCGCGGCGTACGTGTGGCTGCTCACCGAGATCGGCCAGCTCGATGAGGCCCGCGCCATATTCGGGGAGTTCGCCACCGATCGCTTCGATTCGCTGTGTCACAACGCCGAGTGGCTGACATCGGTCTGCTTGTTTGCGATCGCATCGCTTAGGATCGAGGACCGCGCAGCGGCGAGCAGGCTGTACGAGCTGCTGGCGCCCTATGCGGATCGGTGCACGCTGCTTCTGGCCGGGGCCGGCTGCTTGGGCTCGAACCACGCGTTTCTCGGCTTCGCGGCCGCGGCTGCCGCTCGGCCCGCCGACGCCGCGCGCCACTTTGAGCTGGCGCTGGCCCGTAACTCCGAGATCGGCTACATCTACCTGACCCCGCGGATTTGCTACGAATACGCTCGCACGCTGCTCGGCAGCTCTATGCCGCACGATCAGGAGAAGGTGACGGGCCTGATCGACCAGGGGCTTGCGCTCGCACGGCAATTCGGTATGTCCGTCGAGGCCGAACGATTGGTGCGGCTGAGCCCAGAGGATCCGGAGCAGGGGTTCACAATGGGCTGGACGGCTCTGGAAAGTATCGCCCAGTCGGTCCAGCTGGACCGTCCCGACCTTCGCACGATGGCGGCGCCTGACGGAACGGTCACGATCATGTTCTCCGACATCGAAGGATCCACGGCGCTGATCGAGGAACTCGGCGACGAGTGCTGGCTAAGGGTCCTGCACCGCCACAACGCGGTCATACGCCGTCAGGTGGCGAAGCACCGCGGCTTCGAGGTCAAGTCGCAGGGTGACGGATTCATGGTCGCATTCTCCAGCGCGCGCAGCGCGATCCGCTGCGCCATCGAGATCCAGCGCGACTTTGCGGCATACCGCGATCGCTCCGATTGCCAGCTGTTGCGGGTCCGGATCGGAATGCACACCGGAGAAGTGATCCGCGAGCGGGAGGACTTCATCGGGCGCAACGTGACTCTGGCGGCGCGGATCGCGGCGAAAGCGGGCGGCAACCAGATCCTCGTTTCGGCGCTGTTGCGCGAGCTAGTCGCCGGCAGCCATGAGTTCCAGTTCGGCAACGCGTGGGAGGAGCAGCTCAAGGGGCTGCGGGAGCCGCAGCGAGTCCATGAGGTGCGCTGGGCATAGCCCAGTCGGATGCACGGCGGACGCACGAACACGCTCGCCACTCCCGCCATCTGGCTGACCCGGCGCGCGACCTCCAGGTCCAAGTCGGGTGGCGATGTGTTTGTACACCATCATTGGCGTGGTCACAGGGTACCGCCGGGACCGCCGGCACCACCGGCGCCGCCAGCGCCACCCTTACCCCCGTTGGTGCCAGCGGGAGGATTGCCGGTGGTGCCGACGTCGCCGCTGACGCCCGGGCCGCCGGGGCCGCCGCCGGTCGCAGGGCCGCCGGTGCCGCCAGTGCCGCCGGTGCCGCCGGTGCCGCCACTACCGCCGACGCTGGTGCCGTCGCCGCCGTCGCCGCCGCGGCCGCCAGCGCCGCCGACTCCGCCCGGGAAGCCGCCGCCGCCGAGGAAGCCAGCGGGTGGGTCACCGCCGTCGCCGCCGTTGCCGCCGGCACCGCCAGCGCCGCCGACACCATCAACGCCGGTACCAGCGCCACCATTGCCGCCGCGGCCGCCGGCTCCGCCGGCATCACCGGTGAAGCCGGTGAAGACGCTGCCGGCCACGGTGCCGTCTGCGGCGTGACCGCCGTCGCCGCCGTTGCCGCCGGCGCCGCCGAACTTACCGCCGCTGCCGCCATTCCCGCCGTTCCCACCGGCCCTGCCGAACCCGTTGTCGAAGCCGCCTCCGATGCCGTTGGCGCCAGCGCCCCCATTGCCACCGTCGCCGCCGGTAATGGTGCCGTCGCCGCCGTCGCCGCCGTCGCCGGCGGCACCACCGGTGCCGTCGTTGCCGGGGCCGCCGTTGCCGGCGCCACCGTGGCCGCCGCGGCCGCCGACGCCGGCCACGCCGATGCCGGCGCCACCGTCACCGCCGTCGCCCGAGGCACCGCCGTGGCCGCCGTCGCCGCCGACTCCGCCGTCGCCGCCAGCCCCACCGACGGTGATGCCGGTACCGCCAGTGCCGCCGGTGCCGCCGACACCGCCGGCACCGTTGCCGCCGCCGCCGCCGTTGCCGCCGTCGCCGCCGTCGCCGCCGACGTCCCCGTTGCCGCCGCCGCCGCCGTGGCCGCCGCGACCGCCGAGGCCGCCGAGTGCGGGGTCGTTGTCGTCGCCGCCGTTGCCGCCGTTGCCGCCAGCGCCGCCGTGGCCGTCGGCGGTGGTGCCGGCGCCGCCGTTGCCGCCGGTGCCGCCGTCGCCGCCGTCGCCGCCGTGGCCCGCGTCGTTGTCGCCGCCGTTGCCGCCGTCGCCAGCCTTGCCGCCGCTGCCGCCGGTGGTGCCGGTGCCGCCATTGCCGCCGTTGCCGCCGTGGCCGCCGTGGCCACCGTCGTCACCGGCATTGCCGCCGTGGCCGCCATGGCCGCCGTGGCCACCGCCGCCGGCATCGCCGTTGCCCGCGTTGCCGCCGTTGCCGGCATTGCCGCCGTTGCCGCCATTGCCACCGGTGCCGCCGGCGTTGCCGCCGTTGCCGGCATTGCCGCCGTTGCCGCCGGCGCCGGCAACAACACCGTTGCCGCCATGCCCGCCGTTGCCGCCATTGCCGCCGTCGCCGCCGTCGCCGAATCCGATGGGGCCGAAACGGTTGCTGCCGCCACTGCCGCCGTCGCCGCCAGCGCCACCGGCGCCACCCCTGCTGGTGCCGTCGCCGCCGTTGCCGCCGGCACCACCGTGGCCGGCGGGGCTGGCTACAACGCCGCCGGCGTTGCCGCCTTTGCCGCCGTTGCCGCCCGCGCCGCCGATGCTGTCGGCGCCGGTGCCTTTGCCACCGTCACCGCCGTCGCCGCCAGCGCCGTTGCCAAGGCCGCCTCTGCCGGTGCCGCCGTCGCCGCCGTCGCCGCCGGCGCCACCGGCGCTGGCGCCGGTGCCGCCGGTGCCGCCGTTGCCGCCGTTGCCACTGCGGCCGTCTGGATCGCCAAGGATGTTGGTTCCGCTGTTGCCGCCATCACCCCCGTTACCGCCGGCACCGCCGGCACCGCTGATGCCGTTGCCGCCGTTGCCGCCGTTGCCGCCGGCGCCGCCGTGGCCGGGAATGATGTTGAATAGGTGCTGGCTGCGTCCTTGGCCACCGAGGCCACCGTTGCCGCCAGCGCCGCCGGTGGTGCCGTTGCCGCCGTCGCCGCCGTTGCCGCCTAGGCCGCCAGTGCCGCCAGTGCCGCCGAGGCCGCCGGTGCCGCCAGTGCCGCCTGCGCCGCCGATGCCGGCTGTGCTGATGCCGCCGGTGCCGCCGTTCCCGCCATTGCCGGCCTTAGCGCCGATGCTGCCGACGGGGCTAAGGCCGGTGTTGCCGCCGTTGCCGCCGTTGCCTCCGACTCCGCCCGCGGCGGGGCCGGCCCCGCCGTTGCCGCCGTTGCCGCCGTTGCCGGCGTCGCCGCCGAAACCGCCGCCGGCCCCACCGTTGCCGCCGTTGCCGCCGTTACCGGCGTCACCGCCGGCCCCGCCGATGCCGGCGGTGCTGATGCCACCGTCGCCGCCGGCCCCGCCGTCGCCGCCTCGGCCGCCGTTGCCGGAGCCTCCGAAGCTGAAGCCGTTGCCGCCTCGGCCGCCGTGGCCTCCGGTGCCGCCCTGGGTGCCGCCGGCCCCGCCACTGCCGCCTCGGCCGCCCGCCCCGCCGGCGGTGCCACCGGCCGCGCCGTCGCCGCCTCGGCCGCCGGCTCCGCCGTCGCCGCCGATGCCGCCGACGCTGATGCCGCCGTCGCCGCCTCGGCCGCCGCTTTTGCTGCTGCCGCCGTTGCCGCCATCGCCGCCGTTGCCGCCGCGACCATCGGCGCCGTTGCCGATGAGACCGGCGCCGCCGGCACCGCCGGCGCCGCCGACACCGCCGGTGCCGCCGGCGTTGGCCGTGCCGCCGTTGCCGCCGGTACCGCCGCTGCCGCCGGTTCCGCCGTCGCCGCCGATGCCGGCGGTGCCGATGCCGCCGACTCCGCCTTTGCCGCCGGTGCCGCCGGTTCCGCCGTTGCCTCCGCCGTTGCCGCCGGTGCCGCCGGTGCCGCCTTTGCCGCCGATGGCGCCGGTGCCTCCGGTGCCGCCGTCGCCGCCGGCGCCGCCACTGTGGCCGGTCCCGCCGGTGCCGCCGTCACCGCCGCCCCCGCCGGTGCCGCCCGCGCCGCCGGCGCTGGCACCCCCGGTGCCGCCGGTGCCGCCGGTGCCGGCTGTACCAGTGCCAGTGGCCGCACCGCCCTTGCCGCCGGTGCCACCGGTGCCGCCGGCGGTGGCGCCGTCGCCTCCGGTGCCCCCGGTGCCGCCGTCACCGCTCCTGCCGCTGGTGGCAGGGCCCTCGCCGTTGATTCCGCCGGTGCCGCCGGCACCGCCAGCACCGCCGGTGCCGGAGGTGCTGCTGCCACCGGTGCCTCCTTTGCCGCCGGTGCCGCCATTGCCGCCGTGGCCACCGCCGTCGACGGCAACGCCGGTGCCGCCGGTGCCGCCGGTGCCGCCGGTACCGCCGGCACCGCCGGCAATCGTGCCTGAACCGCCCTCACCGCCGGTGCCACCCGTACCCCCGGTGCCGCCGGGGATGCTGCCGGTGCCTGAATCGCCGTCGCCGCCGGTGCCGCCGTCACCGCCGCGGCCGCCTATGCCAGAGGCGCCGGTACCAGCGCCGCCGTTGCCGCCGGTGCCGCCCTCGCCGCTGATGTCGTCGCCAACGCCGCCGTCACCGCCGTTGCCGCCGTTGCCGCCGGCGATGCTGCCGGTGCCACCGCCGCCCCCGCGGCCGCCGTCGCCGCCGATATCGGCGGCGCTGCTACCGCCGCCGTTGCCGCCGTTGCCGCCGCTGCCGCCATGTGTGCCACTGCCGCCCGTGCCGCCGACACCGCCGTCGCCGGCGACGCCGAAGAAGCCGTTCCCGCCAGTGCCGCCATCACCGCCATTGCCGCCGTCGCCGGCACTGCCGCCGGTGCCGCCGGCGCCGGCTAGACCGGCTGTCCCGCCGTTGCCGCCGGCACCGCCGGTGCCGCCGGCGATGGTGTTGGTGCCGGTACCGCCGCCGCCGCCGCGGCCGCCGTCGCCGCCGTCGCCGCCGCTGCCATTGGTTCCGCCGGCGCTGTTGCCGCCCGCACCGCCGGCGCCGCCGGCTCCGCCCGCGAAACCGTCGCCGCCGGTAAGTGCGTTGTCGCCGCCGTCGCCGCCGTCGCCGCCGGCGCCGCCATTGCCGCCGTCGCCGATCCGGCCGGCACCCCCCGGGCCGACCAGCCAGTTGTCGCCGCCGGCACCACCGGCCCCTCCGGCACCACCGGCACCACCGGCACTGCCGACGCCGTGGGCGCCGGCACCTCCGGCCGCGCCATGACCGCCGTGCCCACCGACCCCGCCCAAGAGCCCGCCCATGCCGCCGGAACCACCCGCACCACCGGCACCACCGGCACCCTGCATGAACGCTGCCTGGCCGTTCTGGCCGATCCCGCCGGACCCGCCGGCACCGCCGTTGCCGAACAGCCAGGCGTTGCCACCGGCGCCGCCGGCCCCACCGGCCTGGCCAGCCAAAATGCCGCGCCCACCGGCCCCACCCGCTCCGCCGCTGCCCCACAGCAGCCCGGCGTCACCACCGCGACCGCCCGCCTGGCCCGCTGCCCCCGGCGCGCCGTTGCCGCCATTACCCCAAAGCCATCCGCCGTTGCCACCGGCCTGACCCGGCGAGGTCCCGTTGGCGCCGTCGCCGATCAGGATGCGCCCGGTCAGGGCGAGCGACGGCGCGTTGACCAAATCGAGAAGCTGCTGCTCCGCCGCGGCGGCCGCGTTGGTCGCCTCGGCGGCCCCATACGCGCTCACACCGACCCGCAGGTTGCGCACAAACTGGTCATGAAACCGGCCCAGTTGCGCGCTGAGCGCCTGATACTCCTGAGCGTGTGACCCGAACACCGCCGCAATAGCGGCCGACACCTCGTCGCTGCCTGCCGCCACCACCGCCGTCGTGGAGAATGCGGCTGCCGCATTAGCCGCGCTGACCGCCGAGCCGATGCCCGCCAAATCCGCTGTCGCCGCGTTGATCATCTCGGGTACGGCGTAGACATACGACATTTGCACTCCTACTGCCTGCTCGTAGGGTTCTTGTAGGTTATTCCGACCGACCGTCGCGCGGACTCAAATGCGTTGATACTGCCGGGGCAGTCTTCGGCGGTCTTTCGGAAGTCATGAAATGCGCTGGTCGCAGCTGACATGCAATTCGGCACCCGGGTCATGAGCCCACCCCGTTGTTGAGGAAGCCGGACAGCCGCGAGCCAATGTTGCCGAAACCGGAAACGTAGGCTTGCATCAACAGGTCCAGCAGGCTCGCGTTGTAAATGCCCGAGAGGGAGTTGCCCAAGTTCGCAAAGCCCGATTGCAGGTTGCCGAAGTTTTCGAATCCGGAATTCCCCAGGCCAGCGACGTTGAAGAAGCCCGAGTTCTGGGCGAACGCGTTTCCTAAGCCCGATACCGGGCCCGCGGCGTCGTGGAAGAAGCCTGATGCGCCGCCGGCTCCGGAGTTGAAGAAGCCGGACGACGGGGAATTGGTCGAATTGAAGAACCCTGGGGTTTGCTGCCACCCGAAGCCGAAGCTGAAGGGGCCCACTGTGCCGGCGCCGACCATGTCGATGGGGTTCGAGAAAACCATGTCTATCGGGGTTTCGGGGTTAAGGACGTTCAGATCGCCTGTGAATGGGCCGATGTGTTGGGTGGTTATCAGTTGTGTCTCTGTGAAGCCCATTAGGCAGTTTCCGGTAAAGGGATCGAACAAGGTGCAGATGAAGACTTCCAAACTGATTGGTATGTCGAATTCTTCAACGGTGAACATTTCCTGGGTGACGGCATTGATAGCGCCGCGAATCGGTATTTCGATATTGCCATCGACGGCGTAGCTCCACGGGATCTCCGGAATGGTGGTCTGGTAAGAGAAACCGCCTAGGCCCTGGTAGTCGCCTCGCCAGAAGGCGCCGTTGCTGTAATTGCCAGAAATGAAGAAGCCGGTGTCGACATTGCCGGAGTTTCCGACCCCCGTGTTGGAGTTGCCCGTGTTGAAGTAGCCGGTGTTGTAGTTTCCTGTATTGAAGCCGCCGGTGTTGTAGTTGCCCGGGTTGAAGCTGCCCGTATTGGTGTTGCCCACGTTGTAGAGGCCGGTGTTGTAGTTGCCGGCGTTGCCGATGCCGGTGTTGACGATGCCGGTGTTGAAGAAGCCCGTATTGGTGCTGCCGGCGTTGCCGATGCCGGTGTTGTAGCTGCCGGAGTTTCCGATGCCCCAGTTTCCGGTGCCCGAGTTGAAGAAGCCGATGTTGTCGGTGCCTGAGTTGAACAAACCGAAATTGCCGCTGCCGGTGTTAAAGCCGCCGAATCCCACCTGCATGTCGCCGCTAAGGCCAATACCGATGTTGCCGTTGCCGGTGTTCCCAAAGCCGATGTTTGCGTTGCCGGTGTTGCCGAAGCCGATGTTGAAGCTGCCGGTATTCCCAAAGCCGAGATTTTGGACTGCGGCCGTCTGCGCGGGGCCTGAGTTTCCGAAACCGATGTTTACGCTGCCGATGTTTCCGCTGCCGAAGTTGTAGCTGCCGATGTTGCCGCCGCCCAAGTTGTGGCTGCCGATGTTGCCGCTGCCCATGTTTCCAAATCCGAGGTTTGCCAAGCCCAGGTCGAAGGCCGTCGCGTCCGACCCGTCATGCAACGACCCGGCCAGGTTGGCGCCGACGTTGAGGAAGCCCGAGACATTGGCCGAAGTTCCAAGGCCCGTGTTGACCAGACCGGAGACGGTGCTACCCAAGTTCGCCCAGCCCGATTGCAGCGAACCGTGGTTTTGGAATCCGGAGTTTCCAATGGCCGCGGTGGCGACGTTGTAGAAGCCCGAATTGTTGCCGAAGTTTTGCCAGCCCGAGGCGCTCCCAGCGCCCCAGTTCAGGAAGCCCGACGACGGGCCGGTGGTGGCGTTGAAAAATCCCGGTTGCGGCTCAAGATTGATGAGCGGAATGTGGGCGGTGCCTGTGCCGCCGGTGCCCACGATGTGTATGACGGTTGAGCCGTCAGGATTTCCGATGTTGATGTTCACCGCGGGTTGGGCGCCAAAGTTGATGACGATCGGTGTGTTCAAGGGTGCCGAGTCGTCGCCGCCGTGAATATGGATGGGACCCATGGGAGCGGTGATTGAGCCTTCGAATATGCCCAAATTGAGATTTCCTCGGGCGTTGATTACCGGAATAGTGATCGCGGGAATGGAAATGTCGGTGATGGTGCCGACGATGGGTATGTTGACCGGAACGTCGACGGTGAGGAATGCGGACGTTCTCTCGACCACGATGGTGTAGTTGGCCGCCAACAGGCCCTGCCTGTCGGCACGCCAGAAGAAGCCGTTGTTCTGGTTGCCGCTGATGAAGCCGCCGGTGTCAAAGTCGCCGGCGTTTGCGATGCCGGTGTTGTAGTTGCCGGTGTTGTAGGAGCCGGTGTTGTAGTCGCCCGGGTTGCTGATGCCGGTGTTGTAGTTGCCGGTGTTGTAGTTGCCGGTGTTGTAGTTGCCGGCATTTCCAATGCCGGTGTTGTAGTTGCCGGTGTTGTAAAAGCCCGTGTTGTAGGTGCCGGCATTTCCAATGCCGGTGTTACCCGTGCCGGAGTTGCCGATCCCGAAATTGCCGGTGCCCGAATTCCCGATACCGACGTTGCCGGTGCCCGAGTTGAAGAGGCCGATATTGTCGGTGCCCGAGTTCAGGGCGCCGAAACCTATCTGTCCGGTTCCGGTGAGCCCGATACCGAAGTTGGCGCTGCCGGTGTTGCCGAAGCCGATGTTGGCGTTGCCGTTGTTGCCAAAGCCGAGGTTGTGGCTGCCGTTGTTGCCGAAGCCGATGTTGCTGCTGCCCAGGTTGCCGAAGCCGAAGTTATTGCTGCCCAGGTCGCCGAAACCGAAGTTTGCCGCACCGTGGTTTCCGAGGCCGAGATTGTAGGCGCCAATGTTGCCGCTGCCCAGGTTGAAGTCACCGACGTTTCCGCTGCCGACGTTGAATTGGCCCAGGTCTGCCAGACCCAGGTTCAAGATCGTCGTCCCGGATGGGCCGCGGAACAGCCCGGCCAGGTCGGTGCCGTTGGTTGACCAGCCCGATACGTTGGCCGCCGTCGTCAGGTTCGCGGTGCCGGTGTTGTGGAAGCCCGAGACGACGCTGCCGAAGTTTGCCCAACCCGATTGCAGTGAGCCAAAGTTTTGGAAGCCGGAGTTTCCAATGCTTCCCAAGGTACTGTTCCAGAACCCAGAGTTACCGCCGATGTTTCCGAAGCCAGATGCGGTGCCGGTGCCGGAGTTGAAGAAGCCCGAAGAGGGGGTGGAACTCGAGTTTCCGAAGCCTGGGGCGGGCGGTATGTCGAGAAACACGATTCTGGTGGGGCCGAAGCCGCTGCGGATTGCGATCGGCAACGAGGTAGTTGGTCCGCCGATGGTGATATCGATCACCGGCAGGGTACCGGTGATGGGCGGAATGATGATGGGGCCGATGGTGTAATCGACGATTCCGGCACCGTTGATGACGATGGGCGAAATGGTGAACCCGTTATTGAGAGCGAAGCTGCTGAGATCCAGGTGGATCGGGATATTAATGGGGATGTTTAGGTCCAAGTTCACCAACGGGAATTCAGGAATGTTGATTTCAGCGTGAGCTCCCCACAGCCCTTGGTAATCGCCGCGCCATAAGACGCCGTTGCTATAGTTACCCGCGTTGAAGGCGCCGGTGTTGACATCGCCCGAGTTTGCCAGCCCAGTGTTGTAGTCGCCGGTGTTGAAGCTGCCGGTGTTGTAGTTTCCCGAGTTGGCGATGCCGGTGTTGGTGCTGCCGGTGTTGTAGCTGCCGGTGTTGTAGTTTCCCGGGTTGGCGATGCCGGTGTTGGTGCTGCCGGTGTTGTAGCTGCCGGTGTTGTAGTCACCCGCGTTGGCGATGCCCGTGTTGCCGGTGCCCGCATTCCACAGCCCCCAGTTTCCGGTGCCCGAGTTCCCGATGCCCATGTTGCCGAGGCCTGGGTTGCCGATGCCCCAGTTTCCGGTGCCGGAGTTGAACAGGCCGACGTTGCCGGTGCCCGAGTTGAACAAGCCGACGTTGCCGGTGCCCGAGTTGAACAAGCCGACGTTTCCGGTGCCCGAGTACAAGGCGCCGAAACCGATCTGGCCTGTGCCGGTGAGTCCGATGCCGATGTTGTTGTCGCCGGTGTTCGCAAACCCGATGTTGTTGTTTCCGGTGTTCGCAAAGCCGAGGTTGTTGCTGCCCGCGTTCCCGAAGCCGAGGTTGTAATTGCCCAAGTTTCCGGGGCCGATGTTGCCGCTGCCGATATTGCCGAAGCCGAAGTCGTGGCTGCCGATGTTGCCGCTGCCCAAGTTTGCGGTCCCGACGTTTCCGAAGCCGAAGTTGAAGGCGCCGACGTTGCCGCTGCCGATGTTGCTGTTGCCGATATTCGCGAAGCCCACGTTGGCGAGCGGGTTGGCAAAGGGGAGACCCGCGAGATTGGTGCCGATGTTCGTGCTCGAATTGAGGAAGCCTGAAATGCTGTTACCGAAGTTGGACCCGCCCGACACCAATTCGCCGAAGTTTTGATACCCCGAAATTCCCGAGGTGCCAGACGCGAGGTTGAAGAAACCGGAAATGTTGCCGCCGACATTTCCCACGCCAGATACGGTCCCGCTGCCGGAGTTGAAGAATCCCGACGACGGCGTGCTGGTCGTGTTTCCGAATCCGGGGCCCGCCGGGATGTCGATGGGCGGGAGCCCGACGGGCAGCAGGCCGCCGGCGCCACCGATATCGATCAGGGGGCCCGGGCCGGTACCGATATTCACGCCAATTGAGGGCAGGGCGATCGTGATCGTCGAGACGGTGATCGGCTGGACATCGACGAGTCTCGCCGGAATCCCGCCGAAAAACTCCGCGTCGACAGTGACCGACGGAATGGTGAAGGACTCGACGGTGACGGTGCCAAGTGTGCCGCTGATCGGGATGTCCAGGTAGATAGGCACCTGGAAGCGCATGGGGATGGCGGTGTCGGGAATGGTGCTTGTGCTGCTATAGCCCCACAGCCCCTGGTAATCGCCTCGCCAGAAGAGCCCGTTGCTGTAGCTGCCGGAGATGAATGCGCCGGTGTCAACATTGCCCGAGTTCGCCAGGCCGGTGTTGTAGTTGCCGGTGTTGAGGTAGCCGGTGTTGTAGGAACCCGGGTTGAAGGCGCCCGTGTTGAAGCTTCCGGTGTTGAAGCTGCCGGTGTTGTAGTTGCCCGCGTTGCCGATGCCGGTGTTGACGCTGCCAGAGTTGAAGAAACCGGTGTTGAGTTCGCCGGCGTTGAAGTTGCCTTTGTTGAGGCTGCCGGTGTTGCCGATTCCGAAGTTGCCGGTGCCCGAGTTGCCGATGCCGACGTTGCCGGTGCCGGAGTTGAACAAGCCGATGTTGCCGCTGCCCGAGTTCAGGCCGCCGAAACCGATCTGGCCGCTGCCGGTAAACCCGATACCGAAGTTGTTGTCGCCGGTGTTGCCGAATCCGAAGTTGTTGTTGCCGGTGTTGCCGAAGCCGATGTTGCCGCTGCCGGTATTGCCGAATCCGAAGTTGTGGCTGCCGGTGTTGCCGAAGCCGATGTTGCCGCTGCCGATGTTGCCGGAACCAAGGTTTGCGTTGCCGAGGTCTCCCCAGCCGAGGTTGTAATCACCCAGGTTTCCGAAGCCCAGGTTGAATGCGCCGACATTCCCCAAGCCCACGTTGAACGTTCCGGCCGCCTGGCTGTGGAAGAAGCCCGCGAGGTTGCCGCCGGTGTTGAAGAAGCCCGAAACGGTGTCGCCGACGTTCGCCAGGCCCGATTGCAGCGCACTGTGGTTTCTGAAGCCGGAGGTCCCGAAGTTCGAGAGGTTCTCAAAGCCCGAGATGTTGGCGCCGATATTGGCGAAGCCAGACACGGTTCCGGTGCCGCCGTTGAAAAAGCCGGAGGACGGGCTGGTGGTGGAGTTGAAAAAGCCCGTGGCCGCCGGAATGTTGACCAGCGTCCAGTCGACGGGGCCGATGCTGGCCGTGACGGGGACTCGCACCACGGTTGAACCCTCCGGGTCTCCGATGTTGAACGAGATCGCGGGACCGGAAGCCCTGATTGGCGGCACGGTGACGGAGTTGATCTCGCCGTGCGAGATCGGGAGGGCGCCGATGGGGACGTTGAAACCGAACTCGACGTCGGCAAGGGTGATGCCGCTGAAGAGCGTGTCCGTGACGCTGCCCGTAATAGGGATATTGATGGGAACACTGATTTCGATATGCGTGGTAATTTCGGGAACATGGAGCGTGTAATTAGCGCCCCAGAGGCCCTGGTAATCGCCCTTCCACAAAAGCCCGTTGCTGTAGTTGCCGGAGATGAAAAAACCGGTGTTGATATCGCCTGAATTCGCCAGGCCGGTGTTGTAGTTGCCGGTGTTGAAGTAGCCGGTGTTGTAGGAGCCCGGGTTGAGGCCGCCGGTGTTGAAACTTCCCGTGTTGAAGCGGCCGGTGTTGTAGTTTCCCGCGTTGCCGATGCCGGTGTTGACGTTGCCGGAATTGAGGAAACCGGTGTTGACGTCGCCGGAGTTGAAGAAGCCCATATTGGCGCTGCCGGTGTTGCCGAAGCCGATGTTGCCGCTGCCGGTGTTGCCGAAGCCGAAGTTGCCGGCGCCTGAGTTGCCGATGCCAACATTGTTGGTGCCGGAATTGAACAAGCCAATGTTGCCGGTGCCCGAGTTCAGGCCGCCGAAACCGATCTGGCCACTGCCGCTGAGCCCGACGCCGACGTTGTTATTGCCGGTGTTGCCGAAGCCGAAATTGCCGAGACCGGCGTTGCCGAAGCCGATGTTGTCGTTGCCGGTGTTGCCGAAGCCGATGTTGCCGTTGCCGGTGTTGCCGAAGCCGAAGTTGTTGTTGCCCAGGTCGCCGAAGCCGACATTGGCGTTGCCGAGGTTTCCGCTGCCGAAGTTGAAACTTCCGAGGTTTCCGCTGCCTACGTTCAATTGCCCGAGGTTCCCGAAACCCAGGTTGAACGTCGACACCCCGGCCAGCTGGTCGTGGAAGAAGCCCGCGATGTTGCTGCCGGCGTTATAGAAACCCGAGACGCTGTTGCCAAAATTCGCCCAGCCCGATTGCAGCGAGCCGAAGTTTAGGAAGCCCGAATTTCCGATCACATTTCCCACGCCGCTGTTCCAGACGCCCGAACTGTTACCGCCTACGTTTTGGAGTCCAGATGTGCCACCGGTGCCCGAATTAAAGAAGCCCGACGATGGGCTGGTGGTCGAATTTCCGAAGCCGGGGCTCGCCGGAATGTTAAGGAATGTGATCGTCCCGCCCTCGAGGGCGCCGACAATGCTGATGGGTAGGATGATGTCTGGTCCGCCTATGGTCAGTGTGACCGTGGGAGCAATAACAGTTGAAGCGCCCAGAACGACGGGGCCAAAGTAGAAAAGACCGCCCAGGTAGTCGATTCGGGGTGAAACCGACCCGGCTACGGTGAGTGGTATGGTCATGCCGCCCATGGTCATTACCTGGTTTATGGGCATAACCATCTGCATGTTTATGGGCATGTAGGGAATAGTCACCGACAGATTGATTGCAATCTGGCCCTGGTTATCGCCCAACATGAAGAAGCCGTTGTTGAAGTTGCCCGTGTTGAAGGCGCCGGTGTTAACGTCGCCCGTGTTGAAAATTCCGGTGTTAATGTTGCCTGTATTGAAGTAGCCGGTGTTGACGTTGCCCGGATTGAAGTCACCCGAGTTGGTGCTGCCCGCGTTGAAACTGCCGGTGTTGTAGCTGCCGGTGTTGTAGAAGCCGGTGTTGACCGCGCCGGCATTGTAGAAGCCGGTGTTGTAGTGGCCCGCGTTGCCGATGCCCGCGTTTCCGGTGCCGGGATTCTCGATACCCCAGTTTCCGTTGCCCGCATTCAGGAGGCCCCAGTTCCCGGTTCCCGAGTTCGCGATGCCGACATTTCCAGTGCCCGCGTTGAACAAGCCGATATTGTTGGTGCCCGAATTGAAGAGGCCGATGTTGCCGGTGCCCGAGTTCAGCCCACCGAAGCCCACCTGGTTGCTGCCGGTAAGCCCGATCCCGAAGTTGTTGTTGCCGGTGTTGCCGAAGCCGGTGTTGCCGCTGCCGGTGTTGCCGAAGCCAATGTTGCCGTGGCCGCCATTGCCGAAGCCGGTGTTGCCGATGCCGGCGTTGCCGAAGCCGAAGTTGTGGCTGCCCAGGTTGCCGAAACCGACGTTTGCATCGCCGATGTTTGTGCCACCGAAGTTTTGGCTGCCGATGTTTCCGCCGCCAAAGACGTTGTAGCTGCCGAGGTTTCCGCTGCCGAGAACGTTATAGTCGCCCAGGTTCCCGCTGCCGAAGATGTTGTAGTTGCCGACATTTGCGTTGCCGAGTATGTTTCCGACGCCCTCATTTGCCAAGCCTAGGTTGAGCAGCTTTATGCGGAGGAAGAAGCCCGACACGTTGTTTCCGGCGTTAAAGAAACCCGAGACATAGGCCGGCGTCGTGATGCTCACCAAGCTCAAGTTGATGAGACCCGATATGGTGTTGCCCGAGTTCAACAGGCCCGACTCCAGCACGCCGATGTTTGCGAAGCCTGAGTTACCGGTTGCCCCTAATGAAGAGTTGAAGAACCCAGAATTGTTGGCGCCGAAGTTGAAGAAGCCCGATGCGCCGCCGGCACCGCTGTTGAAAAAGCCCGATGACGGGACTGTGCTGGAGTTACCGAAGCCTGGGCCCCCAAAAAACAGGCCCTGGTGATCGCCTCTCCACAAGATGCCGTTGCTGTAGTTGCCGTAGATGAAAGCGCCGGTGTTGACATCGCCCGAGTTAGCGAAGCCGGTATTGTAATTGCCGGTGTTGAAGTAGCCAGTGTTGTAATCGCCGCTGTTGAAGCTGCCGGTATTGCTGCTGCCCGGGTTGAAGCTGCCGGTGTTGTAGTTGCCCGTGTTGCCGATTCCAGTGTTGGCTATGCCGGCGTTAAAAAAGCCCGTGTTGGCGATGCCCGAATTACCAATGCCGGTGTTGTAGCTGCCCGAGTTTCCGATGCCGAAGTTGCCGGTGCCTGAGTTGCCGATGCCAGCGTTGCCGGTGCCCGAGTTGAACAAGCCGATATTGCCGGTGCCCGAGTTGAGGCCGCCAGAAAAATCGAAGCCCGCCAGGTTGCTGCCGGTGAGCCCGATGCCGAAATTGTTGTTGCCGGCATTGGCAAACCCGGTATTGCCGAAGCCGAAGTTGCCCAAGCCAAGGTTGCCGCTGCCGGTGTTGCCGAAGCCGATGTTGTGGCTACCGGTATTGCCGAAGCCGATGTTGCCGTTGCCGGTGTTGCCGAAGCCGATGTTGGTGCTGCCGATGTTTGCAGAACCAAAGTTGTAGGCGCCGACATTCGCATTGCCGATATTGGGGAAGCCGACGTTGGCGAAGCCGAGGTTGAAGGCCCGCGGGCTCAGCAAGGTGACGGCTGCTGCCGGGGCGGATCCAGGTCCGATGGCTGGCGTCGCGCCGGCTGCGGCGGTGTTGGCCAAGCTAGCGCCGGCGGCGCCGACCGCATTCGCTGCGCCGGCCACCTGGCGCTGCAGGTTCGCCGACAGCCCGGCGGCGAACGGCGTCAGCTCCGAGACGGCGGCCGAAGCAGCGACATGATAGCCCGACATTGCGGCCACATCCTGGGCCCACATCTGTTCGTACTGAGCCTCAATAGCTGCTATGGCCGGGGCGTTTTGGCCCAGCAGGTTCGACAGCACCAGCGACACAAACTGAGAGCGGTTGGCCGAGATGACCGAGGGGCGCACCGTCGCGGCTAGTGCTGCCTCGAACGCGGCCGCCGTCACGCGGACCTGCGTTGCCGTTTGTTCGGCCCGCATCGTCGCTGCGCTCAGCCATTCGAGATAGGGTGCCGCCGTCCGCGTCATTGCCGCCGACGCCTCGCCCTGCCATGAGAAGCTCGTCAAGCCCGAAATCACCGACGAAAACGAGGCCGCCGCCGAACCCAACTCGGTGCCCAGCCCCTGCCAGCCAGCCGCTGCATTCAGCATCGGTTCCAATCCGGCGCCGAGAAACAGCCGCGCCGAATTGATCTCTGGGGGCAGCACCGTGTAATTCATCCCCAGTCCTTAACTGGACCCCTGGCGGCGGCCGCGATGGCCGCCGATGGTATCAGATCGCGTTGGACATGTGTTTGATAATGATTTTTCGCTAGGAATTGTTATCAACCGGCTGGTCTCCAAACGACCGCGAATCGATCGCGGACCCAAATCGCAAGGATCCCAAGATCGTTGTCACAGCCAATGTGTTAGGCAATGTGTAACGGGCGGGCTTTCGGTAATCGTGTGTCAATTGTGAAATCAGCAGGCCAGGGGCAGACCGGCCTCCAGCACGCGAAGGCCAGCTAGGCGTCCCCGATACTGATGCACCCGGCGAGCTCGGCGCCGGCGGCCGCGAGGCAATGCAGTGCTCACCTCGCAAGCTGTCGATATCAGGAAAACTTCATCTACTCCGAAGCCGCCGGCCCCATCTTGTCGACAAACCATCGTTCATCGCCAGACGGCTGAGGAGGGGTATGTCGTTCCTAACGGTGTGTCAACAGAGTCATTGGCGGCGGCCGCGTTGGACGTGGAGCGCATCGGTCGGGCCGTGGCCGTGGCGAACAAGGCTGCCGCGGCGGCGCCAACCGGGGTGGTGGCCCCTAATGCCGACGAGGTGTCGATCGACGTGGCGCCATTATTAGGTGCGCCATTATTAGGTGCGCCCGCATTGAGTCATCAGGAGCGCCCGGCGATGCCGTTCCGTATGGACGTGCTGGTTCGCCCGACAACGGCTCCACCTGGCGTCGCACGTCGCGCGGGCCGCCCCAAATCGTGGGATCAGCTGTCCGGCACCTGCGCGCCCTCGATCGCCACCGCGCGGGCAAGTCGGGCGTAGCGCAGCTCCAAGTCCTTGAACCGCATGTAGGTGCTCAGTGTGGTGAAACTGAACGCCATGATCAGCGCGTAGAGCATCAGGTCGGTGCCGCGGCGCACCCCGAACCAGTGCGCGACCACCGTGGTGTCGTCCGGGCGCAGCACGGCGTAAACGCCGCCCAGCACGAAAAAGACATAGCCGACCTTGACCCAGGCCCGAGCCCGCGCGCTGCGGCGGGACCGCAGCAGGAAGACCAACAGCGCGATGATCGACGCGATCAACAGCACCTGGATCCAGTTCATCTTGTGGTCCTTTTCATCTACGAATCCTCCCTCGCAGGAACCCGTCGAAGATGATGTTGACGCCGTTGAGCAGCGGCTGACCCTTCGACTTGGAGTACTCGGTGTAGAGCACCTCGACGGGCTCTTCGGCTACACGCCAACGGTTTTCGACGATCAACATGATGAACTCGCTGGCATGGCTCATGCCGCTCATTGTGATGTTCAGCCCGTCGGCCACCGTCTTGTTGAACACCCGCAGGCCGTTGTTGGTGTCGGTCAGACCAAGCCGGCGACCGCGCCGGCTCAACCGCGCGGCGGTCTGCAGCACGATCCGTTTCAGTAGCGGCGGCCGGCTGGCCGGGTTTGCGAGGTCCCGCCCGAACCGCGTTCCGATCACAACGTCGACGTCACCCGCGGAAAGTCGGTCGACCATCGCGGCCAGGTCTTTGACGCGATGCTGCCCGTCGGCGTCGAACGTGGCGAAAGCCTGCGCGCCGGGCTGCCTGCGAGCGTACTCGACGCCGGTCTGGATGGCCGCGCCCTGGCCCAAGTTGATGGGATGGCGCACCAAGTGAGCCCCCGCCCGCATGGCGATGTCGCCGGTGCCGTCGGTACTGCCGTCGTCCACGCACACGACGTGGTCGAAGACCGACCGCACGTCGGTGACGACCTCACCGATGACGGCGGCTTCGTTGAAGGCGGGGATAACGATCCAAGCGTCCGAGTAATGCATTTCGATGCCCACAACGTACACGCTGGTCGCGGACTGTTCAGCGGTACGCGTCCCGGGCGCGCGCCAAGGCCATCAGATGGACGGCGATTCCCACCAGGGGACCGCATAACAGTCCGATCACAGTGCGGGTCTCTAGCGCCAGCGGCAGCAGCAGCAATAATCCCGACGCCACCGTCGCCCCGACCCAGCCCAGCGAGTAGGCCCGATGCAACGCGGCCGCCACCGCGGCGGAGCCGGTCAGCGTCAACATGGCAATCGCCACCGCGGCCGCGGTTAGCCACGCCAGCAGTGAGCTGCTGGCCTGGTACTGCGGCCCGAACCCGACACGCAGCAGCCAGGGGCCGACCATGCCCGCCGCCAGCACCCCAACCGCGCCGATGCCGCCGACAAGCAAACCCGGCGCAACCAACGCCCGAAGCCGATGGGTGCGTTCGTCGACGAAATGGGCGATCAGGTTGCCTTGCATACCGGTCAGCGGTACCAGCAGCGGCGCCCGGGTCAGCGTCACCACAAGGATGATGACGCCGCCCTGCGCACCCAGCTCACCGGGGGACGTGAGTTTCAATAGCACCGGAAACCCCATGATCAGGATCGCGCTGGCACCCGCCGCGGTGATCGAGTGGGCGGCGCCCCTCAGGAATGTCGCGGTACTGCCGGGTGTCATCAGACGCCCCGCCGCGCGTGCCGTCGGCGAAGCTAGCAGCATGATCAGCCACGCCACCGCACCCGCAACGGTCGCCCACAGAAAACCGACGAGCCCCCAGCCGATGACGAACGTTGCGGTAGCCACCGCCACCCGGATGATCGCGTCAGTCATCATGAGCGCGCCGTACTGACTCCACCGGTTGGTTCCGGCCAACATGCCCAGCAGGGTGGCGTGCACGCAGAAACCAGCCAGCCCAACGCTGAGCAGCCCCACCGACAACCAGCGCTCCGCGGCGAACACCCGCCCGCCCCACAGTGGCGAGCTACCGGCGATCACGACCGCTGCGGTGAGGCCGACCATCCCGGCGACCCGCAGCGGGTGGACGCGACCGCCGTCCGGCAACACCTCGACGTAGCCCAGCGAGCGGACCTCTCGGGTGGTTTCCTGCAGCAGACCGTTGGCGCAGCCGGTGACCAGGCCGAAGGCGCCCCAGAAGACCCCGAAAATCGAGAAGCCGCTGGGGGCCAGATCGCGCGCGGCCAGGTAAATGACCGAATACCCGCATACCGCCGTCACCGCGGTCGCGGTACCGACCCGCGCCACGCTGCCGCGCGCGATCGGACCCACCGGTGCACTCGCCGAACCGCCGACTTCCGTCACCGTCGAAATACTAAGCGGGCGTGCCCGCTGGAAAAGCTAAGCCCAGCTGGAACCCACCGCGGAGTCGGTTTGCGCCATGTTGTTGCCGGCGGCTTGCACCTTTTGTCCGTGAGCGTTGGCCTGCTCGTAGATCACTTGGAAGTTACGTCCCAACTGGGTGATGAACTCCTGACACGCCACCGAACCGGCGCCACCCCAGAAATCCCCAGCCGCCAGCACGTCGCGCACGATCGCCTGGTGCTCAGCCTCCAACGACGCCGCTTGAGCCCGAATCGTGGCTCCGTGGGCGTCTACGTCACCGAACTGGTAATTAATCGTCATCGCAAAATCCCTTCAAGCTCTCTAGCTGCTCAAAACTTGCTGCGAAGTCTGCTCTTGCTGCTCGTAGTTGTTGGCGTCGCGGACCAGCCCGTCGCGCACCCCGGGCAGCATGTTCACGATGTTGCGGAACGCCTGATTCATCTGGCCCATGGTGTCCAATGAGGTCGCTTCGGCCAACCCGCTCCAGCCGGCACCAGAAATGTTTTGCGACGAAGCCCACATCCGGCGCGCTTCGTCCTCGACGGTCTGGGCGTGCATCTCGAAACGGCCCGCCATGTCCCGCATGGCGTGCGGGTCGGTCATAAACCGCGTAGTCATTACATTTTTCCTTTCGCCTGCGCGCCGGACAGATACCCCACCATCGCGACCACGTCCTGTGCCCACATCTCCACGTAGTCGAATTCGGTGGCCGCAATCGCCGGGGTGTTCTGACCAAGAAAATTCGTCGCCACCACAGCCGCCAACGATGTCCGGTTGGCCGCCACGGCCGCCGGATGCACCGTGGCCGCCAGCGCCGTCTCGAACGCCGTAGCGGCCGCCGTCGCCTGGCCGGCGGATTGCTCGGACTGCGCGGCCGCCGCGCTCAGCCACCCCAGATACGGCGTGGCAGCAGCCACCATGGCCACCGACGACGGACCCGTCCACGGACCGCTGGACAACTCGGTGATCACCGACTGGAACGACGACACTGAGGCCGCCAAATCCTGGGCCAGCCCTTGCCAAGCCGCCGCCGCTGCAAACAACGGCCCCGACCCCGCGCCGGCAAAAATCCGCGCCGAGTTGATCTCCGGCGGCAACCACGAAAACTCCGGAACCATGGCTAGCCGATCTCCTTCGCAGTGATGTATTTGGTTGAACGTCGGTTCACTGCGTCGTGACCGGCCGCGAGATGACTATTGCGCCCAGATCTTGAGTAGGTCATGTCTAAATGTGAAATCCGCAGTTCAGAGTATGTTTTGGGGTCCGTCGCGAAGCGGAAGGCGACGTAGTTATTGTGAGTGGAGGTCGGAAGGATCCCGTGAAAATCCCGAGAATCCCGAAAAGCAGTTGACCACGTTCCGCATTTTCGGCTTCTCGCTGGCGGTCACCGGGGCAGCTTTGGTCATCGGATACCTGCATGGCGGGCCGACCGCCCTGTTCTTGCTGACGGTACTGGGTGTGCTCGAGGTGTCGCTGTCGTTCGACAACGCCATCATCAACGCCGCGGTACTGAAGCAGATGAGCCAGTTCTGGCAACGGATGTTTCTGACCATCGGGATTCTGATCGCGGTGTTCGGAATGCGACTGGTGTTCCCGCTGGCCATCGTGTGGCTGAGCGCTGGCCTCGATCCGGTTCGCGCGATGAAGCTGGCGCTGCACCCGCCGCCGGGCGGCGCGCTGGAATTTCCGGACGGCTCGCCCAGCTATGAAAAGCTGATCCATGCCGCCCACCCGCAGATTGCGGCGTTCGGCGGGATGTTCCTGTTGATGTTGTTCTTGGACTTCGTTTTCCACGACCGGGATATCAAGTGGCTCAAGTGGATTGAGGGCCCGTTCGCCCGTGTCGGCCGGCTCGGTCAGGTGCCGGTGGTGGTGGCCGGTGTGGTGTTGATTTTCGTCGGCATCCATTTGACACACACCGGTGACGGGCACGCCACGGTCATGACCGCCGGTGTGTTGGGACTGGTGACCTATCTCGTCGTGAACGGTCTGAGCCGCGCGTTTCGGCCGTCGGGGGTGGAGGAACGATCTTCGGCGCAGATCCCCGAGGCCACCGGGGCGGTCGGGAAAGCCGGCTTCACGCTGTTCCTCTATTTAGAGGTGCTGGACGCGACGTTTTCTTTCGACGGAGTCACCGGAGCCTTTGCCATCACTACGGACCCGATCATCATCGCGTTGGGCCTTGGCCTGGTGGGCGCGGTGTTCGTCCGGTCTATCACCATCTTTCTGGTCCGCCAGGACACCTTGGACCGATACATCTACTTAGAACACGGCGCGCACTGGGCGATCGGCGCGCTGGCCGTGATCATGCTGATATCCATCGACCACCGATTCCAGATCCCGGAGTGGATCACAGCGTCGGTGGGCATGGTTTTTATCGTGGCGGCATTCACCGAAAGTGTGTGGCGCAACCGACGAGTGTCGCGCCAACGCGAAATTTAATGCCCGTTCGTCTTGAACCGCTCGATCGACCGCTGCACCTCTGCCTCGGCTTCGGCGCGGTCAACCCAGTCGGCCGCCTTGACGAACTTGCCCGGCTCCAGGTCCTTGTAGTGCACGAAGAAGTGCTTGATCGCGTCCAACTCGTATTGCGCGACGTCGCCGATGTCCTGGATGTGGTCCCACCGGTGGTCGCCGGCTGGCACACACAGCACCTTGTCGTCGCCGCCCTTCTCGTCGACCATCCGGAACATTCCCACCGGCCGCACCTCCACCAACACCCCCGGGAACAGCGGCCGCGGCAGCAGCACCAGCGCGTCCAGCGGGTCGCCGTCCTCACCCAGCGTGTCCTCGATAAAGCCGTAGTCGGTGGGGTAGGCCATCGAGGTATAGAGGTAGCGGTCCAGACGCACCCGACCCGTCTCGTGGTCGATCTCGTACTTGTTGCGCTCGCCCTTCGGAATTTCGATGGTCACGTCGAATTGCACGGGTCGGCTCCTTCGGAACAAGCGGTTGGGTCAACTGCATCGGGGGACACCCTAGCCGAGCCGGTACCGTCGCACCGCGTCATGGCTGGTTCGGCAGAATGGGGCACAGAAAGGCAGGAGAATCATGGGTCCCAAACGTTGGCGTAAGTCCACCCAGGTATTGATCGGGGTGGCTGTGCTGGCGTTTGTCGCCGTGCTGGTCGCGGCCGCGGCGTTCTTCACCACCGGAGGTCACGGATCCGGTGGCGCCCGGTCGCCCGTTCCGCCGCCGCGGCCGCCCACGGTCAAGCCCGGAGTGACCCCGGTTGCCGACACGGCCGTTACACCGAGTGCCGCCGGCGTGGCGGCGGCACTGGCTGCAGCCGCGGCCGATCCCAATTTGGGCAAGTTAGGGGGCCGGATCACCGATGCCCTGACCGGAAACGAACTCTGGCGTCAGCTAGATGACTTGCCGTTGATACCGGCGTCGACGAACAAGATTTTGACGGCAGCGGCGGCGTTGCTGACCTTGGACCGTCAGGCCCGGATCAGCACGCGTGTGGTGGCCACCAGCCAAGCCGCTCAGGGAGCTGTCGTGCTGGTGGGGGCCGGGGATCCGACGCTGTCCGCCGCACCACCCGGCCAGGACACCTGGTATCGGGGTGCGGCGCGCATCAGCGACCTCGTCGAACAGATTCGTCGCAGCGGCGTGACGCCGACGGTGGTGCAGGTGGACATTTCGGCGTTCAGTGGTCCGACGATGGCACCGGGCTGGGACCCTGCCGACGTCGACAACGGGGACGTGGCCCCGATCGAGGCGGCGATGATCGATGCCGGGCGTATCCAGCCGACCACGGTCAACTCCCGAAGGTCGCGCACCCCGGCGCTGGACGCCGGACGCGAGCTGGCCAAGGCCCTTGGACTCGACCCCGCGGCGGTGACGATCGGTTCCGCTCCGACGGGTGCTCGGCAACTGGCCGTGGTGCAGTCGGCGCCGTTGATCCAGCGGCTGTCTCAAATGATGAACGCCTCTGACAATGTGATGGCCGAGTGCATCGGGCGCGAGGTGGCCGCCGCGATCAACCGGCCGCAGAGCTTTACCGGCGCGGTCGACGCGGTGACCAACCGGCTGAACACCGTGCACGTCGACACCGCCGGTGCCGCGCTGGTCGATTCCAGCGGTTTGTCGGTGGACAACCGTCTGACCGCCCGCACCCTGGACGGCGTGATGCAGGCCGCCGCTGGACCCGATCAGCCGACGTTGCGACCCTTACTGGACCTGCTTCCCATCGCCGGCGGTAGCGGCACGCTGGGCGAGCGCTTCCTGGACCGGTCCACCGAGCAGGGGCCCGCAGGTTGGCTGCGGGCCAAAACCGGATCATTGACCGCCATCAACTCGTTGGTCGGAGTGCTCACCGACAGCAGCGGACGGGTGCTCACCTTCGCGTTCATCTCCAACGAGGCTGGGCCGAACGGCCGCAACGCAATGGACGCGCTGGCCACCAAGCTCTGGTTCTGCGGGTGCGCGACGTGACCGCAGCAACGGATCTCACCCTTGGCAACACCGTCGATTGGCGATTTGCGGCGACCGTCGGGGCAAAGCTGGCCCGGCCGGGTCCGCCGTCCACGGAATACACGCGCCGCCAGGTGATCGACGAGTTGCTGACCGCGGCGGCGAAAGCTGAACCGCCGGTGCGCGACATCACCGGTCTGGTGGCCGACGATGTGGTGCCGCCCGCCCGCGTCGTGGACCGGCCGGAGTGGATCCGGGCGGCCGCGGAATCGATGCGGGCGATGACGAACGGCAGCGAAAAGCCGCGGGGGTTTCTCACCGGACGGATCACCGGTGCGCAGACGGGTGCGGTGCTGGCGTTCGTGGCCTCAGGCATCCTCGGGCAATACGACCCGTTCGGTGTGGCCGAAGAGGGCTGCTTGTTGTTGGTGTATCCCAACGTCATTGCCGTCGAGCGGCAACTGAAGGTCGACCCGTCCGACTTCCGGCTGTGGGTGTGCCTGCATGAGGTCACCCACCGGGTACAGTTCACCGCCAACCCGTGGCTAGCGGGCTACATGGCGGATTCACTGGCGCTGTTGACCCGCGAACCCGCCGACGACCTGGGGCAAGTAGTGAGCCGGCTCGCGGACTTCGTCCGTACCCGCGGCTCCGGCGATGGCGACGACTTTGCCCCGTCGGGGATTCTGGGCCTGGTGCGAGCCGTGCAGTCGGAACCGCAACGCGAAGCCCTGGATCGGCTCTTGGTGCTGGGCACGCTGCTCGAGGGCCACGCCGAACACGTGATGGATGCGGTTGGCCCGGTGGTGGTGCCTTCGGTGGCCACGATCCGCCGCCGCTTCGACGAACGTCGCCAGCGCAAGCAACCACCGCTGCAGCGGCTGCTGCGCGCACTGTTGGGCTTCGACGCCAAGCTCAGTCAGTACACCCGCGGCAAGGCGTTCGTCGACCACGTGGTGGACCGGGTCGGGATGAAGCGGTTCAACACGATCTGGTCGGGCCCGACGACGTTGCCCCTGCCCGCCGAGATCGAGAACCCGCAGCGATGGATCGACCGGGTGCTGTAGGGCAGCTGCGCGCGGCCGGCGAGAAGTTTTTGAAGGCGCATCTGGACACAGCCGACCGATGGTGCGTGGGGCTCTCCGGTGGCCCCGACTCGTTGGCCCTTACCGCGGTCGCGGCGCAGCTGTTGCCCACCACCGCTCTGATCGTGGACCATGGCCTGCAGCCCGGTTCGGACGCTGTCGCCGAAACCGCGCGGGCGCAGGCTCTGTCGCTGGGATGCGTTGACGCACAAGTTCTTTGCGTTCAGGTGGATACCTCAACCGGGTCCGGCAGCCCGGAGGCGGCGGCGCGCACCGCTCGCTACGCCGCGCTGGGCGCCCGCCGTGACGGCCCGGTGCTGTTGGCCCACACCCTGGACGATCAGGCCGAGACGGTGTTGCTCGGGCTTGGCCGCGGTTCGGGGGCTCGGTCGATCGCCGGCATGCGCCCGTACGATCCGCCGTGGTGCCGGCCATTGCTTGGGGTGCGACGCAGCGTGACGCATGCGGCATGCCGGGAGCTGGGCCTGAGCGCGTGGCAGGATCCGCACAACACCGACCGCCGCTTCACCCGAACGCGGTTGCGCACCGAAGTGCTGCCACTGCTGGAAGATGTGCTGGGTGGAGGCGTCGCCGAAGCGCTGGCCCGCACCGCGACGGCGTTGCGCGAGGACACCGAACTGATCGACACGATGGCCGCTGAGGCGTTATCCGAGGCGCTGGCGGGGTCGGGTTTGAGCATCGAGGCGTTGACCGCGCTGCCGGATCCGGTGCGGCGCAGGGTAATTCGTGGCTGGCTCCTGGCAGGCGGCGCGACCGGGCTGACCGATAAGCAGATCCGCCGCGTGGACGCGCTGGTCACCGCGTGGCGCGGCCAGGGCGGCGTGGCGGTCGGCTCCACCTTGCGTGGGCAGCGGTTGATTGCCGGGCGGCGCGACGGCGTACTGACCTTGTGGAGTGAGCCCGTCTCCAAGTCGATTTGACGCCTGCGTTGGTTTTTCGGCCGACCACATGGCTACGCTGTGGGCGTGACGGAGGAGCTGTACCCGGGGGATATCAAGTCGGTGTTGCTCACCAAGGAGCAGATCCAGGCCCGCATCGCCGAGCTCGGTGACCAAATCGGCACCGACTACCGGGACTTACCCGCTACCACCGGCCAGGACCTGCTGTTGATCACGGTGCTGAAGGGTGCCGTGCTGTTCGTAACCGACCTGGCGCGCGCAATTCCATTGCCGACCCAGTTCGAATTCATGGCGGTGAGCTCATACGGATCCTCGACCTCGTCGTCGGGGGTGGTGCGCATCCTTAAGGACCTCGACCGCGACATCAACGGCCGCGATGTGCTGATCGTCGAGGACGTCGTTGACTCCGGACTGACGCTTTCCTGGCTGTCGCGGAACCTGAGCACCCGGCGTCCGCGTTCGTTGCGGGTGTGCACGCTGCTGCGCAAGCCCGATGCGTTGGGCGCCAACGTCGACATCGCCTACGTGGGCTTCGACATTCCGAACGACTTCGTGGTGGGTTACGGCCTGGACTACGACGAGCGGTACCGCGACCTGCCGTATATCGGGACGCTGGACCCCCGGGTCTATCAGTAGCGGCCGTAGCGCGCTGAGGCGGAAGTTACGGCTGTTTAGGTAGCAATTTTTCGGGTTTGGCCTAGGACGCCGCTGATGTAATGGCCCCTGGTGGGTTGGCGTCGACGGCGTCCGAATTCTGACCCGTGACGGCATCTGAAAATTGACCCCTTGGATGGTCGGTCGGTGGTGGGGTCAGGCAATCGCCCAGCCCGCGGCTCCGTGGTGTAGGCCCAGGGCGGCCAGTCGGGCGAGGTTGATGGCGCCGGCTCGGGCCAGGATGTCGGTCAGGATGCGTTTGTGTCCGCGGCAGCGGGCTCTTCGGCCACCCCAGGGGCGGTGGGTGAAGTGGCTGATCTTGCGTTCCACCACCGGCCGATAGGTCCGGTAGTCCTGCTGCCAGGCCGGATCTCGTTGGCGCGCTTTGGCGTGCTGCAGCGCGGCTTCCCGCGGGTGAATGCTGATCACGCGCCCCCGACGGGACTTCGTGCACTCCGCCCGCAACGGACACGACTGACACAGCACACCGAAGCGCGCCACGGGGTGACGCACACCAGCGCGGATGCTCACGGTGTGATCAGCCGGGCAGGTGACGGTGCGGCCGGCCAGATCAATCCTGAACTGGTCTTTGGAATAGCCGTTGGCGTTGCGCACCGGAGGCACTTTGGCGCGCATGTCATGACCCCGCTGGGTCTGCTCATCCAGCGTAGCCCCGCCGGCGTAGGCCGAATCCCCATACACCTCAAACCCTTTGGACCCCGAACCATTCTGTGAGTCGCTACCGTCGTCATCGTCATCGTCCGATTCGGCATCGGCAGGTGCGCCCGCGACGGGTTCGTTCAGCAGCTCGTCGATGACCTCGCGATCGGCGGTGTTGGCCGCGGTGATGGCCACATTGGTGATCAGCTCCTCATCCGGATCCACACTGAGGTGACTTTTGTAACCGTCGAAGGTACGGGCCCGTGACTTGTGCCCGTGGCGGGCCTCGACATCGACGGTGGAGATCAGCCGATCCCGGGCCACCCGCCGGGCGATACGAAACACCCCATCCTCGCCGGCCTCGACGTCTTGGCCGGCCACCAACCCCAGCAGCTGGGCGGCTTCGGCGAGCGGCCCGTCCAACTCGCGGCCATCCAGCACCTCCAACGCCGCCTGGGCATCGCGGGCCAGCGCATCCACCAGCGACTCTCGGGCTTTCGGGTCGTCCCAGTCGCACGGCGGCTTACCCAGGCTGGCGTAGTCATCGTCGCGGGTCAGCACCTGCCGCACCGCACCCGCCAACGCAGGATCGGCCCGGTCAGCCACGGACAGTACTTTGCGGATCGCGGCCCGCAACTGGATCACCGTGTCCTGAGTGGCCACCGCATCAAACAACGGGGTGGAATCCAACACCCGCCGCCGTCCCCGTAACAACCCGGCCGCTTGGGCGGTGGTATTGACGTCATCGAACAACCGCCGCGGCCGATCGGACTTCCGCAGCCGGTTGCGCATCCCAACGAGCACCGTGGGGTGAAAAGCCTCCGCCCCCACTGTCAACCCGGCAGCGGCCTTCCAACGCAAGTCGAAAGCCAGCCGGTCACACGCTTCCCGATCCGACAAGCCCTCGTAGGCCTGC
Source organism: Mycobacterium riyadhense (assembly GCF_963853645.1). Lineage (NCBI taxonomy): Bacteria > Bacillati > Actinomycetota > Actinomycetes > Mycobacteriales > Mycobacteriaceae > Mycobacterium > Mycobacterium riyadhense. Next base: position 5,725,943 of record NZ_OY970456.1, on the reverse strand, counting down.
AACAGCATCACCGTGGCCACCACGCGCGCCGGCACAGTCGGGCGGCCCCGCGTCGAGGCCTTGAACAAGTCGGCGAAATAGTCATCGCCGAACAGCGCGCCGCCGTGCTCGGCCAACAGCCGATAGATGCTGCCCTCGGGCAACTGATCACCCACCAGAAGCATCGCGTCATCGAACCGGCCCTGCCGATTCTCACATCCCAACGCCACCCACCGATCCTCATGGCACACCCGCGCCAAACCCGGTCAGGCACGCCGAAACCCGGGCCACTAAATCAGCAGCGTCCTAGGTTTTTGTCCGTTCAGCGGGTGACTCCCGGGGAGCACTGGTCACCGTGGGGCCGCAGCCATCCTTTCCGGCATCGAAATTGAAACCTGGGCGGGCCTTCTCGGCGTGTCGTCGCCGTGGTTTCAGTGTCGAGGTCGTCAACCATCGGCCCAGCTCACAACGCAAATCAACTTCGCGGGACACCGTAACTTCGGCTTACGTCAGCTCCCAGATCACCGTCACCGAAAAGCTCACCATCTGCTGGCCGGGTTCCAGTGGCACGGTGGAAGCGCGCGGGGACGGCGCTGCCGGCCCGCCCTCTAACGGCGCGTGGCCGGTTTCCTCCGAGATGGAGAGCACCTTGCCAAGGTTGAGTCCCGACAGTTGCGCGTACTGCTGGGCGCGGGTCTTGGCGTCCTCGAAGGCACGGGTCTGCGCGTCCTTCACCAGCTTCGAGTCGTCGGCGATCGAGTACCTGACCGATCTGATCCGGGTTGCGTCACCGCCGCGGTTGACGATGAGTTCGAGCAGCCGCGATGCGGCATCTGTCGGGTGGATCTTGACCGCGATGGCGTTTTCGGCGCGATAGCTGGTGATGATGGCGGTGCCACCGGGCTCGGGAGTGCTGTACTGCGGCTGCAGGGTGACCTCGGTGGTGCGGATGTCCTTGCGCTCCTGTCCCGCGTCTACCAGTGCGTTGATGACCGCTTGCTGGCGGTCATTGGTCTGGTTCATCGCGCTGGTGACGTCGCCCGCGGTGAACTCAATGGCGACGTCGGCGGTTAGGGTGTCCGGAGCACCCTGTACCTGGCCCGAACCGAACACGGTCACCTGACGTGGATTTGCGCCGGATTGAGCCGCGTTGTGCGAATCGCACGCCGCCAGCGAGGCCGCGGCGAACAGGGCGGCGGTCAATGCAATCGACTTGCGGACAAATCCCCGGGCGCGTTGTGCGATCGGCATGACTGGCACCCTAGCGCTTCCGGTGCTTTGCACGAGCGGACGGCTGTTATGCTGTGGCGACATAATTCGTTCACCTGATGTTTAAACGCGATCATGAGTCGTCGAGACTCGTAAACGTAGGCCAGCAAAGGCCTAACGTCGGCTAGCGGCTGCCCAATTCAGGTCCGCCACAGGTCGATTTCACCAAATTCGCCACCTTGCAGGATTCCGCCCGGCGGTAGTGCAGTGCGCTTACCCTGGCCGCTCTGGTCGCCGTGGTCGTTAATCAGACCTACGGAATCGGTTACGGCTCAAGGTAATTGGTTCGTAACTTACCAAGATTCGTTGTTACACAATACTTTTCGAAATCTTGCTTACTTGTCTGGAAGTCCAACGCGAACGGTGTCTGCTGCGGGAATTGCGTATTTTAACGCTTGTTGGCGCGCCATCTCAAAATTCATATCGAACTCAAATCATATTTGATTCCGATATGTTTCATACCAAAATTCAAAAATGCAGGTAATCACCTGCAGCAAATGAATTGTTATTTACTCGGCAGTGAACAGGCTGTGTGGAACCTGTGTTGTTCCTACCTGGCTGTCCTAGCCTGTCGTCTGGTCTGCTTCAGGGGACGGGCGACATTGATGTCGCCGCTACTGGAAGTTGTTTGTTCAAGCAGAGATTGAGGGAGGAATTCTTATGTCGATAATGCTCGCAGAGCCAGATATGTTGGCCGCGACTGCCGGCGAGCTGCAGTCCATCAACGTTGCGGTGCGCGCCGGAAATGCCGCGGCGGCATTGCCCACGACCAGTGTGGTTCCCGCCGCGTCTGATTTGGTGTCGCTGCTGACCGCGATGCAGTTTGCCGCACACGCAAAGCTGTATCAGCAGATCAGCGCTCAGGCGGCGGCCGTCCAGGAGCAGTTGGCGACGACGCTGGGCATCAGCGCGGGTTCGTATGCGGTCACCGAGGCCGCCAACGTCAGCACAATTGGGTAGGAGCAAGGCTGATGCTGGATTTTGCGGCTTTGCCGCCGGAGATCAACTCTGCGCTGATGTATGCCGGACCCGGCTCGGGCCCGATGCTGACCGCCGCGACGGCCTGGGAGGTGTTGTCCGCAGAGCTACAAACCGTGGCGTCTTCCTACGACGCCCTGGTCACTGGCCTGACTGACGGGCCATGGCAGGGTCCATCCGCGGCGGCGATGGCGGCCGCCGCGGCGCCCCAAGTGGCGTGGTTGGTGGACACCGCCGCGCTGGCTGAACTGGCCGGCAGCCAAGCTGTGGCTGCGGCGAGCGCTTATGAAGCGGCTTTTCTCGCGACGGTGCCACCGGCGGAGGTCGCGGCCAACCGGGCTCTTTTGATGGCGTTGCTAGCGACGAATTTCCTCGGTCAGAACACCGCGGCAATCGCGGCCACCGAGGCGCAATACGCCGAGATGTGGGCCCAGGATGCCGCAGCGATGTATGGCTATGCCGGTGCATCGGCGCAGGCGTCGACGTTGACGCCGTTTAGCCCGGCGGCGGCCACGGTCAACCCCGGCGGGCTGGCCGCCCAAGCGGCCTCGGTTGCCCAAGCGATCGGCAACTCCACTGCTGCGGACGCTGGACTCCAGCAGCTGACCTCGATTCTGCCCACTGTGCTGGGGGATCTCGCAAACCCGTCCGCACTACTCGCCGACCCTCTGAAAGTGCTCGGGATCACCGGGCACACTTACACCGCCGATGGAACCGGGGTGATCGTGGGCGGAATGTTAGGCGACTTGACGACGGCTGTGACCGGGGACGCAACTTTGGATGCCACTACGGCCTTGGACACATTTGGCAGATGGGTTTCTCCCGCCCGGCTCATGGTTACCCAGTTCAAGGACTACGTGGGCCTCGCCCACGACCTGCCGAAGTTCGCCAGTGAGGGGGCCAAAGCCGCCGGTGAAGCCGCCAAGGCGCTGCCGGCCCTTCCATCCGTCCTTCCGAATGCGGGTGGTCTTGGTGGGATTGCGGCAGCTGCCGGCAACGCGGCCAAGGTCGGGGCTTTCTCGGCGCCGGCGTCCTGGGCCGGTTCAGTCCCGGCTGCAACGCCCATCAACGTTGCCCTCAACGGCCTCGCGTCCGGCGCGGCCGCTGAACCCGCCGCAAGTGCGTTCGGCGGGGTGCCGGTGGTGCCGGGCTCCGGAGTCGGGCGCGGCCTAGCCGCCCACTTTGCCGCACCCCGATACGGTTTCAAGCCCACCATCATGCCGCAACCGCCAGCCGGCGGATGACGATCAGCCATCAGATTCGACGATTCTAAGGAGCATTCAGATGACTACACGCTTTATGACCGACCCGCACGCGATGCGGGACATGGCGGGCCGCTTCGAGATGCACGCCCAAACCGTCGAGGACGAGGCCCGCCGGATGTGGGCGTCCTCGCAGAACATCTCCGGCGCTGGCTGGAGCGGTCTTGCCGAGGCGACCTCGCTGGACACCATGGGGCAGATGAACACGGCGTTCCGCAACATCGTGAACATGCTGCACGGTGTTCGCGACGGCCTGATCCGCGATGCCAACAACTACGAGCAGCAAGAGCAGGCCTCGCAGCAGATCCTCAGCAGCTGAACAGATCACCCATATTTCAGACAGGAGAACACCTGAAATGACCATCAACTATCAATTCGGCGATGTTGACGCCCACGGCGCCACCATCCGCGCGCAGGCCGCGTCACTGGAAGCCGAGCACCAGGCCATCGTTCGCGATGTGCTTGCGGCTGGCGACTTTTGGGGCGGCGCCGGTTCGGTGGCCTGCCAGGAGTTCATCACCCAACTGGGTCGCAACTTCCAGGTGATCTACGAGCAGGCCAACGCCCATGGCCAGAAGGTGCAGACAGCCGGCAGCAACATGGCACAAACCGACAGCGCGGTTGGGTCCAGCTGGGCCTGACCGCGCGTCACGGTCAGAAGGGCGGATCGCCGGGTAGGGGTTCCGGCATTGGCTTGTCGGGTGTCCAGTCCGGTGGGAGTTCTTCTGACTCGCGGGGATCGTTGACCCAGGTACAGAACGGGCTGGTGCTCGGTGTGCCCTTGAACAGGAACAGCATGTCGCGCATGTGATTGCGGAACCTGCGGTCGGCGATCTCCTGCTTTCGAGCCTGTTCGAGCCAGCGCCGGTATTCGTTGATGGGCCGCTGCTCGCGGTTATGCTTGCGTGCCCGGGCGATTCGGCTGGCGCGCTGCTGCGAGCGACCGCGCCGATTGGGTTTCGGCGGCGCGCATGGCGGTCTTCGACCCAGCCCGAACAGGTCCACACCGGCCGGCGACGTCCGATACCTCCGCCCGCTAGGCGAGGTCCAGATCACCGCGCCATCGGCGCACTGGGTGTCACGCCACCCACCGAACGTTTTCAGCCGATGATGTTGTCTACAAAGACATTTCAGATTTTCCAGCACGGTCAGCCCACCAGCGGCCGGGTCGGCGTGGTTAAACGGAATCGTATGGTCGAGGTCGCACACCATCGCCGGGCGGCCACACCCGGGAAACCGACACGTCAAATCCCGACACCGCACCGCTCGCTCCAAGGCCGCAGAAGGCTGATACCGCAACGCCGCCACCGGGCTGGTGTAAGGATCGATGACATGCAGGGCCGCGGTAGCGACCAAATCACGCACCTGCTCGGCATCAATGACCCCATAGCCCTCCAGATAGCCCGGCGCCGTGCCGGTGCCATACACCGTCTGCTCGCCGGCCACCACATTGATCACCACCCGCACCCCACCACCATCGCGATCGTCGGCGCATCTGGCGGGACATTCCGGCCGTGCACACCCACACCCCAGCGTGCGGCCCTCGGCCAGCGCGCCCACCGCATCCGCGCGCCGCTGATCCATGGTGCGCGGATCACCGGCACACACCTGGCCGGCCAGCTGGGACAGCCGCCGGTCAAAGGCCGTGGCCGCAGCCGCCGGCACCGTGCCATACACCTCGGCCATCCCATTGCCCAACGCGTTGACACCGATATGGCGATCCGCCTCGGCGGTGGCTTGGCGCTCCCGGGCCGCATCGGGATCCACCGCGCGCACCGCGGCATCGACGGCGTTGATGATCCGCTGGCGCGACCAGCCCTGCCAGGTGCCGATCCGTGCGGCCAGCGACTCATCCAACTGGGCGATCAGTTGTTCATCGACCAGTTCGGTGCGCCCGATAATCAAGCGCACGGTGCGCCAATCGGTGTGCCCCGCCGCCAACAATGCCGCGAGGTGGGGCAGGCGCACATCCAGTGTTTCGGCGTATAACACCAGATAGCTTGCCGCCAGCGGCGACACATTCATCGCCGCAGCGACCTCGGCCTTGGTTTGGTCGAACCCATCGATGCCGGCATACCCATCTCGCTGCTCGGCCCGCTCGGCGGCGGCGCGCCGATTCCGCAGCAACGCCGCGACCGCCGCCATCCGTCGCGCCACCAGCATCGACTCCTGCCGGTGCGTGGACTCAACCACCCCGACCAGCGCCGCAGAGCCCAACCCCTGCAGGTCTTCGAACACGCTTTCGATATTAATGAGGGGGTCCGACAAGCCGACAAGAACCTAAGGCGTGACCAGAATCTTGCAGTGCCTCTCCGGGTCGGCCAGGTCGTCAAATGCAGCACCCACTCCGTCGAGACCGACCTCCCCGGTGATCAGCGGGCTGACGTCGGTCTCGCCTTCGGAGATTGCGCGCAGCGAGTCGGCGAACTCCTCCGGGGTGTAGGCGAGTACGAATTGCACGTTGATCTCTTTGGCGATCGCCAAGAACGGATGCATGGTGTCGGGTTGCATGCACACTCCGGCGACGACGAGCCGCGTGCCCGGCCGTGCCCGCGACAACACGTCGTCGATAATCCCGGGCACCCCGACCGCCTCGAAAACCACCGCGGGCTTGACGGTGTCGAACGGCGACCCCTGCGCGGGGTCGAGGACCTGATGTGCGCCCATCGCGGTGGCCAATTCGCGCCGCTTTGGCGAAAAGTCAGCTGCCACAATGGTTTCAACACCACTCCTGCGGAGCGCGGCGATTATCGCGGTGCCAATTGGACCGCAACCGATCACGAGAGCGGTCTCGCGGGGCGAGATGTTGGACTTGTTCACTGCGTGTAACCCCACTGCCATTGGTTCGGTCAGCGCGGCATGTTTGAGGTCAAGGCCATTGGGGACGGGAATCAGGAGCGGGGCCGACAGCAGCATCCGTTCGGCATAGCCACCGATCGTGGTGTTGCTGTAGACGATAGGCTCGACCCCCTTGTCGGACAACAGCACTGGCAGCGACGTGACCAGCGTCCCAGCGGGATAGGTTTCGGTGTCAGGGCCGGCCTCCAGGACTTCGGCGCTGAATTCGTGACCCATGAAGATGTCGCGGTCGAGGTCGACGTCCATGCCGCCGCCACCGCGTGTCATCTGAGCGGTCAGCGCCAGCACCTCTGCGCCGTGCGCGGCGAAATGCAGGTCCGAGCCACATATTCCACACGACCGCACCGCGACCAACACCTGGCCCGGTCCGGGAACGGGATCGGGCACGTCGTCCCGGTAGACCATGCGCCGGTCGCGCAGCACCGAAGCACGCATCAGCCGCTCTCCCTCTCGTGCTCGGACACATGCTCTGTGATGGCCTTGACGACGGCTTGACCGGCGCGGCCGATCAGTTCATCGCGCTTGCCCCTGGCCCAGTCGTGAGATGCCCGCGGCGCTTCGAGTTGTCTCTTGAAATGCGGAATCACCTTGCGGGCGAACAGATCGTAGGAATGGAAAGTCGCTTGCGGTGACGCCCAGTCATGCCCGAGCAGCAACAGCGTCCCGAAGCCGCCGGAGCGGTCGAGCAGATCTTCAATGTGTGCGATCGCGTCGTCGGGTGTGCCGATGCAGCAATTCCCTTTGGCCGCATACTCCTCGACAAATTCTCTGGGCGACTGTGTGCCTTGCACGCTGTTGGCCAGCGGGACAAACCCAGCCGCGCCAAAGTATTTCGAGAAATCGAGCAAACCGTAGGTGCAATCGTCGAACGCTTGGTCGCGAGTGTCCGCCAAGTGCATGATCGAAAGCACGCGCCAATCGGCGCGGTCTGGCTCGTCCCGGCCCACTTTGGCGGCCTGCTCGCGCACCACTTCCCAGGTGTTCTCCAGCGCCGCGTAGCCGCCCGGAACTGACATCGAAAGCGACAGCAGCGATGTACCCAGTGCACCGGCCAGTCGCGGACCAGACGGTGAAATCATTGCGGCCGTTGATATCTCGGGATACGGCCAGGTGTATGGGCGGATATGCAACTGCGCGTCCCGCAAGATGAACCAATCGGAGTGACGGTCGATACGTTCTTCTGGCGCGGCGCGGAACAGCGCGAGGATCGCCTCGAGGGACTCCTGCATCATCCGCCGCTGATCGATCGGATCGATGCCCATCATGTAGGCATCCGACGGCAGCGCGCCCGGCCCGGCGCCGAACATGACCCGCCCGCGGGTCAGATGATCCAGCAGCACCCAGCGATCGGCCACCATCAGCGGATGGTGGTAGGGCAGCGAAACGACGCCGGTACCCAGCCGGATGTGCTTGGTCCGCTCCGCCGCAGCCGCGATGAACACTTCCGGGCACGCGATCAATTCGTAGCCGCCGGAGTGGTGTTCGCCAAACCACGCTTCGTCGTATCCCAGCCGATCGAGCGCGACAACCCGCTCCATGTCGTATTCCAGTGCCACCGTTGGCGATTGGCCCGTCGGATGAAAAGGAGTAATAAAGACGCCGAAACGCATGGGTGCGCTCATCACCACTCCACCGTGCGAAGGAATTCGATAAGCGCCGCATTCACCTCGTCGGGCCGTTCCTGCTGCAGCCAGTGCCCGGCTCCGTCGATCATCACTTCGCGATACGGGCCGGTGATCACTTCGGCGGCCCGATCGCGGCGGGTGAAGGTGAGTACGGGGTCGGCTGTCCCGCCGATGAACAAACACGGCACAGAGATAGTGGCGCCGTTGAGTTCGGCCGTGGTCTCCCAGTTGCGGTCGAAATTGCGATACCAGTTCAGACCGCCGGTGAAGCCCGTTCGAGTGAACTCGCTGATGTAATGATCAAGCTCGTCCTGGCTGATCCAGTCCGGGAGCCCGGCCGGTTCCGGAAGCCGATCGATGAAGCCTTCCGGGCCCGGCGCGAGCATCCGCAGTGCCGCGCTCCGGTCCCCGGGTAGCTGCAGGCCGCCGATCATCCGACGCATCGTGCGGGCCGGATCCCGGCTGAGTTCGGCGTCGGCGACACCCGGTTCCTGGAAGTAGAGGATGTAGAAGAAGTTCTCCCCGAACCTGTCCCGGAGTGCCTGCGTTGGCGGCGTCCGTGGGCGCGGCACCACCGGCACGCTCAACGCGGCGACCCCGGCAACCCGGTCCGGGTGCAACAGTGGTGCATTCCAGACCACGATGGCGCCCCAGTCGTGGCCAATCCAGACCGCGCGCTCGGCGCCGACGTGGTCGAGCAAGCCCACCATGTCGGCGGTCAACTCGTGAATGTTGTAGGCCTCGATCGCCTCCGGACAAGACGACCCGCCGTAGCCGCGCTGATCGGGAGCCAGCACGTGGTAGCCGGCTTCGGCTAGGGCCGGAATCTGGTGTCGCCATGAATAGGCCAGTTCGGGAAAGCCGTGGGCCAATATCACTACCGGTGCGCCGCGGTCCCCGGCCTCGATCACGTGCAGCTGCAAACCATTGGTGTCTACTAGTCGCTCGGTAGCCAAGCCCATGGTCTCACCAAATCACAACGGCACTGGGCTGAGAAGGGCTTAGCGAGCATGATATTGATCCATGCGGCTTGACCACATCGTGCTCTGGACAACGGATCCGCGGACGGCGATGGACTTCTATACGAGGGTCGTCGGGTTGACGCCGGTGCGATTCGAAGAGTTCCAGGCCGGAGAAGCGCCGTTCCCGAGCGTGCGGGTGAGCGAGGAATCCATCATCGACTTGATGCCGGCCGAAGGCGCTGGCCCTACCGAGTCGATGACGAAAGTCGCAGGCAGCGCCGGCCATCGGGTAAATCATGTCTGCCTGGCAATGTCGAAATCCGAATACGACGAACTCGATCAACGTTTGCAGCAAGCGGGCGTGGACACCAGCGCCCGGCTGAACCATTCCTTCGGGGCGCAGGGGTGGGCACCGCAGGGCTACTACTTCGCTGATCCGGACGGCAATGTGGTCGAGGCCCGTTACTACGAGCAGCTACGCCGGTAAGGCCGTACCGCCAGCACCATGTGTCCGACGTGGTGCCGGCGCAATGCTGGTGTTGACGATTGCGCAGCACCTCGGCCACTACGGCGCTAGTCGGGGCGGCGTCTTGTGTTGTTTGCCATGTTCCGGATCTATTAGGAACGGTCGGTCGTTGGTCTAGCGAGACGGTGACGACCCGCTGCGCTCCGGCTCGGCAGGGCTCGGCGAGACGGTGGCGACCCGCTGCGCTCCGGCTCCGCCGGAGCTTGCGATCGCCACTTCCCGGGCTGGCGATCGCCACGGGCGGTAGCCTTGGTTTTCCAGCTGCGTATATAGGGAAGGACCTGGCCGGCACGGCCGATGATTGATGAACCGGAAAAACTTGATCCGCACCATAACGGCGATTGCCGTCGTGGTGTTACTCGGCTGGTCATTCTTCTACTTCAGTGACGACACCCGCGGCTACAAGCCCGTCGACACCTCGGTGGCGATGGCTCAGATCAACAGCGACAACGTCAAGAGCGCGCAGATCGATGACCGCGAACAGCAGCTGCGGCTGACCCTGAAGAAGGGCAACAACGACACCGACAATTCCGACAAGGTCATCACCAAGTACCCCACCGGGTATGCCGTCGACCTGTTCAACGCTCTCAACGCCAAGAACGCAAAGGTCAGCACCGTCGTCAACGAAGGCAGCATCCTGGGCGAGCTGCTCGTCTACGTGCTGCCGCTGCTGTTGCTGGTCGGCCTGTTCGTGATGTTCTCCCGCATGCAGGGCGGCGCCCGAATGGGCTTCGGCTTCGGCAAATCGCGCGCCAAGCAGCTCTCCAAGGACATGCCCAAGACCACGTTCGCCGACGTCGCGGGCGTCGACGAGGCGGTCGAGGAGCTCTACGAGATCAAGGACTTCCTGCAGAACCCCAGCAGGTACCAGGCGCTGGGCGCCAAGATCCCCAAAGGCGTGCTGCTCTACGGGCCACCGGGGACCGGCAAGACCCTGCTGGCCCGCGCGGTAGCGGGAGAGGCGGGCGTTCCGTTCTTCACCATCTCCGGATCGGATTTCGTCGAGATGTTCGTCGGCGTCGGTGCCTCGCGAGTGCGGGACCTTTTCGAGCAGGCCAAGCAGAACAGCCCGTGCATCATCTTCGTCGACGAGATCGACGCCGTGGGCCGACAAAGAGGCGCCGGGCTGGGCGGTGGCCACGACGAGCGCGAGCAGACGCTGAACCAGTTGCTGGTGGAGATGGACGGCTTCGGTGATCGCGCCGGCGTCATACTGATCGCGGCCACCAACCGGCCCGACATCCTCGACCCCGCGTTGCTGCGGCCCGGCCGTTTCGACCGCCAGATCCCGGTGTCCAACCCCGACCTGGCCGGGCGCCGCGCCGTCCTCCGCGTGCACTCCAAGGGCAAGCCGATCGCCGACGACGCCGACCTGGACGGGCTAGCCAAGCGGACCGTCGGCATGACCGGCGCCGACCTGGCCAACGTCATCAACGAGGCGGCGCTGCTGACCGCCCGGGAGAACGGCACGGTTATTACCGGTCCCGCCCTGGAAGAGGCGGTCGACCGGGTGATCGGCGGGCCCCGACGCAAGGGCCGGATCATCAGCGAGCACGAGAAGAAGATCACCGCCTATCACGAGGGTGGGCACACGCTGGCGGCCTGGGCGATGCCAGATATCGACCCGGTCTACAAGGTGACGATCCTCGCCAGAGGACGCACGGGCGGCCACGCGGTCGCCGTGCCGGAAGAAGACAAGGGCCTAAGAACCCGCTCGGAGATGATCGCGCAGCTGGTGTTCGCGATGGGCGGGCGCGCCGCCGAGGAATTGGTCTTCCGTGAGCCAACGACGGGCGCGGTGTCCGACATCGAGCAAGCCACCAAGGTCGCCCGGGCGATGGTCACCGAGTTCGGTATGAGCGCCCGGCTCGGCGCGGTCAAATACGGCACCGAACACGGTGATCCGTTCCTCGGCCGCACCATGGGCACGCAACCGGACTATTCGCACGAGGTCGCCCGCGAAATCGACGAAGAGGTCCGCAAGCTCATCGAGGCGGCACACACCGAGGCGTGGGAGATTCTCACCGAATACCGCGACGTGCTCGACACCCTGGCCGGCGAGCTGCTGGAAAAAGAAACCCTGCACCGACCCGAACTGGAAAGCATCTTCGCCAACGTCGAAAAGCGGCCTCGGCTCACCATGTTCGACGACTTCGGTGGCCGGATCCCGTCGGACAAGCCGCCCATCAAGACGCCCGGCGAGCTGGCGATCGAGCGGGGCGAACCGTGGCCGCAGCCGATCCCCGAGCCGGCGTTCAAGGCGGCCATCGCACAGGCAACCCAGGCGGCTGAGGCGGCCGAAGCCGAAGCGGGCCTTGCTGGACGCGGCGCCAACGGTTCGCACAGTGCCAGCCATGCGCCCACCCAGCCTGATTACGGCGCCCCGGCCGGGTGGCGTGCGCCTGGATGGCCACCGCAGTCGTCCAATCGCCCTCGGCCCGCGCCCTATCCCGCTTATCGTCCTGATCAAACCGAGCCGGATGCCGACGAGCCGTCCGAGCCGTCGGACAAGGGCGTCAGTCGGTCGAATCCGCCGGCGCACGGTTGACGAACGGAGGCTTCGATGACGCAGTTAGATTCCCGGGACGCAGCCGATCAGGTGCGGGTGTTCAACCAGCCGCGTGCCGAAGCCGCCATCCGCGAATTGCTGCTTGCGATCGGCGAAGACCCGGACCGAGACGGTTTACGCGAGACTCCGGCCCGCGTCGCTCGCGCCTACCGAGAGATATTCGCTGGGCTCTACATCGACCCCAGCACGGTGCTGAGCACGATGTTTGACGAGGACCACAACGAGTTGGTGATCGTCAAGGCGATACCGCTGTACTCCACCTGCGAGCACCACCTGGTGTCGTTCCACGGCGTGGCGCATGTCGGCTACATCCCCAATGTGGACGGCCGGGTGACCGGGTTGTCGAAGATCGCGCGGCTGGTTGACTTGTATGCCAAGCGACCGCAGGTGCAGGAACGGCTCACCAGCCAGATCGCCGACGCCCTGGTGGAACGGCTTGAGCCGCGCGGGGTCATCGTGGTCGTTGAGGCCGAGCATTTGTGCATGGCGATGCGCGGCGTGCGTAAGCCCGGTGCGATCACGACTACGTCGGCGGTGCGGGGCCAGTTCAAGACCGATGCCGCTTCTCGAGCCGAAGCGCTCGATCTGATTCTGCGTAAGTGAATCCGGCGCGTGCAGGTTGTGGGCGTACTGAACGTCACTGACGACTCATTTTCGGACGGCGGACGGTATCTCGACGCTGAAGGCGCGGTGCAGCATGGTCGGGCATTGGCCGCACAGGGCGCGGGGGTTATCGACGTCGGCGGGGAGTCGACTCGGCCCGGTGCCACTCGGGTAGACCCGGGAGTCGAGACGTCGCGCGTGGTACCCGTCGTCAAAGAACTTGCGGCACAGGGCATTACCGTCAGCATTGACACAATGCACGCCGATGTCGCACGCGCGGCGCTGGAAAACGGTGCCCAGATCGTCAACGATGTGTCCGGTGGACGCGCCGATCCGGCGATGGCGCCACTGGTGGCGGAAGCCGGTGTGCAGTGGGTATTGATGCACTGGCGGCGGGTGTCGGCGGACATCCCGCATCAGGTTCCGCACTACCAGGACGTGGTGGCCGAAGTGCGCGCCGATCTGCTCGCATGCGTCGACGACGCGGTGTCCGCGGGTGTCGATCCGGCAAAGCTGGTGATCGATCCGGGGCTTGGATTCGCCAAGACGGGACAACACAATTGGGCGCTGCTGCACGCCTTGCCGGAGTTTGTTGGCACCGGTGTCCCGGTGCTACTGGGCGCCTCGCGCAAACGCTTCCTCGGTGCCCTGTTAGCCAGACCGGACGGCAAGGCGCGACCGCCTGACGGCCGCGAGACGGCGACGGCGGTGATTTCCGCGCTGGCGGCCCTGCATGGGGCATGGGGTGTGCGTGTACACGACGTGAGAGCCTCGGTCGATGCCCTCAAGGTCGTCGAAGCCTGGCAGCGCGGCGAAAGGACCGGACCCGATGGCTGACCGCATCGAATTGCGCGGCTTGACTGTTCATGGCTATCACGGCGTCTACGACCACGAGCGGGTCAGCGGGCAGCGCTTTGTCGTCGATATCACGTTGTGGATCGACCTGGCCGATGCGGCCAAGAGCGATGAGCTGGCCGACACCTATGACTATGTTGAGCTGGCCGCGCGTGCGGCCGAGATCGTCGGGGGACCCCCGCGGCGGCTGATCGAAACGGTCGGGGCCGAGATCGCCGACCACGTGATGGGCGATGAGCGTGTCCATGCCGTCGAGGTGGTGGTGCACAAGCCACAGGCTCCCATCCAGCAGATATTCGCAGATGTGGCGGTGGTGACCCGACGGTCGCGGCGCGGCGGTCGAGGTTCGATCATCCCCGCGAGTGAGGTGTGATGAGCCGCGCGGTGCTGTCCATCGGCTCCAACCTGGGTGACCGCTTGGCCCGGCTGCAGTCGGCAGTCGATGCGATGGGCGACGTTGTTGCGGCCTCTGGCGTGTACGAGGCGGATCCTTGGGGCGACGTCGAGCAGGGACCGTTCCTCAATGCGATTCTCATCGTCGACGACCCGGCTTGCGACGCCCAGGACTGGTTGCGTCGAGCTCAGGAGGCAGAGCGGGCAGCGGGTCGGGTGCGCGGCGAACGTTGGGGCCCGCGCACTCTCGACGTGGACCTGATCGCCTGCTACCGGACAGGGCCGGACGGGCCGGTCGAAATCCTGGCGAACGACCCCAACCTGACACTGCCGCATCCGCGCGCCCATTTGCGGGCGTTCGTGATGATCCCGTGGTTGGAGGTCGATCCCGGGGCGCGGCTGACGGTCGCCGGCCAAGTCCGGCCGGTTGCCGAGCTGCTGGCCGAACTGGAGCCGGCAGAGCGGGAGAGTGTGCGGATGTCGCCTTTGGTGCTGGAAAGCTGATGGGACCGACCAGAAAACGTGACCTCACGGCCGCGGTGATCTGTGCTGCGGTGGTGGGTTACCTGCTGGTCGGGGTGTTGTACCGGTGGTTTCCGCCAATCACGGTGTGGACGGGCCTGTCGCTGCTCGCAGTGGCCGTTGCCGAGGCGCTGTGGGGGCGTTACGTGCGGGCAAAGATCAACGACGGCGAGATCGGGGACGGGCCCGGTTGGTTACACCCGCTCGCGGTGGCGCGCAGCCTGGTGGTCGCCAAGGCGTCGGCGTGGGTGGGTGCGCTGGTGCTGGGTTGGTGGATCGGGGTGCTGGTGTACTTCCTACCGCGGCTGTCGTGGCAGCGGGCGGTCGCCGAGGACAACACCGGAGCAGTGGTGGCTGCCGTCAGCGCGCTGGCTTTGGTGGTTGCCGCGCTGTGGCTGCAACATTGCTGCAAATCTCCCCAAGATCCGACTGAGCGCGGTGAGGGCGCGGAAACCTAGCCGGCTTGGGCTGGTGGAAACTCGGCGCGAGAATCGCCGGACTTGCGCGACACGCGGAGTGACCTCGCCCGGTACAGTCAGGCCATGACCGTTCTGTCCCGCGGCGCCCGGGTCCGGCGCGGCGGCCGCAGGCCGGGGTGGGTGCTCTTGACGACGTTGCTGGTCTTCGCAATCGGGGCCAGTTCCGCGTTGGTTTTCACCAATCGCGTGGAACTGCTCAAGCTCGCTGTGATCCTGGCGCTGTGGGCCGCAGTCGCCGGCGCATTCGTGTCGGTGCTGTACCGCCGGCAAGCCGAGGGCGACCAGGCCCGGGCGCGTGATCTGAAGCTTGTCTACGACCTTCAGTTGGATCGCGAAATTTCCGCCCGACGCGAGTACGAGCTAACTGTGGAGTCCCAGCTGCGCCGCGAGTTGGCCTCCGAGCTGCGCGGCGCCGCCGCGGACGAGGTGGCCGCGCTGCGGGCGGAACTGTCCGCGCTGCGGACCAGCCTGGAGATCTTGTTCGACGCGGACCTGCAGCACCGCCCGGCGCTGGAGACGCAAAACACCGAAAGCCCACCCGTCGACTGGGTGTCCAGCGATCGGCTCAGGGCAGTTCGGCGGGAAGAAGCCAGCAGCCGCACCGACGACAGCGCGATCATCGATGTGCCGGAGGAACCATTGTTGCCGCCGCGGCACCCGACACCCTCGGGGGAGCGGGTACACATGCAATATGAGGCCCCGCCACTGCAACCCGATCCGCTGTATCAGCCGCGCCATCGGCCCCCGCCGCCAGCACCGCCGCAACCACCGTTTCGGGAGCCCGCGCCCTCGCAGTGGCAGCCGGTCCCCGCTGACGGTCAGTGGCTGCCCCCTGGAACACCCGGCAGCAGCTGGTCGTCCGCCGACGCCGTCGCCCCGCCCGCCCCACCCAACGAGGGCCGACGGCGGCGTGCCCGGCACTCGAACCCGGAGGACCACGAGGAGAGCCCGCCGGCCCAGGCCGATGTCGCGGCGGAATATGGCGGACGCCGGTCCCGGTCTCGCCATTCGGCGGAGTACCGCGACTATGGCGTGGCCGGCCTGGTTGGCACTCCTCCAGCCGCAACTGGTCCGGCAACTGCCCCAGCGCCACCCCGTCTGGCCCCGGCGCCACCTCCCGAGCCTGCGCCCCGGCACCGCAGCGCCGAGGCGGTGACGGAGGGCCAAGCTGGCCCAGATGTCTCGGATGAACGCGCACCAAGAACTGGTGGTCATTCGGTCGCCGACCTGATGGCGCGACTTCAGATCGAGCCGAGCGGAGGCGGTCGACGTCGTCGCCGTGACGGATGACACTGGGTACCGCCTAACAAATCGACTACAGTCATAGGGACCGTCCGGTACCCGATCGATGGGACTGGAACGAACCAAGAAGCATGTGAGGTCGTCTGCTGTGGTGCAGTTCGACGGTTTGCGCCCGGCCAGGCTCAAGGTGGGGATCATCTCTGGCGGCCGGGTAGGCACCGCGTTAGGCGTTGCGCTGGAGCGCGCCGACCACGTTGTGGTGGCGTGCAGCGCCATCTCCCACGCGTCCCTGCAGCGGGTGCAGCGCAGGCTGCCGGATACCCCGGTACTACCGCCGCCCGATGTCGCCGCCGGCGCCGAGCTGCTGCTGTTGGCGGTTCCTGACAGCGAACTTGCGGGTCTGGTGTCCGGCTTGGCGGCCACCTCGGCGGTGCGTCGCGGCACGATCGTGGCGCACACGTCCGGCGCCAACGGGACCGGAATTCTCGCGCCGTTGACCGAGCAGGGCTGCACGCCGCTGGCCATCCACCCGGCAATGACCTTCACCGGCTCCGACGAGGACATCAGCCGGTTGCCGGACACCTGCTTCGGGATTACCGCCGCCGACGATGTCGGATATGCGATTGGGCAGTCACTGGTGCTGGAGATGGGCGGCGAGCCATTCAGAGTGCACGAGGATGCACGCGTCCTCTATCACGCTGCCCTGGCCCACGCGAGCAACCACCTGGTGACCGTTGTGGCCGACGCCGTCGAGGCGTTGCGCGTCGCCTTGCGCGGTACCGAACTGCTTGGCCAACAACTCGTCGACAACCAGCCTGGCGGGATCGCCGAACGCATCGTCGGACCGTTGGCACGTGCGGCGCTGGAGAACACGCTGCAGCGTGGGCAGGCCGCGCTCACCGGGCCGGTGGCCCGCGGTGATGCGGCCGCGGTTGCCGGCCACTTGGCCGCACTGGCCCAGGCGGATCCACAGTTGGCCCAGGCATATCGGGTGAACGCGCTGCGTACCGCGCAACGTGCCCACGCTCCCGACGACGTCGTCGAGGTGTTGGCGCCATGACTAAGCCCACCTTCAATCCCGGCGCGCTGAACGTGTACTCGGCTCCCAGTGACGTCACCGATGTGACCCGCGCGCTGCGACACACCGGCCGACGGGTGATGTTGGTGCCCACGATGGGAGCGCTGCACGAGGGCCACCTTGCCCTGGTGCGCGCGGCCAAGCGGGTGCCGGGTGCGGTGGTCGTGGTGTCGATCTTCGTCAACCCACTGCAATTCGGTGCCGGGGAAGATCGTGACGCCTATCCCCGAACCTTGGACGACGACCTGGCGCAATTGCGCGCCGAAGGTGTTGAGGTCGTCTTCGCGCCCACCGCAGCGGCGATGTATCCCCATGGCCTGCGCACTACCGTGCAGCCCGGTCCGCTGGCTACCGAACTCGAAGGCGCCGCTCGGCCAACGCATTTCGCCGGCGTGTTGACCGTCGTGCTCAAGCTGTTTGCGATCGTGCGACCGGACGCGGCGTTCTTCGGCGAGAAGGACTACCAGCAGTTGGTGCTGATCCGGCAGATGGTCGCGGACTTGAACGTCGACGTCCGGGTGGTCGGGGTGCCCACCGTGCGGGAAGCCGATGGCTTGGCGATGTCGTCGCGCAATCGCTACCTCGACCCGATCCAGCGTGAAGCGGCCGTGGCGCTCTCAGCGGCGCTGTCCGCCGGTGCTCATGCCGCAACGGCCGGTGCCCAGGCCGCGCTGGACGCGGCCCGCGCCGTGCTCGACGCGGTGCCTGATCTCTCCGTCGACTACCTGGAGCTGCGTGATGCCGAGCTTGGTCCGGTACGGCTCGACAAATCCGGCCGGCTGCTGGTTGCCGCCAGGCTGGGCACCACCAGGCTCCTGGACAACATTGAAATCCAGATCGGAACTTTCGCCGGCACCGTCGGGCCGGACGAACCTGAGGCGGAATTCGCCCAATCACATTGGAGGAACTGATGTTACGGACGATGCTGAAATCGAAGATCCACCGTGCCACCGTCACGCAGGCCGACCTGCATTACGTTGGGTCGGTAACCATTGACGCGGACCTGATGGACGCCGCGGACCTGCTTGAAGGAGAGCAGGTGACGATTGTCGATATCGACAACGGCGCCCGGCTCGTCACCTATGCGATCACCGGGGAACGCGGCAGTGGCGTGATTGGAATCAATGGCGCCGCCGCGCATCTCGTCCACCCGGGTGATCTGGTGATCCTGATCGCGTACGGAACCATGGAGGACGCCGAGGCCCGCGCTTATAAGCCGCGGATCGTGTTCGTCGACGCTCAGAATAAGCAGATCGACCTCGGCCACGACCCGGCCTATGTGCCTGATGGCGTTGATGAGCTACTGGACCCACGGATCGGTGTGCGGTAGCCGTGCTGCTGGCGATCGACGTCCGCAACACCCACACGGTAGTCGGCCTGATTTCCGGAGCCAAAGAGCACGCAAAGGTCGTGCAGCAGTGGCGGATACGCACTGAATCCGAAGTCACCGCGGACGAGCTGGCGCTCACTATCGACGGTCTCATCGGCGAAGATGCCGAGCGGCTCACCGGCGCCGCCGGCTTGTCCACCGTCCCGTCGGTGCTGCACGAGGTTCGGATCATGCTCGATCAGTACTGGCCGTCGGTCCCACACCTGCTGATCGAGCCGGGCGTGCGTACCGGTATCCCACTGCTGGTCGACAACCCGAAAGAGGTGGGCGCCGACCGGATCGTGAACTGTCTTGCCGCGTACCACAAGTTCGGCAAGGCGGCGATCGTCGTCGATTTCGGATCGTCGATCTGCGTGGATACGGTGTCAGCCAAGGGTGAATTTCTCGGTGGGGCCATTGCGCCGGGCGTGCAGGTGTCTTCCGATGCGGCGGCGGCCCGCTCTGCCGCCCTGCGCCGCGTCGAATTGGCCCGCCCCCGTTCGGTTGTCGGCAAGAATACTGTCGAATGCATGCAGGCCGGTGCGGTGTTCGGCTTCGCCGGGCTGGTCGACGGCCTCGTCAGCCGCGTCCGCGAAGATGTGCGTGGATTCAGTGGCGACGACGACGTCGCGGTTGTGGCCACGGGGCACACTGCGCCACTTTTGCTTCCCGAGTTGCATACCGTCGAGCACTACGACCAGCATCTGACGTTGCATGGTCTGCGGCTCGTCTTCGAACGTAATCAGGACGCTCAACGCGGCCGGCTAAAGACGGCGCGCTGACGCGGCTCGTCTCCGACCCCTTAAGCTGGCACGTCGTGAGTGCCCAGGATAAGGAAGCCGAGACCGACCTTCCCGAGCAATTCCGGATCCGTCGCGACAAGCGCGCTCGCCTGCTCGACGAGGGCCGCCAGGCTTACCCGGTCGCGGTGCAGCGCACCCACACCCTGGCCGAGGTCCGCGCCGCCCATCCTGACCTGGCGATCGATGAAGCCACCGATGACATCGTTGGTGTCGCGGGCCGGGTGGTATTCGCCCGCAACACCGGAAAACTGTGCTTCGCAACGCTGCAGGACGGCGACGGCACCCAGTTACAGGCGATGATCAGCCTGGACAAGGTAGGGCAGGAAGCCCTCGATGCGTGGAAGGCCGACGTCGATATCGGCGACATCGTCTACGTGCACGGCGCTGTGATCAATTCACGCCGCGGGGAATTATCCGTTCTTGCTGATTCGTGGCGGATGGCAGTGAAGTCGTTGCGGCCCCTGCCGGTGGCGCACAAGGAGATGAGCGAAGAATCGCGCGTTCGGCAGCGCTATGTCGACCTCATCGTGCGCCCCCAAGCACGCGCGGTCGCCCGTCAGCGGATCGCGGTCATGCGTGCGATACGCAATGGACTGGAACGACGCGGGTTCCTCGAAGTCGAGACGCCGATGTTGCAAACACTGGCCGGTGGGGCCGCGGCCCGGCCGTTCGTCACCCATTCCAATGCCCTCGACATCGATCTTTACCTGCGGATCGCGCCGGAACTGTTCCTCAAGCGATGCATAGTCGGTGGTTTCGACAAAGTCTTCGAACTTAATCGTGTGTTCCGAAACGAAGGGGCCGATTCCACGCATTCCCCGGAATTCTCCATGTTGGAGACCTACCAGACGTATGGAACCTATGACGATTCGGCTGTCACCACGCGGGAGCTTATTCAAGAGGTAGCCGACGAGGCGATCGGGACCAGACAACTGCCGATGCCCGATGGCAGCGTCTACGACATCGACGGAGAATGGGCGACCATACAAATGTATCCGTCGTTGTCGGCGGCACTTGGCGAAGAGATCACGCCACAGACGTCGATCGATCGCTTACGTGCCATAGCACATCAACTGGACGTTGACATTCTTGACAAGCGTGGCGTTGGTCACGGCAAACTCGTCGAGGAACTCTGGGAGCACACGGTAGGCAAGACGTTGACTGCGCCTACATTTGTCAAGGATTTTCCGGTAGAGACAACGCCATTGACCCGCCAGCACCGCAGTATCCCCGGAGTGACCGAGAAGTGGGATCTCTACTTGCGCGGAGTGGAACTGGCGACCGGGTACTCGGAATTAAACGATCCCGTCGTGCAGCGGGAGAGATTCGCAGATCAGGTCCGTGCCGCGGTCGCCGGCGATGACGAGGCGATGCCACTTGACGAGGATTTTCTGGCCGCTCTCGAGTACGGGATGCCACCGTGCACGGGAACGGGAATGGGTATCGATCGGTTGTTGATGTCTTTGACCGGCCTGTCAATTAGGGAGACAGTTTTGTTCCCGATTGTTCGGCCTCACTCCAACTGAACTGCTTGTGTTGTGTCTGGATTGAGTATTTTGCGTTCCTATGGCAGATTGGTGACTGGGGAGTCAATCCGTACGCAACACTAACTGCACAGGAAGAAACGCGAGGGTAAGCCAATGGCGAAGAAAGTAACCGTCACCTTGGTCGATGATTTCGACGGTTCAGGCGCCGCTGACGAAACGGTCGAATTCGGGCTTGACGGGGTGACCTATGAGATTGATCTTTCGACCAAGAATGCCGCGAAACTGCGTGGCGATCTGAAGCAATGGGTGGCGGCGGGGCGTCGTGTCGGCGGTCGCCGGCGTGGGCGTTCCGGCGCTGGACGCGGTCGCGGTGCTATCGATCGTGAGCAGAGTGCCGCGATCCGGGAATGGGCTCGTCGCAACGGCCACAACGTATCGACGCGTGGCCGCATCCCGGCCGACGTCATCGACGCATTCCACGCCGCAACCTGACATTTGTTTACCGGCGCCCAGGCTCAAAAGCCTGGGCGCCGGTGCTTTAAGGCGCTTTAGGCCTTTTCTCGCCAGTGTTCGCTGGCGGCGTAACTGCTCGCCGGGAGGCACGGGAAACGCATTGGTGGTTTTCGTCGTTTAACCGTTGCGTTCTGTTGTCGCGGGGCGGACCGCAAGGTTAGGAACCCCGGCAGGCCGACCATTACAGTGGACGGCAGGTACGCGGTTCCGGTCCCAAGACCGGCAGGACCCACTAAGGGTTTTGTACCGATGGTTAGGGAGAGCAGGTAACGACCGATGTTCGAACGATTTACCGACCGTGCCCGCAGGGTCGTCGTCTTGGCGCAAGAAGAGGCCAGGATGCTCAACCACAACTACATCGGCACCGAGCACATCCTGTTGGGTCTGATTCACGAGGGCGAAGGCGTCGCGGCGAAGTCGCTGGAGTCGCTGGGTATCTCGCTGGAAGGCGTCCGCAGCCAGGTCGAGGAGATCATCGGCCAGGGCCAACAGGCGCCGTCCGGGCACATCCCGTTCACCCCGCGCGCCAAGAAGGTTCTCGAGCTGAGCCTGCGTGAGGCGCTGCAGCTCGGCCACAACTACATCGGCACCGAGCACATCCTGCTGGGCCTGATCCGCGAGGGTGAGGGCGTGGCGGCCCAGGTGCTGGTCAAGCTGGGCGCCGAGCTGACCCGAGTGCGTCAGCAGGTTATCCAGCTGCTGTCCGGCTACCAGGGCAAGGAGGCCGCCGAAGCCGGCACCGGTGGTCGGGGCGGGGAGTCCGGCTCGCCTTCGACTTCCTTGGTTCTTGACCAGTTCGGCCGCAACCTGACGTCGGCGGCGATGGAAGGCAAGCTTGACCCCGTTATCGGCCGCGAGAAAGAAATCGAGCGGGTGATGCAGGTGCTCTCCCGCCGCACCAAGAACAACCCGGTGCTGATCGGCGAGCCAGGTGTCGGCAAGACGGCCGTCGTCGAGGGCCTCGCGCAGGCCATCGTGCACGGCGAGGTTCCCGAGACGCTGAAGGACAAGCAGCTCTACACCCTGGACCTGGGATCGCTGGTCGCCGGCTCGCGCTACCGCGGTGACTTCGAGGAGCGCCTGAAGAAGGTGCTCAAGGAGATCAACACGCGTGGCGACATCATCTTGTTCATCGACGAGCTGCACACGCTGGTCGGTGCCGGTGCCGCCGAGGGCGCGATCGACGCGGCCAGCATCCTCAAGCCCAAGCTGGCCCGCGGCGAACTGCAGACGATCGGTGCCACCACGCTCGACGAGTACCGCAAGTACATCGAGAAGGACGCCGCGCTGGAGCGCCGCTTCCAACCGGTGCAGGTGGGCGAGCCGACGGTGGAGCACACCATCGAGATCCTCAAGGGTCTGCGCGACCGCTACGAGGCCCACCACCGGGTGTCGATCAGCGACAGCGCCATCGTGGCCGCGGCCACCCTGGCCGACCGCTACATCAACGACCGGTTCCTGCCGGATAAGGCCATCGACCTGATCGACGAGGCCGGTGCCCGGATGCGGATTCGCCGCATGACCGCGCCGCCAGACCTGCGTGAGTTCGACGAGAAGATCGCCGAGGCCCGCCGGGAGAAGGAATCGGCGATCGACGCCCAGGACTTCGAGAAGGCCGCCAGCCTGCGCGATCGCGAAAAGCAGCTGGTGGCTCAGCGGGCAGAGCGCGAAAAGCAATGGCGTTCAGGCGATCTCGATGTGGTTGCCGAGGTTGACGACGAGCAGATCGCCGAGGTGCTGGGCAACTGGACTGGCATCCCGGTGTTCAAGCTCACCGAGGCCGAGACCACCCGGCTGCTTCGCATGGAGGACGAGATCCACAAGCGGATCATCGGCCAGGTCGACGCGGTCAAGGCCGTCTCCAAGGCGATCCGCCGTACCCGCGCCGGGCTGAAAGATCCCAAGCGCCCGTCGGGTTCGTTCATCTTCGCTGGCCCGTCCGGTGTCGGTAAGACCGAGCTGTCCAAGGCGCTGGCCAACTTCCTGTTCGGCGACGACGACGCGCTCATCCAGATCGACATGGGCGAGTTCCACGACCGGTTCACCGCGTCGCGGCTGTTCGGCGCTCCGCCTGGGTATGTCGGATACGAAGAGGGCGGCCAGCTCACCGAGAAGGTGCGGCGCAAGCCGTTTTCCGTGGTTCTCTTCGACGAGATCGAAAAGGCGCATCAGGAGATCTACAACAGCCTGTTGCAGGTGCTCGAGGATGGCCGGCTCACCGACGGGCAGGGCCGCACGGTCGACTTCAAGAACACCGTGCTGATCTTCACGTCCAACCTCGGCACCTCCGACATCTCCAAGCCGGTCGGCCTGGGCTTCACCAAGGGCGGCGGTGAGAACGATTACGAGCGGATGAAGCAGAAGGTCAACGACGAGCTCAAGAAGCACTTCCGACCGGAGTTCCTCAACCGCATCGACGACATCATCGTGTTCCACCAGTTGACTCGCGAAGAGATCATCCAGATGGTCGACCTGATGATCAGCAGGGTCGCCGGCCAGCTCAAGAGCAAAGACATGGCTCTGGAGATGACCGACAAGGCCAAGTCGCTGCTGGCCAAGCGTGGCTTCGATCCGGTGCTGGGTGCCCGTCCGCTGCGGCGCACCATCCAACGCGAGATCGAGGACCAGCTGTCCGAGAAGATCCTCTTCGAGGAGGTCGGGCCGGGACAGATCGTCACCGTCGACGTCGACAACTGGGACGGCGAAAGCGCCGGCGAGGACGCGGTCTTCACCTTCACCGGAACCCGTAAGCCGCCGGCCGAGACGGATCTCGCCAAGGCCGGAGCGCACAGCGCGGGCGGGACTGGTACGGAAGCCGAATAGCGGCGACCTGCGTATTCAGCAACTAGTCAACATTGGTGCAGCACCCTGTCGTCACAGTGAATGGGTTCATCAGTGACGTGCTGTGAGGTGCCCAATGTCGTTTGTGGTCGCGGCTCCAGAGATCCTGTCGGCTGCGGCCACGGACCTGGCCAATATCGGTTCCAGCATCAGCGCGGCTAACGCGGCGGCACTGGCCCCAACCACCGGCGTGCTGGCCGCCGGTGCCGACGAGGTGTCGGCCGCGATTGCGGTGTTGTTCGGTTCGCACGCGCAGGCCTATCAGGCGCTCAGCGCGCAAGCCGCGGCGTTTCATGCGCAGTTTGTGCAGACGATGGCCTCGGGTACGGGCGGCTATGCCAGCGCCGAGGCCGCCAATGTTGAGCAGACGCTCCTGCACGGCTGACCCAACCCGCGGTTTACACTGACCGGTGTTGTCAGTTGTTTGATGAGTGACGGAATCTGGTGAAAATCCAGAACGGTCGCGCCACTGTACACAGTCAGACCCGGCGCTCGTCATCAGCACCGAAGCGGGACGCGAAATCCCCAGAAGGAGTGGACAGTGGCGAATTCCCATACAGCCCAGGTTGGATCGGTTGATCTGTCGGCAGCAGGTGCGGCGCTGTGGTTGGCGGCCACCGCCTTCCTGGCGCTGCTGGCGCTCTACTTCGTCGGCATCGACCAGGGCGCGGTGTCGCTGTTCGGCAGCGACTCACACGTGCACGAATTCTTTCACGACGCCAGGCATCTGCTCGGATTCCCCTGCCACTGAGGCGCTGTCGTGGAGAAGCGTCTGATAGCACGCGGTCTCCTTGCGGGCACGGTGGGCGCGGTGCTGGCGTTCGTTTTCGCCCGCCTGTTCGCCGAACCGGTAATTGGCCGCGCAATCGAATATGAGGAAGGCCGCGCCGAAGTCGCGCACGCTCAAGGCGTACACGAGCACGGCGTCGAATTGTTCACCCGTGGCGTGCAGGGCAATGCCGGATTGGGTTTCGGCGTACTGATTTTCGGCATTGCCATGGGTGCGCTGTTCACGGTTGCGTTTTGCGTCGCCTATGCGCGCGCGGAAGACGCTGCACCACAGGAGCTTTCGCTACGCCTTGCGGCGGGAGCCTTTACCGCGGTGTATTTGGTGCCGTTCGTGAAGTATCCGCCCAATCCGCCGGCCGTCGGTCAGGCGGACACGATCAGGTCGCGCACCCTGTGGTATCTGGTGATGGTGTTGGCGTCGGTGGCGTTGGCGATCGCGGCGGTGTGGCTGGCTCGAAGGCTGGCCGCGCGGCTTGACGCTTGGAACGCCGGCTTGATCGCGGCCGGCGCTTATGTCGTGGCGATTGCTCTGATCATCTTGGTTCTGCCGACCATCGCAGAGACGCCCGCGGGCTTTCCCGCCGACGTACTCTACGAATTCAGGCTGGTTTCGCTGGGCACCCAACTGGTGCTATGGGTGACCACCGGCGTGGTTTTCGCGACGCTCGCGAGCCGGCTGCTGGGCGAACGGGCCGGAAGAGTCAAGTCATCCGGCTGACTTTGGTGTCGCACGCGATGACTGCGGCCATGGCCGCCGCGCGTTTCCCCGCCGATGAACCGCTCAGCGACATCGGTCGCCGGCAGGCCGAAGCCGCTGCGCGCCTTGCTGTCCGGGGCAACACGTCCCAGCTCACCGGACCCGAGCGGCGCGCCCGACAAACCGCGGAGTTGTTGGGGCTCAACGCAACAACCGAGCCGCGGCTGGCCGACCTCGATTGCGGACGGTGGCGCGGTGCAACCCTGGAAAGCGTCGCCGCCGAAGAGCTGGCCGCGTGGCTCACCGACCCGGCGCAGGCGCCCCAGGGCGGCGAGTCGATCGTCGACTTAATCGACCGGGTGGCCGGGTGGCTGGACTCGTTGACGGCCAACACTGTGGCGGTCACGCATCCGGCGGTGATTCGCGCGGCGATCCTGGTAGCACTCGACATCCCACCAAAATCGTTCTGGCGCATTGATATTGGCCCGCTAAGCCGCACCGTCATGCACTACCGCAGAGACAGCTGGACGTTGCGGCTCTAGCTATTTCGGGCCCACCAGCGCGAAGACCTGTTTGGCGACCTGCAGCATCCAGCCGGTCACCGTTGGCCCGTGATCGCGTGGCCAGTTCAGCTGGAAGCTCACCACCCAAGGCTGCCCGGTCTTGTCGACGGCGTACCAACTAAACGTCAGATCGCCCGGCAGCCCACCGGCTTTCGCGCCGATATAGGGCCATTTCTCGCGATCCAGCTGGATACCCGCGACGGCCGACAGGATCTGTCTGACGGGTACGGCCCGACCGACCGCATCAGCCTGCAGCGTCGCGTGCACTCGGCAGATGTCCTCGGCATTGCCGTACCACTCCGCGCCAAAACTAGAAGCAGGCGTGTGGGCTCGAGTTGGATCAGGTTGGTATGGGGTGGAATTCGCCTGCTGCAGCAATTGGGCGCGGACCCGTGGGCTCGCCCGCCTCCATTGGTCGCGCAGATCCGGTTGACCCCAGCCAACGGAGAACAGCTCGTACATGGTGGGGAAGGGTGTCATGCTGGCCGGATCGTGATGGCCGGCGGTGGCCAGGGCTTCCTCGATGGCGTGCGTGCCCAATTTTCCGATCAGCAGGTCGGTGGCCATATTGTCGCTGGTTGCGATCATCTTCTCGGCGGCCGTGCGAACCGAAACCTGTGCCCCGGGAGGCAATTCCAGGCCGGAAGAGCCCACCGCCTTGCTCTTTGCAGTGACGGTCAGCTGATCGTCCCACGACACCGTACCGTTGCGGACCGCGCCGGCCAGTGCGTGCAGTACGTACAGCTTGAAAATCGATGCCAGCGGCAGAGATTCGCCGGTATTGCTGCCGGCTACCGGGTCGCAGTGACCATTGTCGACCTTGGCGACCTGATATGAGTAGCGGGCCCCGGTCTTGCTCAACACGGCGTCAACGTCGGCCCACGAGGTGATCGACGGCGGTGGTTGAGTATCGAGGTCGAACCGGTCGACCCAGCCACCGTCGTCGGTGTGAATGCGGATGTCTTGTCGGGCGCCGTAGGAAGAAATGAGGTGTAGCGTGGCGACACTGGCGCCGATGTCGACGCTGTCGAGGCTGAAGGGCCGATCCCACCAGAGCGCTTCCATCGTTTTTGCGACGGAGTCGACCTGGTCGGCCGCGGCCAGGGTGCCAACCCCGACCGGGCCGATCGGCCAGTCCGAGTTGAGCATGTCCATGGTCTGCTGCGCCCGCAGACCGGGCGGGGTTCTGGTGTCGATGCGGCGCGCTGGGTTCGCCGCGTTCGCCGACGGCGTAGGGGAGGACGCACAACCCGGCGCCAGGGTAACTACCAATGCAGCTGCGACGCCCAACGCCAGCCCACGGCGCTGAGCCACCCGCCGGCTACTCAGTCTTGCCGGTCCCGGCAACGTCCATCACAACTTCGAATTCCAGCAGTGACGCCCCTGTCGCCACGGGGTTCGCGCGGTGCCCGGCGTGCGCTTCGATGGCGGGCCCAGTCGCCCACGCCTGGAACGCTTCCTCGGATTCCCAGTGCGTCACCACGAAGTAGCGGTCTTCACCCTTGACCGGACGCAGCAGCTGAAAGCCGAGGAAACCGGGAGAGTTCTCGACCGCGTGGGCGCGGTGGGCGAAACGCTTCTCCAGTTCCGGGCCAGCGTCGGCGGGTACCTCGATTGCATTGATCTTCACCACTGGCATGTCGCTAGGCTACCGTGCCCGGCATGCCCACCGATCTGTTGACCCATCGCGGTGGACAGGGCGAGCCATTGATCCTGGTGCATGGTCTGATGGGCCGGGGGAGCACCTGGTCGCGTCAGTTGCCGTGGCTGACCCGGCTGGGCACCGTCTACACCTACGATGCGCCATGGCATCGAGGCCGCGACGTCAACGACCCATACCCGATCAGCACCGAACGTTTCGTTGCCGATCTGCGTGATGCGGTGACCGCGTTGGGCGTGCCGGTCAGATTGGTCGGGCATTCGATGGGTGCCCTGCATTCGTGGTGTCTGGCCGCGCAGCGTCCCGAGTTGGTTTCGGCGTTAGTGGTCGAGGATATGGCGCCGGACTTCCGCGGCCGAACCACCGGTCCGTGGGAGCCGTGGCTGCATGCGCTTCCGGTCGAATTCGATTCTGCTGAACAAGTATTCGCGGAGTTCGGGCCGGTGGCCGGCAGATACTTTCTGGAAGCCTTCGACCGTACCGCCACGGGTTGGCGGTTGCACGGCCATACCTCTCGATGGATCGAGATCGCCTCCGAGTGGGGTACCCGCGACTACTGGGCGCAGTGGCGGGCGGTGCAATCGCCGGCGCTGCTCATCGAAGCTGGCGACTCGGTCACGCCGCCAGGCCAGATGCGGAAGATGG
Source organism: Mycobacterium riyadhense (assembly GCF_963853645.1). Classification (NCBI taxonomy): domain Bacteria; kingdom Bacillati; phylum Actinomycetota; class Actinomycetes; order Mycobacteriales; family Mycobacteriaceae; genus Mycobacterium; species Mycobacterium riyadhense. The sequence goes on along the minus strand of NZ_OY970456.1, from coordinate 5,697,375 downwards.
CTGAAAGAGATTGCTCTACAACATATTTGCGGATACCCGAGGCGGGTCACCTGGTACACGACGAGGCACCGCGGGAATACCGGCAGGCCGTCGAGTCCTTCCTCTTGCGGCGCTAACCCTGCCGGTGGGTGAGGGACGCCGTGTGGCGTCGGGACGTTAGGCGGCGACGACCGCGACATCGTAGGCAGACAACTGGTCATCGGCGGTGACGATCGTCAGGTCGAGCAGCTGTGCTTGGGCGACGAGGACGCGGTCGAACGGATCCCTATGGTGATCCGGAAGTTCGGCGGTCCTCAGCACGTGCGCATGCTCGATCGGCAGCATTGGCGTTCCGGAGCGGCGCATGCGATCGGGCACATACGAGGCCGGTGCTTCGGGCAATGCGAGCTTGCCGAGCCGATACTTGATCGCGATCTCCCAAGCGCTGGCGGCCGAAAACAGAATGTTATTGCGGACGTCGGCAACGATTGCCCGTGTTTCGTCGCGTAGCCGGTCAGGGTCTGACTGCATCCACAGCCAAACATGGGTGTCTACGAGGTAGCGCTTCACCGATTGAAGCTCGCAATGACATCGTCCGGCAACGGAGCGTCGAAATCCTCGGGCACGGTATACACGCCCCGGTCTATACCTAAGCGGCGGGTCTCGCGGGGGTGGAACGGCACAAGCTTTGCCACGGGTTCACCGCCCCGGGCAATCTCGATTTCCTGACCGCTGTCGACCAGCCGCAGCAGCTCCGACATACGGGTCTTCGCTTCGTGGACGCCGACCCTGATAGCGTTGGACGTCGGGGTGGACTTAGTCATGAACTAAGTCTACTAACCCCCGCCGGCGACGTGTGCAAACAACTTCGGAGCGGGGCTGCGAAAGTTGTTGAAATACTGATTTTTGTGAACGCCGGGGGATACGATCGGCGTCTCGCCTAATCCCATTGGGGTAGTGGATGTCGTTCGTGATCGCAGTTCCGGAAGCTCTGCTGTCAGCGGCCTCGGATATGGCCGGTATCGGTTCGGTCCTTAGCGCGGCGAACGCCGCGGCGGCAGGTCCGACGACTGCGTTGCTGGCTGCGGCCGAGGACGAGGTTTCGGCTGCCATTGCGGCGGTGTTCGGCTCGCACGCGCAGGAATATCAGGCGCTCAGCGCCCGGGCCGCGGCGTTTCACCAGCAGTTCGTGCAGGCCGTAACGTCAGGCGCGCGGTTGTATGCCAGCGCCGAGGCGACCAACGCCGAGCAGCAGCTACTGGGCATGATCAACGCTCCCGCTCAGACGCTGCTGGGGCGCCCGCTGATCGGCAACGGCGCCGATGGGGCGCCGGGGACCGGGCAGGCCGGCGGGGCCGGTGGGTTGCTGTGGGGCAATGGCGGCAACGGCGGGTCCGGCGTGGCCGGTGTTGGCGGTGCCGGTGGAAATGGTGGTGCCGCTGGGCTGTTCGGCCGCGGTGGCAACGGCGGGGCGGGCGGCACCAATGCCAGCGGCGCCGGTGGTGTCGGCGGAGCGGGCGGCGCCGGATGGTTGTTCGGTGATGGCGGTGCAGGAGGGGCCGGCGGGCTGGGCACCACGATCAGCGGCACCGGCGGCGCCGGCGGTAACGGCGGTGTGTTCGGTAACGGCGGGGTCGGCGGGGCGGGCGGAGCGGCCGTGACAGGCGGGCTCGCCGGCAATGGCGGTAGCGGCGGTAACGCCGGGTGGTTCGGCGACGGTGGGGCCGGCGGTGCCGGTGGGGTCGGCGGAGCGGGAGCCAACGGGGAGAACCCAACCGAAAACCAGACCAGCCAGGCGGCAGCCGGCAGCCCTGGCATCGACGGCGCGACCGGCAGCCCGGGCGGTACCGGTGGCTCGGGTACCGCCACGGTGGGGCAGGCCGGCGGTGACGGCGGCGCCGGCGGCTGGGGTACCGATACCAGCAATGGCGCCGTTACCGGGGGTAACGGGGGTAACGGAGGCAACGGAGGTGATGGTGCACCCGGCGGCAGCGGGGGTATCGGCGGTGACGGTCGCAACTCAGGTGCCGGCAACGGTTATGGGGGCAACGGGGGCAACGGGGGTGACGGCGGGGCCGGCGCCCCGGGCGGATCCGGTGGTGACGGCGGCGTTGGCGATTCAGTCGGTGCTGTCAACAGTGTCGGCGGCAACGGTGGCAATGGGGGGCGCGGTGGCACGGGCGCAGCCGGTGGGGCCGGCGGTGCGGGCGGTCTTGGCACCGGCCCCGGGCCAGTATTCCACGATGGTGACGGCGGCAACGGCGGGCCCGGAGGTGCCGGCGCAAACAATGCCGGCACCGGGGGTGGCGGGGGCGCCGGGGGCGCCGGCGGTCGTGGCGGGCTGCTGTGGGGCAACGGCGGTAACGGTGGTGCCGGTGGTGTCGGCGGTGTTGGCGGCATCGGCGCTCAGGGCGGCGCCGGTGGGGACGGCGGAGAGGGAAATATCGGCGGTGATGGCGGCAATGGTGGTGCCGGGGGCGCCGGCGGAACCGGCGGCAACGGCGGTGTTGGCGGGGCGGGCGGCGGTGCCGGAATGTTCGGACATGCTGGTGTTCACGGTGCGGGCGGCGCTGGAGGTCAGGGCGGTGCCGGGGGCACGGGTGGCGCCGGCGGCGAAGCCGGAGTTGGCGTTGTGTTCAACGGTCTGGCCGGCGATCCTGGTGGGTTCGGCGCCGCGGGCGCCGACGGCCAACCCGGCTGACGTCCACAATCCGCTCGCCGCCGGGTGGGCACCCGCGACGACTGGGCGCAGTGGCGGGCAGTGCGGTCGCCGGCGTTGCTTTTCGAGGTTGGCAATTTGGCAACGCCGTCGGGCCAGATGCCGCGGATGGTTGAAGGGGACTGCGCCGGAGGTGTACCGGCGCGGGTGGAGTCCTTTCTGGCGGCGAAAAATGCATGACGAGACCGGCGGTATCGATACGATCGGCCTCTGGGGGGTGATAGTGGAGGTGTCGGATGTCGTTCGTGATCGCAGTTCCGGAGGCTCTGCTGTCAGCGGCCTCGGATATGGCCGGTATCGGTTCGGTCCTTAGCGCGGCGAACGCCGCGGCGGCAGGTCCGACGACTGCGTTGCTGGCTGCGGCCGAGGACGAGGTTTCGGCTGCCATTGCGGCGGTGTTCGGCTCGCACGCGCAGGAATATCAGGCGCTCAGCGCCCGGGCCGCGGCGTTTCACCAGCAGTTCGTGCAGGCCGTAACGTCAGGCGCGCGGTTGTATGCCAGCGCCGAGGCGACCAACGCCGAGCAGCAGCTACTGGGCATGATCAACGCTCCCGCTCAGACGCTGCTGGGGCGCCCGCTGATCGGCAACGGCGCCGATGGGGCGCCGGGGACCGGGCAGGCCGGCGGGGCCGGTGGGTTGCTGTGGGGCAATGGCGGCAACGGCGGGTCCGGCGTGGCCGGTGTTGGCGGTGCTGGTGGAAATGGTGGTGCCGCTGGGCTGTTCGGCCGCGGTGGCAACGGCGGTGCTGGCGGCACCAATGCCAGCGGCGCCGGTGGTGTCGGCGGAGCGGGCGGCGCCGGCTGGCTGTTCGGTGATGGCGGTGCAGGAGGGGCCGGCGGGCTGGGCACCACGATCAGCGGCACCGGCGGCGCCGGCGGTAACGGCGGTGTGTTCGGTAACGGCGGGGTCGGCGGGGCCGGCGGGGCGGCGCTGAGCGGCGGGTTCGCCGGGAACGGAGGCGTTGGCGGCAACGCGGGCCTGATCGGCACGGGCGGCGACGGCGGCGTCGGCGGGGTCGGCGCCACTGGGACCAACGGGGTGAACCCGAGTCAGCAGCCGGGCGGCACTGCGGCACCCGGCACCCCTGGCACCAATAACGGTGCCGGCAGCGGCGGAGCTGGCCTGCCGGGTAGCCCGGGCGCCGTGACGCAGGCCGGCGGGGCCGGCGGCGCCGGCGGCAGCGGCGCCGATTCGAGTGCAGGCCCGGTGACAGGGGGCAACGGCGGCAACGGGGGCGACGGAGGCGATTTCAGACCTGGCGGCAAGGGTGGTGCCGGCGGCGGCGGTACCAACACCGGCACCGGCTCGGCCAACGGGGGCAACGGCGGCGACGGCGGCGACGGCGGAGCCGGCGCCTCGGGTGGTAACGGCGGCGACGGCGGCCCCGCCACAACCTTGGGCGGTGGCACCGCTGTTGGAGGCAACGGTGGTGCCGGTGGTCGCGGCGGCACCGGCGCCGCCGGCGGCAACGGCGGCAACGGTGGCGGCGCCGCTGGCGGAACGACCTTCGGGGGTAGCGGAGGCGACGGCGGCCCCGGCGGTGCGGGCGCCAACACCGCTGGCACTGGGGGCGTCGGCGGTGCCGGGGGTGCGGGTGGTCGTGGCGGGCTGCTGTTCGGCGACGGCGGGAACGGAGGTGCCGGGGGTGTCGGCGGTGTCGGCGGCATCGGCGCCGAGGGCGGCGACGGCGGTGATGGCGGCACCGGCCGGGTCGGCGGTGATGGCGGCAATGGGGGAGCCGGCGGCGCCGGTGGAACCGGCGGCAATGGCGGTGCGGGTGGCGCGGGCGGCGCCGCCGGAATGTTCGGCGACGCGGGCGTCCAAGGTGCGGGCGGTGCCGGGGGTCATGGCGGCGCGGGCGGAACCGGCGGCGCCGGCGGCGCGGCCGGATTCGGGGCGACCAGCGGCAATCCCGGCGATCCCGGCGGCTTGGGCGCCGCGGGCGCCGACGGCCAACCCGGCTAAAACTCCTCGCCCGCCAACGCGAACCGGCCGTCGACGCTCCGGGTCACGAGGCCGTCGGCAAGCAGCGACTCCAGCGCCCGGTCCCGCTGCGCGCAGTCGGTCATCCAGGCCACGTCCAGCTCGGCCCGGGTAACCGGAGAGTCCTTGGCGCGCAACACATCTAGCAACCGCCCGCGGACCTGACGGTCGGTTCCGGCGTAGGCCTGAACCCGGCGCGGTGGACCGTCGGCGGGCGGAAAGCCGGCGCGCCGCCAGGCACACGCGTCCAGCGGGCATAACCCGCAGCGTGGCATCCTTGCGGCGCACACCGTCGCGCCCAGCTCCATCAAAGCCACTGAAAACCGCGGTGCCGCTCCATCTTTCGGCAGCAGCGCCGAGACGTCGGCGTGGTCGCGAGCGGTTGACGGCGCGCCGGCGTCGGCGCGACCGTGCACCGCTCGCGCCACCACCCTGCGCACATTGGTGTCCACTACCGGCACTCGCTGGCGATAGGCGAAGCAGGCCACCGCCCGCGCGGTATAGCTTCCGACCCCCGGAAGGGTGACCAGGACGTCGATATCGTCGGGAACCACGTCGCCATGGTCACGCGCGATAACGGTGGCGCATTCGTGCAACCGCTTGGCCCGCCTCGGGTAGCCCAGCTTGCCCCAGGCGCGCAACACATCGGCGGCGCTGGCCGCCGCGGTGGCCGACGGCGTGGGCCAGCGCCGCACCCAATCTGACCAGACCGGCAGGACCCGGGCCACCGGCGTCTGCTGCAGCATGAACTCGCTGACCATGATCTGCCACGCACTAACGCCGGGTTGCCGCCAGGGCAGATCGCGGCGCGATCGGTCGTACCAGTCGAGAAGATTTGTGACCGGTATGTGTCCCGGGCGGGTCACCGACGGTTCCGGCAGAATGCGTGACATGCCCACCACCAATCCGATAACCGCATGGAAAGCACTCAAAGAGGGTAACGAGCGATTCGTGGCCGGACGGCCCGAGCATCCCAGTCAGAGCGTTGACCACCGGGCCAGCCTGGCCGCTGGGCAGAAACCGACGGCCGTGATCTTCGGATGCGCGGACAGTCGGGTGGCCGCCGAGATCATCTTCGACCAGGGTTTAGGAGACATGTTCGTGGTACGCACCGCCGGACATGTCATCGACTCCGCCGTGTTGGGCTCCATCGAGTACGCGGTGATGGTCCTCAATGTGCCGCTCGTCGTCGTTCTCGGCCATGACAGCTGCGGCGCCGTCAATGCCGCATTGACGGCGATCAACGAAGGCGCGCTGCCCGACGGCTATGTGCGGGACGTGGTGGAGCGGGTGGCGCCGTCCATCCTGTTGGGCAAACGGGACGGTTTGAAGCGCGTCGACGAGTTCGAGGATCGACATGTACACGAGACGGTGGCGAACCTCATGGCGCGTTCGAGGGCGATCGCGGACCGGGTGGCACTGGGATCCTTAGCGATCGTGGGCCTCTCCTATCAGCTAGCCGACGGGCGGGCCGTACTGCTCGATCACGTCGGCGATATCGGTGAGGAAGTCTGAGTCCCGACCGCCCCTAACACGCGTATTGGCTAGCTAACCCGGCGACACGCCGACGCGGGTCAAACGCGTCGACGTGACCTGGGCCTACGGTGTAAACGTGCTGGATCTGGAACCGCGTGGCCCGCTACCTACCGAGATCTACTGGCGGCGCAGGGGGCTAGCCCTGGGCATCGCGGTCGTGGTGATCGGTATCGCGGTTGCCACAGTCATCGCATTCGTCAGCAGCAGTGCCGGGGCCAAACCCGCAAACGCCGAGAAACCGGGCAGCGCGCAAGGGCATTCACCGGCTCCCCAGGCGCCGCCGCAGCCGGCCGGGCAAACCGAGGGAAACACTCCCGCGGCGCCCCCGCCGCAGGGCCAAAACCCGGAGACGCCCACGCCCACCGCCGCGGTGCAGCCGCCGCCAGTGCTAAAAGACGGCGATGACTGCCCTGATTCGACACTGGCCGTCAAGGGCCTGACCAACTCGCCTCAGTACTACATCGGTGACCAGCCGAAATTCACCATGGTCGTCACCAACATCGGGCTGGTGTCCTGCAAGCGCGACGTGGGAGCCGCGGTGCTTGCGGCCTACGTTTATTCGTTGGACAACAAGCGGCTGTGGTCCAACCTCGACTGCGCGCCGTCCAATGAGACCTTGGTCAAGACGTTTACGCCGGGGGAGCAGGTGACGACGGCGGTGACTTGGACGGGGATGGGATCGGCGCCGCATTGTCCATTGCCGCGGCCGGCGATTGGTGCGGGCACCTACAATCTGGTCGTCCAGTTGGGCAATCTGCGCTCGCAGCCCGTTCCGTTCGTGCTCAACCAGCCGCCGCCGCCGCCCGGGCCGGTTCCCGCCCCGGGTCCAGCGCTGGCGCCACCGCCGGAGGCGCCGCCGGCGGGCACGCAGGGGGGCTAACCGAGCTCAGTGGTCGGCGATCGTCGACTCTGCCAGTTGTGACAGGCCCTCGCGTACATGGCGGGCCCACATGGCGCCGATGCCGTCGACGGATTGCAGGTCAGTGGCACTTGCCGCGAGCAGCCCCTGCAGCGTTCCGAATGACCGGACCAGCAGGTCGACATGAGCGAACTGCAGCCTCGGGATGCCGGCCATCGCGCGATACCCCCGCGGGCTCAGCGCCGAATCCTGAGCCTCGGCCGTCGTTGGGTATCCGAAGATCTTTGCCAATGCCGTGAGTTCGAGCAGGTCGGAATCCGACAGCGAATCCAGCTCGTCCAGGGTCGCCCCGATTTGCGTCTTGGACAGCGGTTCAGGGTTGGCGTGATAGTCCCGCACGATCAACTCACGGGCTGTGTCGTTGCCGCCGAGCAACTCCTCCAGCTGTAGCCGCAGCTGACGCCCGTCGGTGCCGAGTTCGACGGCGTCGTAGTCGATCGCCAGACCGATGCGGCGGACCAGCTCGAGCCGCTGCACCACCGTCATCACGTCGCGCAGCGTGACGAAGTCTTCGATCTCCGCCCTGGACAGTTGCCGGCTGACCTCATCGAGCCTGGTCTTGTAGCGTTCCAGGGTTGCGATCGCCTGGTTGGCTCGCGACAGGATGGTCGCCGAGTCGGTCAGCACGTGGCGCTCCCCGCCAACGTAGACCGTCACAATGTTCATCGAATGGCTCACCGAGATCACCGGATAACCCGTCTGGATCGCGGCCCGTTCCGCCGAGCGGTGACGGGTTCCCGATTCGTCGGTTGATATCGACGGATCCGGAACCAATTGCACATTGGCCCGCACGATGCGGCTGCAGTCCGTGGACAGCACCACGGCGCCGTCCATTTTGCACAGCTCGCGCAGCCTCGTCGGCGCATACCGGACATCGAGGGAGAAGCCGCCGTCGCAGATGGCCTCGACGTTCTCGTCGTGGCCGAGCACGATCAGGGCACCGGTGCGGCCGCGCAGGATGCGTTCCAGGCCGTCCCGCAGCCCGGTGCCCGGGGCCAGGCGGGCGACGGCCTCTCGCAGGGTCGGACGGGTCACAGCGTGCATTCTGCTACGCCCGGCGGGCGTGCGATGGAGGGGCGTCTAGCCGATGTGGCCCAGCGGGGGCGCCGCTGCGGTGGTCGGCGATGTCGATCGTGTGCTCCAGCGCGGCGACGATGGTTGGGGCGCATAAGGCACGCAGCCCCGGCGGGACGGCGTCGCAGCCCGGTGGGATCAGCGCGATGTTGAACCCTTGACGGGCGGCTTCGGCTAGCCGCCGGTCCATGCCGTTGACCCGTCGCAGGTCGCCCGCGAGGCCCACCTCGCCGATCATCACCGCCGTGGTGGGTAGCGGCAAGTTCGCATACGCCGAGGCCAGCGCGATCGCCACTGCGAGGTCCGACGACGGATCGGTCAACCGCATGCCGCCGACGGTGGAGAGATAGATGTCGTTGACAGCGATGTTCAACCGGGCATGCTTTTCCAGGACTGCGGTGATCATTGCGGCCCGGGCATGGTCTATCCCGCTGACCGCCCGCCGCGGCGAGCCGCCGGGTGGTGTTGCCAGCAATGCCTGAACTTCACCGATCAGCGGCCGTTTCCCGTCAAGCTTTACCGTGATCGCGGTTCCGGGTACCGGTGCCGGCCGTTGCTCCAGGAACAGGTTCGATGGGTCGGCGACGCATTCAATTCCGTTGTCGTGCAATAGGAAACACCCGACTTCGTCGGCTGCGCCGAATCGGTTCTTGACGCCGCGGACCATCCGCAACGTACCGTTGCGGTCACCTTCGAAATGCAGCACCACGTCGACGAGGTGTTCCAGGGAGCGCGGTCCGGCAATGGCCCCGTCCTTGGTGACATGGCCGACGAGAATCAACGCGACCCCGTTAGCCTTGGCGGCGGCGGTCAGCGCAGCCGTTACGGCACGCACCTGCGTGACCCCGCCCGCGACACCGTCGGCCTCGCTGGTGGACATCGTCTGCACGGAGTCCACGATGACCAATGCGGGCCGCACCATATCGATGTGGTCCAGCACGGCAAGCAGATCGGATTCGTCTGCCAGGTAGACCTCTCCGCCGCCGCAGCCGATTCGGTCGGCGCGCAGCCGGATCTGGCCGGCCGACTCCTCGCCGGAGACATACAGCGCGCGCAGCCCGGACTGTGCCCAGCGGTGGGCGACCTCGAGCAGCAGCGTCGATTTGCCTACCCCGGGATCACCGGCCAGCAGCGTCACCGAACCGGGAACCACGCCACCGCCGAGCACCCGGTCGAGTTCGGTTACGCCCGTAGGCCGGTGCCGGCTGAGGCTTGGCTGGACCGATCGGATCGGAACGGCTCGCGATGCCGGGGGCGCGGGGCGGCGGCCTTTGCCGACGCCCACGCCCCCGGCCGCGCCGAGGATGGTCAATTCCTCGACGGTGCCCCAACTACCGCATTCCATGCAGCGCCCCACCCACTTGGCGGACAGATGGCGACATTGCGAGCATCGGTACTGCGAACGCGTATTGGCCACGCCGTGACCGTATCGGGAGGGTGTGACAGCTCTGAGATCGCTACGAATGGTTGGTCGGAGCCGGCGCGAGTTCTTGCGGTGCAGGCAGTCCGGCCGAAATCGGCACCATCACGCTTCCCTGACCGGCCTTTTCGAACTTGAAGGTGAAGTTGTAGGTGAGGCCGTTGCTGATGGGTTTGGTCAAGACGATGCTCGCCTTGGCCGCCTCATTGGATGCCAGTGGGCCCGGCGCTACGACCTGACCGTCTGGCGTACCGACAAACAGCATGCCGCCGGCGGGCAGTCGCGCATCGCCGCTAATCGTCACCGTGCCAATGTCAGTGGTGATGCCCGTAAGCCGGTCCGCCACATCCGGTGATTGGTTGACCGCCACCAGCACCAGGTCGACCGCTTTGCCGGGCCGGATGAAGTCTGCGGTCTGCACAGCCTGGATCCGGATGTCGCGCAGGGCAACGTTATTGATGGTCACCTTGTTGCCGTTGACGGCGGGCTCCTGCATTGCGGTTTGTGAAATCTGACCCGCGCCGCAGCCGCTGAGCGCGATGGCTGCCACCGCAATCAGGACGGTCAAGGGGAGGCGGATCTTAAAAAGGTTCACTCAATGTCTCCTGCTAGGGATGACCGTGGCCAACTATGCACAGTAGTAGCTAGGTGCTGTCGACGGTAGCGCATGGGTACTTGGACCCGGAAAGGGTACGGCGGGTTCCGCTGAGCCGGCGCGGCCCGGCGCCCAGATCGCTGATTTCAGTATTGGTACACGTTTATCGAAAGTCCCCCCGGTAGCTTCGGCGGCGATTGCAACGTGAGCCCCGCGCCATCGTCGGACACCACTAGGGGTAACGGCTGGAGTCCCGGATGTCGTTCGTGATCGCCGTGCCAGAGGCGCTCGTTTTGGCGGCCAAGGATTTGGCCGAGATCGGGTTGTCGGTCCGCGCGGCGAGCGCGGGGGCGGCGGCTCCGACCACGGGGTGCTGGCCGCCGTGTTGATGACGTGTCGGTGGCGGGATCCTGTTCGGCAACGGCGGAACTGGGCCCAATTCGCGCGATGGTGCCGCTGGCTCCGACGAGACCAGTGGGCCCCGCAACTTTCTCTAGGCAGCCGGGCCGGAGCCTGCGACTGGCACGTTTTGCCCCGCCTGTCAAGTCCCAATATTCACTGGCGGTGCCCCTGACCTGCACCGTTGTTCGGCGTCCGTTGGGGGCCCGTGTTAGCATGTAGTAACGAAAGGGGCTCGAATCTGATGATTTTCAAGGTCGGCGACACCGTTGTCTATCCACACCACGGTGCTGCGCTAGTCGAGGCGATCGAAACCCGAACCATCAAAGGGGAACAAAAAGAATATCTCGTCTTGAAAGTGGCGCAGGGGGACCTGACCGTTCGAGTGCCCGCTGAGAACGCGGAATACGTCGGAGTTCGCGACGTCGTAGGCCAAGAAGGTCTCGACAAGGTTTTCCAGGTTTTGCGCGCACCGCACACCGAAGAGCCGACCAACTGGTCACGCCGCTATAAGGCCAACCTCGAGAAGCTCGCTTCCGGGGATGTCAACAAGGTGGCCGAAGTGGTGCGCGACTTGTGGCGCCGCGACCAAGAGCGGGGCTTGTCCGCCGGCGAGAAGCGGATGCTGGCCAAGGCCCGCCAGATTCTGGTCGGGGAACTGGCGCTGGCGGAGAGCACCGACGACGCCAAAGCGGAAACCATCCTCGACGAGGTTTTGGCGGCGGCTTCCTAAAGCGTCCTCAATACGCCCAGGGCTGTAGGTGGTCGGGGAATCGGGCACCGTAGTCGCAATCGTCCCGGCCGCAGGTTCGGGTGAGCGGCTGGCTGCCGGTCTGCCTAAGGCGTTTCGTCAGCTCGACGGGCAAACCCTTGTTGAACGGGCCGTGCAGGGCCTGCTCGATTCCGGGGTCGTCGACACCGTCGTCGTAGCCGTACCCGCAGACCGTACGGACGAGGCAAAGCTGATCCTCGGCAGCAAGGCCACCATCGTGGCCGGCGGGGCCAACCGTACCGAATCCGTGAGCCGGGCGTTGGCGGCGCTGTCTGGGTCTTCTGCGCCGGAGTTTGTGCTGGTGCACGACGCTGCACGGCCGCTGACGCCGCCGGCGTTGATCGCGCGTGTGGTTGACGCCTTGCGGTCCGGAAGCGCCGCCGTAGTGCCCGCGCTGCCGGTCTCTGACACCATCAAGGCCGTGGACGCCAACGGGGTGGTGCTGGGCACACCCGAGCGTGCTGGCTTGCGGGCGGTGCAGACGCCGCAGGGGTTCGCCACTGACCTGTTGTTGCGCGCGTACCAGCGCGCCGACACGGCGGAATTCACCGACGACGCATCGCTGGTCGAACACATCGGCGCCCAGGTCCAGGTGGTAGACGGCGATCCGTTGGCGTTCAAGATCACCACCCAGCTGGATTTGCTGCTGGCCCAAGCGATTGTGCGCCGGTGATCGAGCTGCCGCGTGTCGGTTTGGGGGTGGACGTGCACCCGATCGAACCCGGGCGGCCGTGCTGGTTGGTGGGGTTGCTGTTCCCGAGTGCCGATGGCTGCGCTGGCCACTCCGACGGTGACGTCGCCGCGCATGCGCTGTGTGACGCCGTGCTATCGGCCGCGGGGCTCGGCGATATCGGCGACGTGTTCGGAGTCGACGATCCGCGCTGGGAAGGCGTCAGCGGCGCCGCCATGCTGCGCCATGTCGTCGGGCTGATCAATCAGCATGGATATCGGGTTGGCAACGCTGCCGTGCAGGTCATCGCTAACCGGCCGAAGATCGGTTGGCGCCGTCTCGAGGCGCAGGCGGTGCTGTCGCGCGACCTCAACGCGCCCGTCGCGGTATCGGCCACCACCACCGACGGGCTCGGCCTGACCGGGCGCGGCGAGGGTCGGGCCGCCATCGCGACGGCGTTGGTGGTTTCGCTTCGGTAGCTCATCGCGCGGGTTGTCGCAATTGGCCAGGTAAGCTGGCACGTCGTGACCGAACGCGCCCGCTTGCGGCTACATGACACGGCGACCGGCGTCGTGCGTGACTTTGTTCCGTTGCGCGACGGGCACGTCTCCATCTACCTTTGTGGCGCCACCGTGCAAGGGCTGCCACACATCGGGCACGTCCGCAGCGGGGTGGCGTTCGACATCCTGCGCCGTTGGCTGCTCGCGCGCGGCTACGACGTCGCATTCATCCGCAACGTGACCGACATCGAAGACAAAATCCTGAGCAAGGCCGCCGCGGCGGGCCGGCCGTGGTGGGAGTGGGCCGCCACCCACGAGCGCGCCTTCACCGCGGCTTACGACGCCCTGGACGTGATGCCGCCCTCGGCAGAACCTCGAGCGACCGGGCACATCACCCAGATGGTCGAGATGATCGAGCGTCTGATCGCCAGCGGCCACGCCTATGCCGCCGGCGGCGACGTCTACTTCGACGTCCTGAGTTACCCGGAGTACGGTCAGCTATCCGGCCACAAGATCGACGATGTCCACCAGGGCGAGGGTGTGGCCGCCGGCAAACGGGATCAGCGCGACTTCACCCTGTGGAAGGGCGAAAAGCCCGGCGAACCCTCGTGGCCGACGCCGTGGGGCCGCGGACGTCCGGGCTGGCACCTGGAATGCTCGGCGATGGCCCGCGCCTACCTGGGCCCTGAATTCGACATCCATTGCGGCGGAATGGATTTGGTATTCCCCCATCATGAAAACGAGATCGCACAGAGCCGCGCCGCCGGGGATGGCTTCGCTCGCTACTGGCTGCACAACGGCTGGGTGACGATGGGCGGGGAGAAGATGAGCAAGTCACTGGGCAACGTGTTGTCCATACCAGTGATGTTGCAACGGGTTCGGCCCGCAGAACTGCGCTACTACCTGGGCAGCGCGCATTACCGGTCGATGCTGGAATTCTCCGAGACGGCCCTGCAGGATGCGGTGAAAGCCTATGTCGGAGTTGAGGAATTCCTGCATCGGGTGCGCAGCCGGGTCGGTGCCGTCCTTCCGGGCGATCCCACCGCGCGATTCGCCGAGGCACTAGACGACGATCTGTCGGTCCCGATCGCCCTGGCCGAGATTCACCACGCGCGCGCGGAAGGCAACCGGGCGCTCGACGCTGGTGACCACGACGGTGCGTTGAAGAGCGCCAGCGCAATTCGCGCGATGATGGGCATCCTGGGCTGCGACCCGCTCGACGAACGCTGGGAATCTCGCGACGAGACCTCGGCCGCACTGGCCGCCGTTGATGTGCTGGTTCGGGCCGAGCTGGAGAACCGGGAGAAGGCCCGCGAGCAGCGAAACTGGGCGCTGGCCGACGAGATCCGCGACCGACTCAAGCAGGCGGGCATCGAGGTCACCGATACCGCCGACGGGCCGCAGTGGTCGCTGGGTGGTGACAGTAAGTAGATGCCTGGTAACTCGCAGCGCCGGGGGGCCGTTCGCAAATCCGGCACTAAGAAAGGGCCAACCGTCGGATCGGGGGGCCAGCGCCGTCGCGGTCTGGAAGGGCGTGGTCCCACACCGCCGGCGCATATGCGTCCCAACCATCCCGCAGCCAAGCGGGCCGCCAAGCAGCCACGTCGTCCTGCGCGGGGTCGAACCGACGAAACCGAGACCGTACTCGGTCGCAACCCGGTGCTGGAATGCCTGCGCGCCGGCGTGCCGGCCACCGCGCTATACGTCGCGCTTGGTACCGAAGCCGACGAGCGCCTGACCGAATCCGTCTCCCGCGCATCCGATTTGGGGATCTCAATCCTTGAGGTGCCGCGCACCGACCTGGACCGGATGACCGCCAACCATCTGCACCAGGGCATCGCGCTACAGGTGCCGCCGTACAATTACACCCATCCCGACGATCTGCTCGCCGCCGCCATCAACGCACCGCCGGCGCTATTGGTCGCGTTGGACAACATCTCCGACCCACGCAACCTCGGCGCCATCGTGCGGTCGGTGGCGGCGTTCGGTGGCCATGGCGTGCTGATCCCACAACGCCGCTCCGCGTCGGTGACGGCGGTCGCCTGGCGCACCAGCGCCGGGGCGGCGGCTCGGATTCCGGTGTCGCGGGCTACCAATCTCACTAGAACACTGAAGGATTGGGCTAATTGCGGGATGCGTGTGGTGGGACTGGATGCCGGTGGCGACACGGCGTTGGACGACCTGGACGGCACGGACCCGCTGGTGGTGGTCGTCGGCTCGGAAGGCAAGGGGCTTTCCCGGTTGGTGCGACAGAACTGTGACGAGGTGGTGTCGATCCCGATGGCTGGTCAGACCGAATCGCTGAATGCATCGGTGGCCGCCGGCGTGGTGCTCGCCGAAATCGCCCGTCAGCGCAGGGGTTGAGTTCTCCCGCGAGCAGACGCAAAAGCCCCTGAAAACCACGGTTTTCAGGGGCTTTTGCGTCTGCTCGCGGTTAAGAGGCGCCCAGCAGGCGCACGCTCACCCACAGTGCGAGCACCGCAACCAGCAAAGCCGTGGGCACGGTATAGCACCCGAGGCGGGTGTACTCGCCGACACTGGCCGGCACGTTGTGCTGCCGCAGCGCCCGCCGCCACAGCAGGTTGGACAGCGAACCGACGTAGGTCAGGTTCGGCCCGATGTTGACCCCGATGAGCACCGCTAGGACCGCCGCCGGCCCCCCGCCCGCCACCAACGGCACCAGTACCAGCGTGGCGGGCAGGTTGTTGACCACATTGGCCAGTACCGCCGCCACCGCCGCGATACCGAGCAGTGCGGGCAGCCCCGAACCGGTCGGCAACACCGCACACATCTTGGTGGTCATCCCGTTCAGCATCACCGCATGCACCACGACGCCGAGCGCGAGGACGAACACCAAGAACGACACGTTCAGCGACCGCGCGATGTCTAGGACCGAGGTGTGCCCGCGGCATAGGCTTCGCGCGGCCAATACTGATGCGCCGGCGAGCGCAGCCCACGCCGGGGCTACTCCCAGCGACTCGGCGATGGCGAACCCGGCCAACGTCACCACCACCACCACCAGCACGAACACCGGTGGTCGCGGTGGTGGACCGATTTGCTCACGTTCCGGCTCCACGCGCAGATCTCGGGCAAAAAACCAGAGGAAGACCAGATACACCGCGGTCACCGCGGAAAGCCACGGCAACGCCATGATCATTGTGAACCTGGTGAACGAGATGTTGGCGACGTGGTAGGCGAGCAGGTTGGTCAGGTTCGACACCGGTAGCAGCAGCGAGGCAGCGTTGGCCATGTGGGCGGTGGCGTAGGCATAGGGACGCACCGGGGCCCGCAGCCGCCGCACAGTGGCCAGCACAACCGGGGTTAACAACACCACTGTGGCGTCCAGACTGAGCGCCGCGGTGATCACGGCGGCGATGACGAACACCTGCCGCAGCAAGCTGTGCGGACCGTCACTGGTTCGCGCCATTGCGGCACCGGCGGCCTCGAACAGGCCCTCGTCGTCGCACAATTTGGCCAGCACCAGCACCGCACCCAGGAACGCGACCACCCCCGTCAGCCCGGACACCTGCGCCGCCGCCTGCTGCGGCGAGATCGCCCCGATCGCGATCAGGATGCCGGCCGCCGGGACCGCCGCCAGCGCCTCCGGCCAACCCCGCGGGCGGGCAACCGCGAACCCGAGGACAACGACAAGCAGTATCAGGGCAACGGTCAGCGTCAAGGTCTCATGCCCAAGGGTTCTCGCGCCGCCACACCGTCGGCATCTGCAGCGCGACGCCGTCAGCTGCGGCCAGCTCGTCGAGGATGCGGATGGACACGTCCAGGTCGTCGCCCGCATATGGCAAGGCCCGCAACGGCTTTGACAGCGGGCGGAAGAAGTCGTCCCAGTGGATCAGAACCACGCGGCGCCCGCCCACCGCCCGCACGACCTCGGTCCAGTACTCCACCAGGTATGACCGTGGCTGCAGGCCCAGCTGGCCGACACTGAGATACACGGCATCGGCGCGACAGCCGCCCAATGCACCCTTGACGTAGCCCGCGCTGCCTTGAATCAGCAGCCGCCGCCCCGACGGCCGGTGGTGAATCAGCGTCGACCACGCTTCACCGCAGCGGTAGGCCGACGCCCGCACCGGCGGTACCACCGGTGCGCTGATCACCCCGGGAAACCGATCGGGTGGGCAGTGGTGCGACTTCAGCAGTGTTACGTCGTAGGCGCCCAACGGAATTGGCTCACCGGGGACGGCGACGACAAGTCGCTCCTCGGGCAGTCCGTATCCGCGCCCCACGTTGGCCGCGGACTCGCCGCCGATCAGCCGTGCGCCGGTGCGATCGGCGACGAGCGCGGAGTCCATGACGTGGTCGATGTGAGTGTGCACCGGGATGACGGCGAGAAGCCGGGAAACCTTGGCCCGCGCCAGACAGCCATCGACGCGCGCAGCTGACGGTGACACTTTGCCGGCCGCCACCTTCGCCAGGCTGGGACGTGAGAAGTAGCCGTCGGTCATCAGCGCCGAGGATCCGTCGTCGATCAGCAGCGTCGCCACTCCCATCCATGTCACCGACAGCGGCGCATCGGTCTGCGCCGCAGGCACACTGAACCGATCCGAATACCGGGCAAGATCGGGGCGACCAAGTCTTAGGCGGTTCAGCCGCATTAGCGGAACGCCTTGATCGGCGAATCGCCAGGCACGCAAACCGATTCCGCAGTGATGGCCTCGTCATCCCCGAGGCGCCAAACGCCGAATCTCACGTCGGCGTTGAGGTTGATAGCAGACACGCAGGCTAGCTTATTGCGGGATCCTGGCGATCACCTGATCAAGGAGAATGTTGACGGCCGCGGTGCTGTCCTTGCTCAGCAAGCACACCCGTGCCTCGATGAACACCGAGTCTTGTACAGCCATCGCGTGCGTGCAGGTCCACCGCGGGTCTTCTTCCTGGCGCAGCAACACGTCCATGCGTAAGCCGCTGCCCCGAACGGATCCGGTGTCCATCGAACTGTGGTTGCCGTTGGAAGAGTGAAAGCTGTATCGCCGATTTGCGCACGCTTGCCAAGCTTTACGTGCGTGCTGCAGCAATGCCACGGCATCGGCGGGCCCGGTGAACGACGTGACAACCTGCGTGACATCGGCCTGGACGACGTTGGGACTGGTGAACTGGTTGCCGCGCATCGCGACCCAGCCACTGTTGGAGTAGACCGACATATCCGCGATCGAGCCGATGCCTACGCACGTTCGGTCGTCAATGATCGTCGCCGCGTCCGACGTGTTGTTGATCGTGCCCACTGAGATCATGTTCGTACCGCCCACCAGACTGACGATCTGGTCCCGAGTCAGCAGCAGGCCTTCGAGCACCGACACGCCAACAATGCGCGGTGTTGGGCCGGTGGCGGCGGTCGTCGTGGCGCGGCCGAGCGTCGCCGCCGGCTGCGCGGTTCCAGAGACCGTGGCGGTGCACCCCGTGACGGCCAAGACCGCCGCAACCAGGATGACCGGCCATCGAATTACCCTGCGCATATCCTTGCTCAGACTGACTTCAGCGCCTACTGCGTAGCGGCCTTGGCCGCAATCTGGTTAGCGATATCGATTGCGGTTGAAGCTTTTTGGCTATAGGCGCATGTCACGATATCGATGGCGATGTTGTTGCGCACCGTCAGGGCACGCTGACAGTCCCATCCTTCGCCACCTTCTTGGACCTGCGAGGTGCTGAGTGTTCCGTTATCGCTTGTCACGCCGGCCACGGTCCAGATGGTGTCGGGCTGATTCGGGCTGATATCGCTAAACCGGCGGTTGGAACAGGAATTCCAGCTCTGCACCTGGTCGCTGTAGAACGCGTTGGCGTCTCGCGCGCCCGGGAATGCGACGACCGCCTGAATGGCGTAGTGACTGCGCCTCTTGGAGTCGTCGACGCTGTCGTCGAGACGCTGGCCGCGCATGCCTGTCCACCCGCTGCCGGCATAAACCTTGTCTTGAGCGGGGCCGTCTACCGCCAGACAGTTCTTGTCGGCCACGTTCTTGCTCCAGTCCCACATCGCTCGAGCGTTGAACCACACCTTCATCGACGTGGCGCCCAGCTCGGCGTTGATCTGCGCGGGTTCAAGCAGCAGCCCGTCAAGGGCTGAGACCGGAATCGGCGTCTGATTCATCGGTCCCGACGTGTCGGCGGCGACCGGACTGCCGTCAACGGTGTCCGTGCAGGCGGCGACAAGCATGCACGCACCGGCCAGCACGGCGATCGTGGCAATTTGCTGGCGCACTGTTTCCTCCCCGAACTATGTGCGACAAGCTTAATCTCAGAGCCGCCGGCGCCGCCCGAGCAACCAGCAAATCAGATAGATCAGGAACGAGATGGTCGCCACGAAGACCGACACGGGGACCCCGGGCGCCAGTGACAGCACGATGCCTCCGACCGCGGCGACCTCGGCGAACGCCACCGCGGTCACGATCGCGGCGCCCGGCGCCGCCACCACCCGGGCGGCCGCGGCGGCGGGTGTGATCAGCAACGACATCACCAGCAGCGCCCCGACAATCTGCACGGCCTGGGCCGCCACCACACCCACCAGTGCGGCGAACACGATGCCCAGGGCGCGCACCGGTACCCCGCGTGCGGCGGCTACTTCCGGATCGACGCTGGCGAACAGCAGCGGTCGGTAGCAAACCGCCAATACCGCGATGACAAGCAGGCAAACCACCGCCAGCATGGCCAGCCCCGAGTAGCCCACCCCGACGATCTGGCCGGTCAGCAGCGCGAAACTGGTCCCGGTCCGGCCCGGGTAGAGATGGATGAACAGCACCGCCAAGCCCAGTCCAAACGCCAGCACCACGCCGATCACCGAATCGCGCTCCCGGGCCCGTTGGCCGAGAATGCCGAACATCGCCGCGGCCAGGGCGCTGCCGACCAGCGCGCCGACGCCCACTCCGAAGCCAGCCAGTAGGGCGAATGCGGCTCCGGTCAGCGACAATTCGCTCGAACCGTGTACGGCGAACGACATCTGCCGCATCACGATGAACGGACCGATCAGCCCGGCCACCAGGCCCAGCAATGCGGCCGCGACCAGCGCTTGTTGAACGAAGTCGTGCCGCAGCAGGTGAACGGTCAGATCGAAGGAGAACAGATGGTCCAGCATGTCGGTGAGCCGGTCGTTCATGCGGGCTCGCCGACTACGACATAGCGGGCGCGGTCGTCCTTGACAACCTTCACCACCTGGATGTCGGACCGGTACAGCGCCGACAGCGTCTCCGAGGTCATCACCTGCTCCACGCTTCCGATCCGGAATCTGCCGTCGACTAGATACAGCACGCGATCCACGTACGGCAGGATCGGGTTGACTTCATGGGTGACGACGATCACCGCGGTTCCGGCTTCCCGACGGCGTCGGTCGATCAGTGCCGCGACGAGGTTGGCGTTAGCCGGATCCAGGGTCAAGAGCGGCTCGTCGCACAGCAGCAGCGTCGGGTCGCCGGCCAGCGCCTGGGCGACGCGCATCCGCTGCAACTCCCCGCCGGACATCAGCCCGACCCGCACGTCGGCCAGGTGTTCGCCGTTGACCTGTCGCAGCGCCAGCCGCACCGCCTCGCGCCGGCGGGCCCGGCCGGCGAGTCGCAGCGGTGTGGCACCCCAGCGGCACCCGTCGACGCCCAGCTGGACCAGGTCGCGCCCGCGCAGCATTACTTCCCGATCGATCGGATGGTGTTGCGGCACAAAACCGATGCGGCCAGTCACTACCGCGAGGCCGGCACTGAGCGGCAATTGTCCGAGCAGCACCTTAAGCAGCGACGTCTTGCCGGTGCCGTTGGGGCCCAGCACCGCGATGAACTCCCCGGGCGAGACCGACAGGTCGAGGTGATCCCAAAGCACGCGATCACCGAAAGCCAACCTGGCGCCGGTGAGCGCGACCGCTTGGTGGCTCACGGTCGGGTCAGCGGCTGGACCGCAACGCGGCGGTCAGTTGGTTGACGGTGTTGCGCTGCCAGGTCAGGTAGTCGGTGCCCGTAGGTAACGTCTCGGTGACCTCGGCGACCGGCACCCCAGCACGTTGAGCGGCTGCTTGCAGGTCTTTGGTCGCGGCGCTCGAGGTCTGCGGGTTGATCAACAGCGCCGCGACTTCGCGGTGGTCGATGAGGTCGAGTACCGATGCCATGTCGGCCGGGGAAGGATCGTCGTCGTTTTCGTTGGCCATGGTGAAGGTGACCGGGGTGCGATTGATCAGACCGGACGCCGCCAGCAGGTAGTTGACGACGGGCTCGGTGACGACGACTCCGGCGGCCGGGTATGTGGTGGCGATGGCGCGCTCGGAGTTGGCGATCGCATCGGCGCCGCGGCCGAATTCGGCCGCGTTGGCACGGTAATACGTGGAATTGCCGGGGTCGATGATGGCCAGCCGGTCGGCAATCGTGGCGGCGACCGACTTCGCGACGCTCAGGTTGTAGAAGACGTGCTCGTCAGCTGCCTCGTTCCGGGCCCCAAGCAACGAGTAGGCATCGATTGCCGGGATTTCCCGATGGCCGGCCAGCATTATGTGAACCCATGGGTCGTAACCGCCGCCGTTGTAGACCACCAGATCCGCGTCGGCGATCGCCGCGGCGTCTGCCGGCGTCGCCTGGTATGAGTGCGGATCGACCTCGGCGCCGGTGATGATGGACTTCACAGCGAGCCGGCCGCCGGCCACAGCGCGCGCGACACTGCCCCACACGTCCGTGGACGCCACCACCGCAGTTGCGCCCGGGTGCGCCGTACCGGCGGGTCCACAGCCAACCAGCGCCGAACCAAGGAGGAGAATGGCCGGCAACCGAAGCGCCACCCTGCCTAGCGCCATTCGCACTTGATATTTCCCTTCCGGCGGCCCCCAGCCGACCACATAGTAAATGAAAATCGTTTCCATTAGAAAGTTGGCGGCGGAGCCGCGTAGCCGCGCCGACGGACCCCTGTAGCCTCACCGAACGTGAGTCCCACACCACGGCGCCGAGCGACCCTGGCGTCGTTGGCTGCCGAGCTCAAGGTGTCGCGAACCACCGTCTCGAATGCGTTCAACCGCCCGGATCAGCTTTCCGCTGACCTCCGCGAGCGGGTGTTGGCCACCGCGAAGCGGATGGGCTACGCGGGTCCCGACCCGGTGGCGCGATCGTTGCGCACCCGCAAAGCCGGTGCGGTCGGATTGGTGATGGCCGAGCCGTTGACCTACTTCTTCAGCGACCCGGCGGCGCGGGATTTCGTTGCGGGAGTGGCGCAATCATGCGAAGAACTGGGTCAGGGACTGATGCTGGTGGCCGTCGGCTCCAGCCGGAGCCTCGCGGACGGAACGGCCGCGGTGCTGGGCGCCGGGGTCGATGGCTTCGTGGTGTATTCGGTGTGCGACGACGATCCCTACCTGCAGGTGGTGCTGCAGCGGCGACTGCCGGTTGTGGTGGTGGACCAGCCCAAGGGGCTCACCGGAGTGTCCCGGGTGGGTATCGACGACCGGGCGGCAATGCGGAAGCTGGCTGACTACGTGCTCGGGTTGGGACATCGCGAGATCGGGCTGCTGACCATGCGCCTGGGTCGGGACCGGCGTCAGGACCTGGTGGATTCTGAACGGCTGAAGTCGCCCACCTTCGACGTGCAACGCGAACGCATCCTCGGCGTCTGGGACGCAATGACCGCGGCCGGTGTCGACCCGGATTCGCTGACCGTGGTGGAAAGCTACGAGCATCTGCCGGCGTCGGGTGGCGATGCCGCCAAGGTGGCGCTGGAGGCAAATCCGCGGATCACCGCGCTGATGTGCACCGCGGACATCTTGGCCCTGTCTGCCATGGATTATCTACGCGGACATGGCATTTACGTGCCGGGCCAGCTGACGGTCACCGGGTTCGACGGCGTACCCGAAGCGATCAGCCGGGGGCTGACCACCGTGGCGCAGCCGAGCCTGCAAAAGGGTAGACGGGCAGGCGAACTGCTGCAGAAACCGCCGCGCTCCGGCCTGCCGGTGGTTGAGCTGCTGGACACCGAACTGATCCGTGGCCGCACCGCGGGGCCTCCTGCTTAGTTGGTCGATATCGTCGGAGGCCACCAGATTTACCTCGTGTGCATTTGATGCCGGCAGACGGCGGTGCTTCGCAACGCGGCTGTCAGCAGAGCGCTCCGCACGGTGGTAGACCAGAGGTCGGAGGCTAAAGGTGGCTGACGAAGAGGACGCGCAGAAGGACCAGCAGACGTTAGGGCGCACATTCTTCAGCCGCACTGAAGCGCCGGTCGGCGTCTACAACGGCGAACACGCGATCATTGTCTATGATCTGAGGCCACTTCCGCCGTGGCCGAAATATTGGATACAGGCGCTGGCCAAGCACTTCCACCGCCAACTCAGTCCGGCACCGAAGGTCGACATTTCGGTGGTTGACGACTGTATACGGTTCTCAGTTTTCGTATCGGCCGAGGTATCCGTGGAGGATCTGTCCAAACTTGACGATGCCGTCTACAACGCAGTCAAGAATGCCGGTCGCGCAATCGAAAATGAGCAGATAGCACTTAACCGGAAACTCGCCCGAGTGCGCATGCGCCGCATGGATAGGTGGGACGAATCATACTTCGACTAATCGCGCCCGATTACCAGCTCCGGATAGTGCGGTTCTCCCAGCGCTATAACGGCTTTCGGTCGGAGACCGGAGCTACACAGTCCAGCGCACGCGCAGGGTTGGCGGTTTGCGGAACACGAGACCTCGCGGCGCGTTCTGGTGGTCGGGGTCCAGCCGCAGCCCGGGCAGGCGGTCTAGGAGTCGACTGACCGCGATCGCGGTCTCGGTCCTGGCGAGCCGTGCACCGAGGCAGAAGTGTGGCCCCAGCGCGAACGCGAGGTTGAGCCTTGCGTTGGTGCGGCGGATGTTGAACCGGTGGGGGTCGGCAAACACTGCCGGATCGCGGTTGGCCCCCGCGATCGATATGGTGACCAGGTCACCGCGCTGGATCAGCGTGCCTGCGAGCCCGACATCGCGGGTGGCGTAACGGTCGACGATCGCGGCAGCCGGCTCCAAGCGGATCGACTCCTCGATCGCGTTGGGCAAGAGATCCCTGCTGTCACGGACGAGCGTGAGTGCCTCAGGGTCGCCGAGCAGGTGTCGGAGCGTATTGGCGATCATGCCCTCGGTGGTGTCGATACCGCCGAACATCAGCACCGCCGCGTTCGACACGACCTCATCCTGGCTCAGCCCATGCGACGCCCGCGCCGCCTCCGTCAGCAGCGATGGTTTGTCGGTGTGCCCCATGGCACGCGCCACGGCGGCCCGCAGTTGACCGAACGCGTCTGCACCGGCAACGGTCACCGGTCGCCCCGCGCTCACCTCCGACACCGCTGCCACGATCGCCGCGTACCAGGACAACACCCTGTCGACATCGACCTCGCGCAGCCCGAGCGC
Organism: Mycobacterium riyadhense; assembly: GCF_963853645.1. Lineage (NCBI taxonomy): Bacteria > Bacillati > Actinomycetota > Actinomycetes > Mycobacteriales > Mycobacteriaceae > Mycobacterium > Mycobacterium riyadhense. The sequence goes on along the minus strand of NZ_OY970456.1, from coordinate 5,673,468 downwards.
CTCGGTGACCACCGCGACCGCGAGCGGACCGGCGAACTCACGCCGCAGCTCGGCGCTGCCAGCCGGTTGGATCGCGGAGATCAACCTATCTGACTCCGCCTGGATGAATCCGGTGTATCGGTCCCGCACCTGCGCCGCGCGGAACGGGGGCGCGAACGGCTCGCGGTGGCGTGCGTGCTCCGCGCCATCGAGCGACAGCATGCTCGGGCCGACCACTCGCGAGGTAGAAAACCGGGGATTATCGACGGTGAAGGTCATGGGATCGCGCATGACACGCACCGCGAGGTCATACCGGGTGACCAGCCACCCGCCCAGCACGGCAACACTAGACACCGGCTCGGCCGCCCGCAGCCGTGCCAGCAGCGGGTGCGGGTTCTCCTCCAGCTCACGCAGCGTCGCGCCACACCCGATCGGAAACATCTTGGTCGCCATCTCACTGTCATGATCGCGCCGTCGACCGTTCACACGCGCAGGCGGCTCTTGGCGTCGAATTTGGACTTGCGGCGCCAGCGAGCGTTCTTACCTCAAGGAGCTTCCGTGTCACCGATCAACAGCCGCACGGCCAGGTCCAGCCGCTTGCTGACATCGGTTGCCGAGGCTCGGCGGGTGAGCCAGGCGAGCAGGTTCGACAACCACACGTCCGAGATCACCCGTGCGATGTGGTACTGGTCCTCGGTCGGTTCGCCGTCGGCCATCGCGCGGGCAAACATGCTGTCGATCAGCTTCTCGACCTGGTCGACCTCGCTGGCCGCCGATGCGTCGGCGAAGACGTAGGCGCGCGTCATCGCCTCGGTGAGCAGGGGATTGCGCTGCATCGCGCGGTTGAGCTTGCCAACCATGAAGTTCAGTCGCTGAAACGGCGTTCCGCCGGCAACCGCGGAGCGGTCCGTTTTGGCGTCGATGCGGCTGAATTCCCGGCCCAGTGCCGAGACCAACAGATGCACCTTCGAAGGGAAGTAGCGGTACAGCGTCCCGACCGCGACATCGGCACGGTCCGCCACGGCACGCATCTGAACGGCCTCGTATCCGCCCTTCGACGCGATGGCCATGGTGGCGTCCAGGATGCGTTTGCGGCGTTCCCGCTGTGCCTCCGAACCCAATTCGGACTCAGCCAGTACTGCCACGTTCATGACCTCGCGAGGCTGTGTGTTTGCTTGCGACATCTAGTGGGCAGCTCCTCTTCCGGGCGGTACGTTCGCAAACGATACGCATTCGCGGTGTTAATCTCCCACCTCCCCACTGCCGGGACAACCACGTGTACTGGCGTAATAGGTGTCAATTTGACGGTTGGCCGCTTGCACTATTAGAACACGTTCTAGTGACCAAGAATGTCTCTTGGCCGGTTATAGCCATGTGAATTCCGACGACGGAAGGACGGCAGGTGGTAGCGACCGTCACCGACGAACAGTTCGCGGCACGCGAGTTGGTGCGCGACTGGGCCCGCACTGCGGCCTCGGGAGAGGCGGCGACGGTGGCTTGCCGCGAGATCGAACAGGGCGACACCGATGCCTGGCGCCCGGTGTTCGGGGGCCTTGCCGGCCTGGGACTCTTCGGCATCGCCGTCCCGGAGGACCGTGGGGGTGCCGGCGGCAGCATCGAAGACCTGTGCGCAATGGTGGCGGAAGCGGCGAAGGCGTTGGTACCCGGGCCGGTCGCCGCCACCGCATTGGCGACCCTTGTTGTCGACGATCCCGAATTGCTCGACCAGCTGATTTCCGGCGAACGCTTCGCCGGGCTCGCGCTCGAAGGTGACGTGCAACTCGAAGATCAAACGGTGTCCGGCACCGTCGATTGGGTGCTGGGTGGGGCACCCGGTGGCGTCTTGCTGCTACCGGCCGGCGGCGATTGGCTGCTGGTCGACACTGGTAGCGACGGCGTGCTGGTGGAGCCCTTGCGCGCCACCGACTTTTCCCGGCCGCTGGCCCGGGTGGTGCTGACGGACGCGCCGGCCACCCTGGTATCGGGGCGGCGGGTCGAGGACCTGACCGCGACGCTGCTAGCGGCCGAGGCGACCGGCGTGACCCGATGGGCGCTGGACACCGCGGTGGCCTACGCCAAAGTGCGGGAACAGTTCGGCAAGCCGATCGGCAGCTTCCAGGCGATCAAGCACCTGTGCGCGGAGATGCTTTGTCGCGCCGAACAAGTCGAGGTGGCCGCGGCCGATGCCGCCCGTGCTGCCGGGGATTCCGACGACCCCCAGTTCTCCATTGCGGCGGCGATCGCTGCCAGCATCGGCATCGCCGCGGCGAAGGCCAACGTCAAAGACTGCATCCAGGTGCTTGGCGGCATCGGCTGCACCTGGGAGCACGACGCGCACTTGTATCTGCGCCGCGCTCACAGCATTGGTCGCTTCTTGGGCGGCGCCGAGCGCTGGCTGCGCCGCGTCACCGCGCTGACCCAGGCCGGTGTCCGTCGGCGCCTGAGTCTGGACCTGGCTGAGGTCGAGGGCCTCCGACCCGAGATCGCCGCAGCGGTGGCGGAAGTCGCCGCGCTGTCCGAGGAGAAACGTCAGGTGGCCTTGGCCGAGACCGGGCTGCTGGCTCCGCACTGGCCGGCGCCGTACGGCCGCGGCGCGGCACCGGCAGAGCAGCTGCTGATCGACCAGGAGATGGCGGGCGCCGGCGTGGTGCGGCCGGACCTGGTAATCGGCTGGTGGGCTGCGCCGACCATCCTCGAGCACGGTACGCCGGAACAGATAGAGCGTTTTGTGCCCGCTACTCTGCGCGGTGAATTCCTTTGGTGCCAACTGTTTTCCGAGCCGGGCGCCGGTTCAGATCTGGCTTCGTTGCGCACAAAAGCAGTGCGCTCAAAAGATCCGGGCGGCGGTTGGCTGCTCACCGGGCAGAAGGTGTGGACCTCGGCGGCGCACACGGCGCGGTGGGGCGTGTGCCTGGCGCGCACCGATCCGGACGCGCCGAAACATCAAGGCATCACCTACTTTTTGGTGGACATGACCGCACCCGGCATCGAGATTCGCCCGCTGCGTGAGATCACCGGCGACGCGCTGTTCAACGAAGTCTTCCTGGACAACGTGTTCGTTCCCGACGAGATGGTCGTCGGCACCGTGAACGACGGCTGGCGGCTGGCCCGCACCACGCTGGCCAACGAGCGCGTCGCGATGGCCACCGGGACCGCGCTGGGCAACCCGATGGAAGAGCTGATCAAGGTGCTGGCGGAGCTGGATCTCGATGTAGCGCAGCAGGATCGGCTGGGACGGCTGATCCTGCTGGCTGCGACCGGTTCGCTGCTGGACCAGCGGATCGCCCTGTTGGCTGTGGGCGGCCAGGATCCGGGTTCGCAGTCCAGCGTGCGCAAACTGATCGGAGTTCGCTATCGACAGGCGCTGGCCGAGTTCATGATGGACGTGTCCGAGGGCGGCGGGCTGGTGGAAAACGTTGCAGTGCACGACTTCCTGAATACACGGTGCCTCACCATCGCCGGCGGTACCGAGCAGATCCTGCTCACGGTGGCCGCAGAGCGGCTGCTTGGCCTGCCACGGTAGCCCGTTGCCGGCGAAACGCCGTTCACCCGTTCGTGCCGGTCGACCCGGGCGTGCCGGATAGCCGCCCGCCGGTACCCCCGGAGCCGCCGACGCCGCCGACACCGGTGAAGCCGCCGGTTCCGCCGGTGCCGCCGTTTCCGCCGTTTCCGCCGCCACCGATCAACCCGGCGTTGCCGCCGGCGCCGCCGTCACCGCCGGCGCCGCCGCTGACATTGGAGGGGCCGCCGCCGCCGCTCGCCCCGCCTGCGCCGCCGTTGCCGCCGCTACCCCCGCCACCCGCGGCGCCGTACAGCCAGCCACCGTGACCTCCGTGGCCGCCGGCAGCGCCGTCGCCGCCAAAGCCGCCGAAACTGGGCGAGTTGGGGCCAAAGCCGCCTTGCCCGCCGGCACCGCCGCCGCCGCCGGCCCCGCCGGTACCACCAGTACCGATAAGGCCGGCGGCGCCACCGTTGCCGCCGCTGCCGGCGAGGCCCCCGGCGCCGCCGGGGCCGCCTACGCTGTTGGTATCGGCACCTTGGGCGCCGGCGCCGCCGCCGCCGCCATTACCGCCGGCACCGCCATTGCCGTAGAACCAGCCGCCGTTTCCGCCACCCCCGGCGGTGCCGCCCGTTCCGCCGGCGCCGCCAGCGGTGCCGGGGTCGCCAATACTCCCGCTGGCACCGCCGCCGGTTCCGCCCTTGCCGCCGTTGCCGCCTGTCCCGCCGCTGCCCCACAGCCCGGCGTTGCCGGCGCGGCCGCCGGCGCCGCCGGCGCCGCCGTCGGCGCCCGCGACGACGCCACCGCCGAGGAAGTCACTGCCGCCAGTCCCGCCGGATCCGCCGTCGCCGGCGTCGCCGCCGGTGCCGAACAGCCAGCCGCCGTCGCCGCCGGATCCGCCGGTTCCGCCGTTGCCGCCGGGTGCGGCGGAAGTGCCGGTGGATCCTCCGGTGCCGCCACTGCCTCCGTCGCCGCCGACGCCCCCGTCACCGGACAGCAAACCGCCGTTGCCGCCGGCTCCACCAGCGCCGCCGTTGCCGCCACTGCCGTTGGGGGCATTAGCGCCCTCGCCGCCGGCGGAGCCATGGCCACCGGCCCCGCCGTTGCCCCACAGGCCGGCATTGCCGCCGTGGCCGCCGCTGCCGCCGAGGCCGCCGGCCCCGGCGCCCATGCTGCCGGCACCACCGTTACCGGCGGCCCCGCCACTGCCGAACAACCAGCCGCCGTTGCCGCCGGCACCACCAGCGCCGCCGTTTTGGCCCGACCCGGCGGTCGGGCTGTAACCGTTCCCTCCTCTGCCGCCGTCACCGATCAGTCCGGCATTGCCGCCGTTGCCGCCGCCCGGGTGGGTAGCATCGCCGTTGCCGCCGCTGCCGCCGTTGCCCCACAGCAGCCCGCCGTCGCCGCCGTTTTGGCCAGGCCCGCCGTTAGCGCCGTTGCCGATAAGCGGTCGGTCCCAAAGCGCTAGGGCGGGCGCGTTGATCGCGTTGAGCAGCTGAGCCTGGGCGGTGGCTTCGGCGCTCTGATACGAAGTCGCGCCGGCGGACAGGGTGTGCACGAACTGGTCGTGAAACGCCGCCGCCTGCGCGCTGAGGTCCTGATACATCGCCCCGTACGTGTTGAACACACTTGCGGCGGCCGTCGACACCTCGTCAAACCCCGCCGCCGCCGCGGCGGTCGTCGGCCCCGCCGCCGCCGCGGCGGCGGCACTGATCGAAGTCCTGATGCGCGCCAACTCTGCGGCCCCCGCCGCGACTGCCTCCGGTTCCGCGATTACGAACGACATCACCGTGCTCCTGTCCGCGAGACGACCATCGAAGGCAGCGTAGGCGCAATTGTCCTGGAACGTGGGCGCATTTCACCAGGTCAGGAGAAAGTCGCCTGCGCGCAGGTACTGGGCGTGGTGAGGTTGACACCCGGGTAGACCACCTGCATGTGGGTGCACACGATGACGCCCACGTTGGTCATCGGTTGTCCGGTCGACCAACTGGTCGAGTCGATGACGCCGGTCGTCTGATACTTGTCTGGTGGGCCTTCGCCGAAGTAGACGGTAGTGATCACGTCGGAGCCGCCCGATTTCATGACCCGCTCGAACTGGCTGGTGGCGTGGGCGTCCAGGTAGGTCAGCCTGTTGGTTGGCCGGATCTCGGTGGTTTGGCGCGCCCACAGACCGGGCGGAAACCCCGCCGGGCCGTCGGGTGTGCGCAGATTCGCCCCCGCGACGAAGTCGCAGCTGCCGTTCGGGTGGCAATCGACGAAGCTGTGCGTCTCCAACTGGGTGACCTCGTCGACCGGGAAAAGGGTTGTGGCGCTGTTGCTCGCGGCGGTGGCGGCCGGGGCGGACAAGAACATCAGGATCAATCCGACGATCGCGGGACCGGGTATCAGCCGCTTCATCGCGCTCCACCTTACTTGTGGCTACTCGTCGTAAGTTACTTCTACCGAATCAGATTCCGGGTGAGATTGACAGGCCAAAATTAGCCCGTCGTCGAGGTCCTGTTGCTCCAGCACGTCGTTGACTTCCATGGTCACTTTGCCGCTGCGCAGCGTGCAGGCACACGCACCGCAGTGGCCTTCCCGGCAGGAGAACGGCGCATCCAGACCTTTGGCCAGTAGTACGTCGAGCAGCTTGGCGTTGCGCGGCCAGGACACGGTGTGGGTTTCACCGTCGAGCTGCACCACCGCGGTGGCGGGCGCTTCGTCGCCAGTGTCCTCGATCTTGACGGCGGCGAACGGATCCGAGTCCAGCGACTTGAACACCTCGATGTGCACTTGCTGGGCGGGAACTCTCAGCGTTTCCAGGGCAACCCGCGCCGCCTCCATGAACGGACCGGGCCCGCAGATGAATGCCGACCGGTCGGTGTATGGGGCGGCCAGTTGCGCCAGCGCGGTCGCGCTCGGCAAGCCCTGCAGCGACTCCAGCCAGTGCACCACCGTGAGCCGGTCCGGATATTTGTCGGCCAGTTCGCGCAGTGCGTCGCGGAAGATCACCGAGCGGTCGTCGCGGTTGGCGTAAAGCAGCGTCACCTGCCCGCTGCCTTCGGAGAGTGCCGACTTGCAGATCGACATGATCGGGGTGATCCCGCTACCCGCGGCCAGCAAGAGAAAGTCGTCGTCGAGGGTCTTTGGTACGAAGTTGCCCGACGGCGCCAGGGCGTGGACGCGCATCCCCTTGTGCGCGTTGTCGCATAGCCAGTTCGACGCATATCCGTCGACGGTTCGTTTGACCGTGACCGTGAGCGCGTCGTCGGTGAACGGGGAGCTGCACAACGAGTAGCAGCGCGCCACTGAGCCGGTGCGGTCGCTGGGAACACGCAGCGTCAGGAATTGGCCGGGCGCGTAGCGCAGCCGCTCCGGCGGGATCTCTGGATCGTCTGGCCCCTCCGGTACCGCGAACACCAGCGATCGCGCGTCATCGGTTTCGGCGACTACCTCGGCGATCTGCAGTTCCAGGACGTGGTCGCCGAGAGGCTCGTCGGAAACGCCCCCGGGGATATCCGCTGTCAAGAACTGCCCTCTCTTTCTCGTAACTAGAACATGTTACAGAAAATGCAATTGGTGTCGCTACCAGCCGCAGGAATACCCTGCTCGACACGAATCGGAACGTGTTCTAGTCTTCTGTGTAAGTCCGCTGCGTAAGTTCTGGCCCAGGAGGCAAATCTCAGTGACGTCCATTCAACAGCGTGATGCGCAGTCTGTCCTCGCTGCCATCGATGATCTGCTTCCGGAGATTCGGGATCGCGCTCAGGCGACGGAAGACCTACGCCGGATTCCGGATGAAACCGTCAAGGCGCTCGACGACGTCGGCTTCTTCACCTTGTTGCAGCCCGAGCAGTGGGGCGGCTTGCAGTGCGATCCGACGCTGTTCTACGAAGCGACGCGCAGGCTGGCGAGCGCGTGCGGTTCCACCGGATGGGTGAGCTCGATCGTCGGCGTGCACAACTGGCATCTGGCGCTGTTCGACCAACGGGCCCAGGAAGAGGTTTGGGGCGAGGATCCGAAGACGCGGATCTCGTCGTCGTATGCCCCAATGGGTGCGGGAGTTGTTGTCGACGGCGGCTATCTGGTCAACGGGTCGTGGAACTGGTCGTCCGGCTGTGATCACGCCACCTGGACTTTCGTCGGCGGCCCCGTCATCAAGGATGGCCGGCCGGTCGACTTCGGCAGCTTCCTGATCCCCCGCACCGAATATGAAATCGACGACACCTGGTTTGTGGTCGGTTTGAAAGGCACCGGCAGCAACACCCTGGTCGTCAAGGATGTCTTCGTGCCCCGGCACCGGTTCCTGTCCTACAAGGAGATGAACGACCACACCGCGGGCGGCCTGCAGAACAACACCGCTCCGGTCTACAAAATGCCGTGGGGCACAATGCATCCCACTACCATCTCGGCGCCGATCGTCGGCATGGCCTACGGCGCCTACGCCGCGCACGTGGAGCATCAGGGCAAGCGGGTGCGCGCCGCGTTCGCCGGCGAGAAGGCCAAAGACGACCCGTTCGCCAAGGTCCGCATCGCCGAGGCGGCCAGCGACATCGACGCGGCCTGGCGCCAGCTGATGGGCAACGTCGGCGACGAGTACGCATTGTTGGCCGCCGGCAGGGAGATTCCGTTCGAACTGCGCGCCCGGGCACGTCGTGATCAGGTGCGTGCGACCGGGCGCTCGATCGCCTCCATCGACCGGCTGTTCGAAGCCTCTGGTGCCACGGCCCTGTCGAATGACGCTCCGATCCAAAGGTTCTGGCGTGACGCGCACGCCGGTCGGGTGCACGCCGCCAATGACCCCGAGCGGGCGTATGTGATCTTCGGGAACAACGAGTTCGGGTTGCCGCCCGGCGACACCATGGTCTGAGTGCAGTGACCGCTACCGAAGAGCTGACGTTCGAATCCACCTCGCGCTATGCGGAAGTGGACGTGGATGGACCGCTTAAGCTGCACTACCACGAAGCCGGTATCGGTAACGATCAGGCGGTGATACTGCTGCACGGAGGTGGGCCCGGCGCGTCGAGCTGGACGAACTTCTCGCGCAACATTGCGGTGCTGGCTCAGCACTTCCATGTGCTGGCCGTCGATCAGCCCGGGTACGGCCACTCCGACAAACGTGCCGAGCACGGGCAGTTCAACCGCTATGCCGCCAGGGCGCTCAAGGGGCTCTTCGAACAGCTCGGCCTGGGACGGGTTCCGTTGGTGGGCAACTCGTTAGGTGGCGGCACCGCGGTGCGGTTCGCGCTGGACTACCCGGACCTGGCCGGGCGATTGGTGTTGATGGGTCCGGGTGGCCTGAGCATCAACCTGTTTGCGCCCGATCCAACCGAGGGCGTCAAGAGGCTGGGCAAGTTCTCCATCGAGCCCACCCGGGAAAATCTCGAGGCGTTCCTGCGCGTCATGGTCTGCGACCAGAAACTGATCACGCGTGAGTTGGTTGACCAGCGTTTCGAGTTGGCCAGCACCCCGGAATCGCTCACCGCGACTCGGGCGATGGGAAAGTCTTTCGCCGGAGCAGATTTCGAAGCCGGCATGATGTGGCGTGAGGTGTACAAGCTGCGTCAGCCGGTGTTGTTGATCTGGGGTCGTGAGGATCGGGTCAACCCGCTCGATGGCGCGTTGGTCGCGCTGAAGACCATCCCGCGTGCGCAACTGCACGTGTTCGGGCAGTGTGGACATTGGGCGCAGGTCGAGAAGTTCGACGAATTCAACAAGTTGACCATTGATTTCCTGGGAGGTGCGAGATGAGCATCCGGTCACTGGGTTATCTGCGCATCGAAGCCACCGATATGGCCGCGTGGCGTGAGTTTGGCCTGAAAGTGCTCGGGATGGTCGAGGCCAAAGGCGCCACGGAGGGTGCGCTGTATTTGCGGATGGACGACTTTCCGGCCCGGTTGGTGATCGTGCCCGGTGAGCATGACCGGCTGGCAGAGGCCGGTTGGGAATGTGCGAATGCCGAAGGCCTGCAAGAGATCCGCAATCGACTCGACGTGGAGGGCACGCCGTACAAGGAAGCCACCGCCGCGGAATTGGCGGAACGGCGAGTCGACGAGATGATCCTGTTCGCTGACCCGTCGGGCAATCCGCTGGCAGTCTTCCACGGCGCCGCCCTGGAACACCGCCGGGTTGTCAGCCCGTACGGGCATAAGTTCGTCACCGGTGAGCAGGGCTTGGGTCATGTGGTGCTGACCACCCGCGACGACGCCGAGGCGTTGCATTTCTATCGAGATGTGTTGGGCTTCAAGCTGCGTGACTCGATGCGGATGCCGCCGCAGATGGTGGGACGACCCCCCGACGGGGCGCCGGCGTGGCTGCGCTTCTTCGGCTGCAACCCGCGCCACCACTCCTTGGCCTTCCTGCCGTTGCCGACGCCGAGCGGCATCGTGCACCTGATGGTGGAGGTTGAAAACGCCGACGACGTGGGCCTGTGCCTGGACCGTGCGCTGCGCCGCAAAGTGCCCATGTCGGCTACCCTGGGCCGCCACGTCAACGACCTGATGCTGTCGTTCTACATGAAGACACCGGGCGGATTCGACGTCGAATTCGGTTGCGAGGGAAGACAGGTCGACGACCGCGACTGGATCGCTCGGGAAAGTACGGCCGTCAGTCTGTGGGGCCACGACTTCACCGTCGGCATGCGCGGCTGACCATGACGGCGTCGATTGACCCGCGGACGTTTCGCAACGTGCTGGGCCAATTCTGCACCGGGATCACCATAATCACCACGGTGCACGACGACGAGCCGATCGGCTTTGCGTGTCAGTCGTTCGCGGCGCTGTCGCTGGACCCGCCACTGGTGCTGTTCTGCCCTACCAAGGTGTCGCGGTCCTGGAAAGCCATCGAGGCCAGCGGTCGGTTCTGCGTCAACGTGTTGACCGAGAAGCAGAAGCACGTCTCGGCGCGATTCGGGTCGAAGGAACCCGATAAGTTCGCCGGTATCGATTGGCGCCCTTCACAACTCGGTTCGCCGATCATCGACGGGTCGCTGGCGTACATCGACTGCACGGTGGCGTCGGTCCACGACGGTGGCGACCATTTCGTGGTGTTCGGCGCGGTCGAATCGCTGTCGGAGGCGCCCAAGATCAAGCCCCGGCCGCTGCTGTTCTATCGCGGCGACTACACCGGCATCGAGCCGGATAAGACCACGCCGGCTCAATGGCGCGACGACCTCGAAGCATTTCTCACCACCACCACCAAGGACACCTGGCTTTAGTCCGGCGAGCAGACGCAAAAGCCCCCATTTCGCAGGTGTTTCGGGTGCTTTTGCGTCTGCTGGGCAATTATGCGCGCGGTCGGTCGTTAATCAATTTGTCAAATATTTTGACATTGTGAGCTGCGCAAACATTTTTAGAAAAAGCTATTCCGATGCACGTATTGCGGCGCTAACATCTGGGAGTTCCTGACCACAGATAAGGGTAAGAAAATGTCACTCCAAACCGCTGAATCTCGCGTCTCCGATCTCCGAAACCGCGATGCCGCGGACGAAGCCTGGCAATGGATAGTCGACCTCAAGGAGCAGGCGAAGTCGAACCGCACCGCGGCGGACGCGCAACTCAACGCGATCTTCAGACTCGGCACGCCGCCGACAAGCCTCGACGGACCGACCAACGGTATCCTCGTGATGACGACGATCAACCCTGTCCTGGACGCGGCCGTTCGCCTGGTCACCAGCCTGTGGATGCCGTGGCAGGGCAAGCGGTTCGACGCGGCGAAGCGCACCGGCGACAATCGCATGATCTCCACGGCTGAGCTCCCGTCAAAGCTGTTGTGGCCGTTGTACAAGATGAAGGATGCCGCCGACGGCAAACTCGCCTTCGATTTCAAAACCTATAGCGACGCCGGCAAGCGCGATCCCGACGTGCAGGTGATGGTCATCGACTACGCCGAGGTCGGCGACAACCCACGTCTGATCATCAGGAGCATCCGCGATGAGCTGGTCGAGGTCGTGCCGGGTACGTATCTGGGAAAGATTCTCTTCCGGCTCCCCCGCAACCGCTACGCGATGATCGGTTTCTTCGCCCTGCGCACCTAGCCGCTCAGACCCGGTCGTCGGCCTCGACGCCGGGATCGTAGCCGGGCAGGCCAAGCTCGGCGCGCAGCAGTTCGGCGGTGCGTTCGGCGAACATCGAAATGGTCAGGAATGGGTTGACCCCGATCGCGCGCGGGATCACCGATGCGTCGCAGACATAAAGCCCGTCGTACGTGCCGCCGTCGGGCCGGAACACTCGTCCGGCGTGGTCGACGACGCCGGCGTCGACGTTGTCCGCGGTGGCGCAGCCGCCCATCGGGTGCGCGGTGATCAGGTGCTTGCCGAGGAGGCGCTTGTCCCATCGCGGGTTCTTCATGTAGGTCCCGCCGATGGCCTCGACCGCCGGCTTCATGACGGCGTCGACGTCGTGGTAGATCCGCTCGGTCGGCGCCCCCGGCCAGTCGATCTTGACCGTCCCGTTCTTGCGCAGCACCAGTTCGCCATCGGAGTTGTCGTGCAACATGATCAAGAATCCGAGTGAGTGGTTCATCGCTCCGTCGGTGTTGAACATGATGTCGCGACGCCACCGGTCGAGTTTGGCCCGTCGGAAGTCGCGATAGCTGGTGGCGGCAAGCCCCATCAACCCGAAGCGGAAGCCGTCGATGAGCGCGCGGGGCAGCGACAAGTCCTGCACGGTGAACCGTTTGCGCAAGTCGGATTGGTCCGCGCCGAAACGCATTACGGCGGTAATGCTGGGCCCGCACCCAAGGTCCGATCGGGGCGGCCCGTCGGTGGTCGCCCAGGCTTGGGTGTCGGTCTGCATGTCGGTGTTGTAAGCGATGCCGAAATTGTCGCCGTTGCCGCTGAAGTTCTTGCCCAGCCGCGTCGACAGCGGCAGTCCCGCCCGACGCGAACGCAGCAGGATTCCGTTGCTGCCGAGGGTGCCTGCGGAGACCACGACGCGACGGGCGGTGACGACGATCTCGCGGACCTCGTCGACCTCCTTTTCTGCGCCGGTGCGACGGGTGATCACCCGCCAGCCGCCGTCGGTTGTCGGTTCGATGCGTTGAGCTTCGATGCCCGCGAACAACTGAACGCCGAAGTGCGCCGCCATCGGTAGGTAGTTGGTCATCAAGGTGTTCTTCGAACCCGTGTTGTCGCCGGTACCGTCGCCGCCGTGGTTGGGGCAGCGGCGCCGCTGCACGCCGTACTTGGTCACCCGATCCTCGGTGCTGACCGTGATGTCGAGGACCTGCATCTGGGCGCCGGCGTTTTTGGCGATCTGCCTGAATGCCTCCACTCGGCGCAGCGGGACATGCTCCGCGTAAGGCACCGCGCCGAGCATGTGGCGCGCCCGCGCATAGTATTCCGCCAGCCCGCCCACACCATCGGTTTGTTGCTCGACGAGCTCGCGGAACTCCCGCGGCCACGACGAGAACACTTCCCGATCGGGAACGATCGCCACATTGAAGTTGATCAGCGAGGTGCCCCCGAGGCCGTTCGCGTGGATCACGTCGATGGTCTTGAATCGCTCAATCTCGATGAGCCCCAAGGGATTCAAGGGTGAACGAAGTTCGGCCGCGGCGGCCGTCTCACTCTCCGGGAAGGTGCCGGTCGGATGCTCGGCGCCGCGTTCTAAAACGGCGATGTTGAGTTTGCCGCCGGCAGCGGCATTCGCGACCCCGAGTCGTGCGGCGGTGATGGCGCCGCCGTAGCCCGAGCCGAGGATCAAGACGTCGTACTCGCTGCGTAGCGCACTCGTTGATGTCGCCAGAGCCGCGGCTATTTCCGTCATGATTGCAACCTCCGTTTCATGAATAAGTACGGCAGCGTAGACCCCGGCGTCGGTTGTTCGGGCCGAATTGGTCGAGAAATAAGATGCTACGGACGATTGTCAAGATCCTTTACATTACAAGGATCTATTCGCACGGCTGACCTGCTAAGTTGTCAAATATGTTGACGTTCCACAACTATAACGGGTAGATAACGAACCAGTCTCTGTTCTATAACGTGTGGTGCGGTTCTTTGCGAACTCAATACCATCCGTAAATCACGCGTGAAGGACCGAAGTGATCAAGGGAACCGCCATGTCGCTTTTGTTTACAAAGCCAGATTCTTGGGCTGCGTCGGCGGCAGACGACGGGCCCAAAAGGTCACCGATTGGCCGGCCGCTGGTGGCCATGGTCACCAGATCGCGGCGCTACGTCGTGCGACAGGCCGACGGATCGTTGCAGACGCTGGGCCGGTTCTTCGAGTTGGCCGCACAGTCCGTTATCTACCTGTTCACCGACATAGTCCGGCTGCGCCACCCGTGGCGGGACACCGTCAACCAGGCTTCGTTCATCGTCGGCGTCACGGCGATTCCGGCGTTACTGATATCCATCCCGTTCGGGGTGATCGTCGCCGTCCAGGTGGGCAGCGTCATCCAGCAGGTGGGAGCGACATCGATCTCCGGTGCGGCCGGCGGCCTTGGCGTCATCCGTCAGGCCGCGCCAATCGTCGCCGCATTACTACTGGGCGGCGCCGCCGGCGCGGCGATAACCACCGACCTGGGCGCTCGCAGCATCCGCGACGAGGTCGACGCGCTGCGCGTCATGGGTATCGACCCGGTGCAACGACTCGTCACGCCCCGGCTGGCGGCGATCGTCTTGGTGTCGCCGGCGTTGTGCATCTTCATCGTCTTCATGGGGCTCTCCGCGGGCTACGTGATCAATGTGGGGTTTCAGTCCGGCACCCCCGGTAGCTACATCGCGTCGTTCGGGTCCTTCGCCACGATCGCGGATGTTGTTGTGGCGCTGCTGAAGACGTGGCTCTTCGGGGTGATCGTGACACTGATCGCCTGCCAACGGGGTCTGGAGACCAAGGGCGGGCCGCGAGGCGTGGCCGACGGGGTGAACGCGGCCGTCGTCCTCGGGGTGGTCACGGTGTTTGTGCTCAACCTGGTGATCACCGAATTTGTCACCCTGTTCATGCCAACGAAGGTGGGCTGATGGCAACACCTTCGCGGCATCTGCCGCCCGGATTGGCGACGACTCTGCGGGTCGGCGACCGGGGCGGCTTGCTATTCGAGCGCCTCGGGCATCAGGCGACCTTCCTGGCTTTGGTGCTGGGCGCGATTCCGCGGACCGTCGCGCGCTACCGGCGCCAGACGGGAGCGATCTTGGTCGACATGATTTGGGGCAACGGTTCGCTGGTCGTAGGTGGCGGCACCATTGGCGTGCTGGCGTTCATGGGCGCCGCGATAGGGGGTTCGGTCGGGGTCGAGGGGTACGCCGTCTTGGACATGGTCGGGATGGGGCCATTGACCGGGTTTATCTCCGCCTATGCGAACACCCGGGAGATGGCCCCGATGATCGCGGCAATCGGCTTCGGAGCCCAAGCCGGTACCCGAATGACCGCCGAGATCGGCGCAATGCGCATCGCAGAGGAAATCGATGCGCTTGAAGCCCAAGGGATCCCGTCCATCCCATATGTAGTGACCCCCCGCGTCGTCGCCGGGATGATCACCATCATTCCGCTGTATCTGTTGGCCCTGGCGTTGAGCTATCTGTCCTGCGCGCTGGTGGTCAACCTCCATCAAGCCTCGGGCACCTATTACCACTACTTCGACTCGTTCATCCAGCCGTCGGACGTGGGGTTCTCGGTGATCAAGGCGATCATTTTCGTGACCCTCATCGTCGCCATCCACGGTTACGAGGGCTACTACGCCGGCGGTGGTCCCGAGGGCGTCGGACATGCCTCGGGTCGAGCGATCCGCGCCAGCCTGATCACCGTCGTCATCGCCGACATGGTGCTGACACTGCTGTTTTGGGGCAACAACCCCGGCTTGCGGCTGTCGGGGTAGGTCATGCGGTCATCCAGTTCAACGGCGCTAAGAATCCGGGGCCTGATTGCGGCCGTGGTGCTGGCAATCATGGGCGTCACCTTGTATCAGGCGGCCACCGGCAAGTACGACGACACGTTCAAGCTGACCGTGGTAGCCAACACGATCGGCGAAGGCTTGGCCCCCGGCGCGGAGGTGAAGTTCCACGGGCTGGCCATCGGCTCGGTCAAGACGCTGGAATCGACGGGCTACCACCGGCAGACGATGACGGTGCTGCTCGACCCGGGCCAAGCGAAGGTGCTGACTACCGACACCATAGCCAGGTTCACGTCGTCGAATGTCTTTGGCACGGCGGCCGTTGAACTCGTCAGCGAGGGCAGGGGCCCCCGGTTGCCCGCGAACCAGACCCTGGTTTTGCACACTGACGCCGAGGCGGCGTCGGTTACCGGCTTGCTGCGACAGGGCCAACGCATCAGCCGGATCCTGGACACACCCGAATTCGACCACGTCATCGAGGTGCTGCGCCGCCACGCCGACATCGTCGAGCCGGCGGCCAAGGCAGGGCTAGATCTCGCGAAGATCCTCGCCGACTCCCAGACCATGCCTGTCTCCCAATCGCTTTCGGTCCTAGCGTCGTTCTTGAACGGCCTGAGCGCCGCCATACCGGCGCTTGGGTTGGCGCCCGATCTGCTCGACGCACTGGATCCGCTGGTGGCACCGGGCGGAGTCGATCGTACGAATCTGGTTATGCGCCAAACCGGTCGGCTGTTGCGGGATGCCGGGCAGATTTCGGTGCGCAACAACGCGTGGCTCATCCAGCTGGTCGACGCGATCATGAACATCGAGATCCCGGCCATGTACGCCGTGGGTAGTCTGGCACCGGCCTATGACCGGCTTTCCGGCCTCCTCGATCGCACCAGCGCCGCCTTTCCGGTTATCGACGGCGAGGTCCGGATGCGCACCGAGGTCATCCTTCAAGCTCCCGGGGGTGGCCGGTGAGGAAGGTGTCGGGATCGGTGTTGTGGCTGACCGCTTTCACGGCGATCGCCACGGTCTGCGCGATCATCGTGGTCACCGCCCTGCGTAGCCCGGTCAACGGCCCGGTCACGCATTACACGGCAACCTTCACCGATGTTTCGGGTCTTGACATCGGCAACGACGTCCGCATTTCCGGTGTGCAAGTGGGCAAGGTCGAGGCCATTCGTCTCGACGGCCGCACTGCCAAGGTCGCCTTCAGTGCACTCAACGAGCACCCTTTGTACCGGAATACCGTTGCCGCCGTGCGCTTTCAGAACCTGCTGGGTCAGCGCTACGTGGAACTGGTGCAACCGGCTGCGACGGGCGAACGGCTGGCCGCGGGGGCCACCATCCCGATCGGGCAGACGGTCCCGTCATTCGATATCACCAAGCTGTTCAATGGGTTCCGTCCGGTATTCGCCACGCTCGACCCGGCCCAGCTTAACCAGTTCGGCGAGAACCTATTGCGGCTGATTCAAGGCGACGACACCGGGCTCGGCCCGGTGTTGCACGATCTGGACGCCATCTCCAAGTTCGCCGTCAACCGTCAGGCCGCCATCACCGTGCTGATCCGCAATCTCGGCGAGATTTCACGCGACCTGGGCGGCAAATCGCGGCAGCTGTTCCATCTCATCGCCACGTTGAACCAGCTGCTGACCAAGTTTACGTCCAAGGCCGACGAGTTTCGCGCCTCGATCGACATCGAACTGCCTTTGCTACGAAGCCTGGTGCACATCCTGCAACACGCCGAACGCACCTTTGACGGATCGACCGTGCCGCTCTATGACCTGACGAGCCGGATGTTTCCGCAGACGCCAACCATCATCGCCGGCCTGTCCCTGGTGCCGTCGCTGATTCAGGGGCTGCGCGACTCGCTCATCGACGATCAGCAGGAGACCGCGGCCTTCACCTGCTCCCGTGGTCAAGTCCGTCTCCCGGGAATCGGCGAAGTTTCGTTCGCACAACAGGATTTGGTGGTGTGCGAGTAATGGTCTTGGGCAGATACCATCGGGTGCTCGATGAGCGCGCCGCGGCGACACGCAGCCGTCGGCTCGGGGTCGTCGGAATCATCGTCGTCTTCGCTGTGCTGGCGACGACCGGGCTGGCCTACCTCAACCCGACCGGACAGGCCAGCTACACCGCAAACGCCGCCGCCTCCGGCGGTGTGCGCTCCGGCGACGAAGTGCGCATCGCCGGCGTCCCGGTCGGGAAGGTCACCAGCGTCCGGCTGAACCGGACCGTCGTCGAAATAAAGTTCGATGTCAAGCGGTCGGTGGTCGTCGGTGCGCTTTCCACCCTTGAGATCAAGCTGCTGACCCCACTGGGTGGTCATTATGTGGCGCTCGATCCGCAGGGCGGAATACCGTTGGGCCACGGTGTGATTCCGCCGCAGCGCGTGAAATCGCCGTTCGAGGGCAGCGACATGATCCAGGAGATCACGCCGTTTCTCAAAGAGGTCAACGGCCAGGTCATCCACGACACCTTTACCGAGGTCGCCAATGCCGCTAACAAATATCCCAATGCGGTGCGGGATATCGTGCAGTCCGCTACGGAATTGACCAGGCTGTTGAGCAGGATGACCGACGACCTGCATCGCGGGCTGGACTTCGTCAACAATTCCACCGGTGCGCTGGCCGCGGGTCGCAAGCAGCTTGTGGAGTTGATCGAACAGTTCGCGCGGGTCGGGCAACGCTACACCGCAAAGTCCGTCGACATCGTCGAGTTCTTCACCCTGTTAAGCGAACTGACCCGCATCGTAGACCGCATCATGACGTTCAACAACCGAGAGGTCGCACCCTCACTCAACGGTATCGACGACATGGTCGACACCCTGTTTACCCATCCCGATCGCATCGGCCGGGCCGCTGAGGGCCTCGGACAGATCCTCAGCATCGTGGGCCCGATGCTCAGCGGAAACGGTGTCGTACTCGACGAGAGCCACCGATCGGTGGCCGGTCAGAATCTCTGTCTGCCAAACATCATGAGGCACTGCTGATATGACGAAGAAGCGCATCATGATTGTCGTCGCCGTAGCCGCGGGCGTTGCGACCGCTGGTGTGATCGGCGGCAAGGTGGTGCTGCCCAAGTTCAACAACACCCGGGCACTGTGCGCGGAATTCGCCGACGCGGTGGGGCTTTACCCGGGCAACAAGGTGCAGCTGCTAGGCATCGAGGTCGGATCGGTAACCGCGGTCACCAACCAGCCCGATCACGTCCAGGTCGACTTCACCGTGTCCAAGGATCTCGAGCTGCCGGCCGACGTCAGGGCGGTCACCTATTCGCAGTCGATCGTGACCGACCGGCATGTCGAACTCACGAAGCCCTACGCCAGTGGCCCCAAGTTCACCGGCTCGCAGTGCATCAGACTCGCATCCACCAAGACTCCGATCGGTGTCAGCGAGACCTTCGCTGCCGTCGACAAGCTCGCCAATGCAATCCTGGGATCCGAAGCGGACCCGTCGCATTCGCCAGGCGCCCAAGCCATTAACGACAGCCTCCAAGCGGCAAGTCGCTCGCTGGAGGGCACCGGACCACAGCTCAATCAGGCACTGCGGGACCTGGTCGCCATCATCGGCGACCCCCACCAGGCCGACGCCGACTATCGGCAGCTCATCGAGAACGGCGAAATCCTCACCTCAACACTGCTGCAGAACTGGGACACCGTCGCCACCGTGCTGCAAACGCTGCCGGACAGCCTCAGAATGATCGAGGGTCTGGCCGATGGGTTCGGGTCGGCGCTGCACCACCTCGCACATTCGCTGCCGATCCTCGTCGAGGCGCTGAATCGGTTTGCGCCGCGGGTGTATCACAACATCACCGACAAGCTGATCCCCTGGATCAGGGATGTCCTCAACGCCTTCACCCCGCAGATCATCGGTGCCATCAATGCCTTGCCGCCGGTGACAAACTGGCTCGCCTCGAAATACGAGCCGGCGTGGGGAACCCACAACGTCACGTATCTCCCCCCGCAAGTGGCGATTTCACCGTCGCAGGCTAGCGCCCTCTGTAGCGTTCTGCGGGAACACAACACCCCCGGGTCTCAGCAGGCGTGCGCACCCGGCACAGCTTCCGATCCGGTCACGCTGGGCCTGACCGATCTCATCCTCGGGGCGGCCCTGCCATGACCCGACGATCGATCGCGGCGCTGCTCGGTGCCGTGGTGGTTGGCCTAACGGCGGCCTGTTCGCTGGATCCGACCCGGTTGCCGGTACCCGGTTCCTATGTCCCGGGCGACAAGTACACCATCAAGATCGAATTTTCGAGTGTGCTGAACCTGCCCGCCAGAGCCAAGGTGGACTTCGGCGGGGTACGGGTGGGTGTCCTGGACCGGGTTCAGCTGATCGGCAGCACCGCCGTCGCCTACGTCGATGTGTCCGGGAGCGTCAAGCTGCCGCGGGACACCCGAGCCGAGCTGCGTCAGGCAACTGTCCTGGGCGACATCTATATTGCGCTGCTGCCACCGGACAGCCCGGCACCGACGCCACTGCACGACGGCGACACCATTCCGTTGCGCAACACCGCACCGGCCGACAATGTCGAGGACATCTTGCGGGGAGTGTCGAATCTGGTTGCCGGCGGGTCGCTGAACACCCTGCAAGACGCGGTGATCAATTTCAACAAGGCGTTTCCGAAAGACCCCGCCGAACAGGACCGGATCCGGCGGAAATTGGCGACGGTGCTGCACGACCTGGCAGCGAACCAGGACACCATCGACGAAATCCTGTCCAGTGCAGCGGATGTCAGCCGAAGCCTGATCACCAACACTGGGGTGTTCGACCGGCTGATTACCGAAGGCCCGGGCAAGCTTGAGGCGATGGCCGGCGTGCTACCCGACATTATCGAGCTCGTCGTCGATTTCCAGGACCTCGGCCGCAGCGGCGGGCAACTGCTAGCGCCCAATGCGCCGGACCTCATTCAGATGCTGTCCTACATCACACCTTTGGTTGGATCCGTGGCGACTGCGGACACCACGATGCCGGTCATTGCCGACAAGCTGGTCGGGCTGATCCGCGACAAACTCATCCCGTTCTTCGGCAATGGCGGACCGAAATTCAGCGTTTCGGTTGATCCCGGAGCCAAGGCTGACCAGGCGATCTCGGCGATGCGGACGATGGGGATGCTCCCGTGAAGGTCAATGCCACAACCACTTTGGTGATCCTGGCGGTCATGACGGTACTTGGTGCGGGCTATCTGTCGCTCGGTGTCCTGAACATGGATCCCAGCGAAAAGGCGACCCGGTTGACGCTCCTGTTGGACGACTCGGGCGGGCTGTTGCCCACATCGCAGGTGACGATGCGTGGCATCCAGGTCGGCCGGGTGACGGGAATCCGCACCACCGCGACGGGACTGAAGGTGGCGATCGACCTTGACCGGGCTCATCCGGTTCCCGCCGACAGCGTCATCAGCGTGCAAAACCTCTCCCTGGTCGGCGAGCAATACATCGACTTCAGGCCGAAACACATTGCGCCGCCGTACTTCAGCGACGGTGCGATAATTCCCGCCGACCGAGTCGCTCGCGCCGTCACCGTGAGCGACCTGCTGGCCAGAGCCAACGCGCTGCTCTCGGCGCTCAATCCGACTTACGTCCGGACCATCGTCGCAGAAGTCTCGCAGGCGTTCGCCGGCAATGACGACACCCTGGACTCGTTGGCCACAGCGGCTGGTTCGGTCGCCAAGACGGAGTGGGAAAACCGGCAACTGCTCGCGACCCTCTTCGGCAACGTCTCGACGCTGACTGCCGATCTAGACGAGCTGCACGCCGGCACGATGCTTAGCGAGGCCGGCACGCTACTGCCGGGCGCGGTGTTGGCGTTGACCAAGCTGGTCCGCGACACCGATGAGTACACACGCGCCGGCGACGGAGCCTTTGCACCGGGCGCTCCGATCCCGACGTTGGTTGCCAACCTCGGTGAGTACGTCGACATGTTGTCCGGACCGCTGAGTACCTTCGCCACGGTCCTGGAGCCGGCAACCGCGCCGCTGCGGGGATTCAAGGTCAACGCCGGGCACTGGCTGGATTTCTGGGAGTCGACCTTCAATGACGCCGGTGGACTGCGTGTGCGGGTGAATGTGCCAGAGGGGCACCAAGAGTGAAGGATCGAGCATGACAATCGACAGCATCGACGACACTGAATTGGTTGAGGTAACAGCGGATCCCGAGACGCGATCCAGGAAGCCATGGCGGTGGGTTGCGGTTGTTGCCTCTGCGGCGGCCATCGGCGGCGGAGTGTTCGGGTTTCACGAATACAGCAGCGTCGCCGATGAATTGGCGGCTCTGCGGCGGGCAGAATCTGATCGCGACGCCGCGGCCAAGCTCGCCAAGGATTACGCGCTGAAGTCACTCACCTATAGCTTCGAGGATCCGGATGCCTTCTTCCGATCCGTGGAGGGCGGTGTCTCCCAGGCACTCAAAGACAAGTACGTCAATGCCACCGACATTCTTAAAGGCGTCATGCTGCAGGCGCAGGTCACCTCCACCGGTGAGGTGCTCGCGACCGATGCCGTCGTCCAGCCCGGCCAGGTGTACCAGGTGGTGGTGTCGGCCGCCCAGACCACTCGCAACCTACAGAACCCTAAGCCGCGGGTGTCGCTCATCCTGTTGCAAATCACCGTCAACAAGGTCGGTGACGGCTGGCAGGTCTCCGACATTGGGCCAAAGACCGGCCGATAGGCCCCTTGTGCCGCGAGCGTAACGCCACTGCGATTTCGGGCTCGACTTTTCGCAGTGCCGTTACGCTCGGCGACGATGCTGTGCATTCTGCACGGATATTGGGGGCCGCGCTTCAGCAGCATGTCCATTGTCCCAGACCATTCCACGGATAAACTCCATTTACGTGCCTGCGAATTGTTTGTTGCATTGGAGGGCGCTGATGCACAAAAGTAGTCGATGTTGCCGACTGCTGGTGTTGGCTCAGCAAATATGATGGCGCACATTGAAGCGACAGATTGCGAGTATGGCCACGCAATTGTAGCGGCGAGCTTCTACTCTAGAAAATTCGTTAGCAGTCCACTTGGAGTACCCGATATGGCGTTCTGCAACCACTCGCTCTATTGTGTTGGCGAGTCCTCGCACCAACCGATGGCGTTGAAATCTCCGGTCGCTGCGGCGGCTCCCACCAATTTATTGCCGAATCCATATCGGGCTACTGAGAATTGGGGTGAGTTGCCGGACGGACGCATCTGGGGTTCGTCAAGCGCCGTTGCTATCGATCCCGACGGCAGCACGGTATGGGTCGCCGAGCGTTGCGGGGAAACACGCCCACCTGATCGGATCCCACCCGGCGTGCCCTTTGCCTGCGTTGGATCGGCGCTCGATCCGATCCTGAAGTTCGACACGAACGGAAAGTTGTTGGGGAGCTTTGGCGCCGGGATGCTGGTGTTTCCGCACGGCATCCACGTCGATCGCGAGGGCAATGTCTGGGTTGCCGATGTGCTCGGCTACGGCGGCCAGGGACACCAGGTACTGAAATTCAGTCCGGACGGCCAGCTGTTGCTGACACTCGGGACGGCCGGTGTGCCGGGTTGCGGCGAGAACGAATTCAATTCACCCTCTGCCGTGGTGACCGCACCCAACGGTGACATCTTCGTTGCGGACGGGCATGGGGGAGACACCAATGCACGCATCGTGAAGTTCGACAGCAGCGGCAAATTTGTCAAGCAATGGGGTCGCAAGGGCACCGGTCCCGGCGAGTTCGACACGCCACACGCCATCGCGATGGATTCGACCGGCCGACTGTTCGTCGGTGACCGCAACAACAACCGCATCCAGATCTTCGATCAGAATGGGCACTTCATCGACCAGTGGACGCAGTTCAGCCGGCCCAGCGGCATCTACATCACCAACGATGTCATCTATGTCGCCGATTCGGAGTCTGAGTCGGCAACCGATGCCCATAACGGTTGGAAACGTGGCATCCGCATCGGCAGCGCAATAGACGGCACCGTCTGGGCGTTGATTCCCGACCCGGTAGAGCACAGCGACATCACGAGCGGAGCCGAGGGTGTTGCGGCGGATGCGGCCGGCAATATCTACGGCGCCGAGGTCGGTCAGCACCGCATGATGAGGTATGTAGAACTGGCCGATTGCGGGTGCGGAGACACAGGCTCGCGGTGCGCGTAGGTGGTTTCGGTTGGCATCCTGGTTGCTGGCGCCATTGCGCCGGAAGCGGTCCCCCGACCGTTGATTTTCGGCTGCGCTTCGACCGCCGAGCTAACCCACGACGGCGTGCTCATCGGCCGCGCCGCCTATCGCCGAAATCAGTCCAGCTAAAGGTTGTGTCTTAGGTGGAGCTCTATCAGCTGCACTACTTCCAGGCCGTCGCCGAGACCGGCACGCTGCGTGATGCCGCTGAACAGTTGGCGGTCTCTCAGTCATCGGTCAGCCGAGCCATCACCATGCTCGAGTCCGAGATTGGGGTTGAATTATTCACCTGGCGTGGTAGGGCAAAGGTGCTCAACCGTTTCGGGAAGGCTTTTCTGCGGTCGAGTCTTGCGGTTCAGCGAAGCCTCGAAACCGCGGTCGCCGACGTCCGCCAGCTTGCGGGCGTCGATGCTGGAACCGTGGCGCTTGGTTTCCTCACTTCGCTGGGTGTGACAATGGTGCCCAGGCTGATCCGCAGGCATCATGATCGATATCCCGCAGCACGCTTTGAGCTGCGTTCGAATCCCGGCCGCGCGCTGGTGCGTGATCTGTGCACCGGTGTCGTCGACATTTGCCTCGGCTATCCGATGGCATTTGACGAGTTGCCGGGTGTGAAGTGGCACTGCCTGTTCACCCAACCACTCGTCGCGGTCGTCAACCGACACCACCCACTCGCCGACCGCAAGCTGATCAGTTTTGACGAGCTCGCCGACCAACCCTTCGTGGCCCTCGACCAGGGCTACGTCTTGCGCAGGATCTTCGACGATGCCTGCTCGCGCCATGACATCACGCCCACGATCGCCTTCGAAGGAACCGACATGGCAACGCTGCGAGGCCTCATTGGATCGTGCCTGGGAGTCGGCATCATGCCGCGGGCACCGACACCAGTCCCAGAAGTCGTCGAGATCCCCGTCGACGACGAAGAGCTGGTCAGACCGATCGCAATCGGTTGGATGGCGAATAGATATCTGCCGGCCTCGGCTGCCGCGTTCCGTGATACCGCAATAGCGTCATACGGGATGCCTGACCGAGATGCCCACCAGGCGCCTCGATGTGGGCCCTGCCCGACCGCGCAATCATCCTCCGCGGATGCATCGCATCTTGGATTGCCAGGCTGATCAACCTCTGGCCCGGCCGCCCTTTGACTCGGCGATCAGGCCAGAATGGCTCTATGGCACTGGATCTGACCGGATACTTCGACCGCATCAACTACGGTGGCCCTACTGAGCCGACCCTTGAGGTGTTGCAGGATCTCGTCGCGGCTCACACTCGAGCGATTCCATTCGAGAATCTCGACCCATTTATGGGCGTGCCGGTCGACGACCTGAGTCCGGAGGCGCTCACCGACAAGCTGGTGCATCGGGGCCGGGGCGGCTACTGCTTCGAGCACAACGGGCTGATGGGCTACGTACTCGCCGAAATCGGCTATCGGGTGCGCCGACTTGCAGCTCGGGTGGTGTGGATGCGCGCGCCGGACGCACCGCCGCCACCTCAGTCACACACGGCCCTGGCCGTCACCTTCCCGGGATCGCAAGGTTCCTATCTCGTTGACGTCGGCTTCGGGGGGCAGACGCCGACCTCGCCGCTGCGCTTCGAGACCGGCAGCGCCCAGCAGACCACGCACGAACCGTTCCGACTCGAGGACCGCAACGACGGGCTGATCCTGCAGGCCATGGTCCGTGCGCAGTGGCAGACGCTGTACGAATTCACGATGCAGGGCCGGCCACCGATCGACCTGACGGTCGCCAGTTGGTATGTGTCAACCCATCCGTCATCCCACTTCGTGACGGGCTTGATGGCGTCGACGGTCACACCGGACGCGCGGTACAACCTGTCTGGCGGCAACCTGGCGATCCACCGCGCCGACGGGACCGAGAAAATCACCTTTGAGAACGCTGCCGCGGTCGTCGACACGCTGAGCGAGCGGTTCGGGATCAACATGGCAGACGTCGGCGAGCGCAGCCTGCTCGAGGCCCGTATCGACCGGCTACTGTGCTGGCAACCAGCCGCCGATTCGGCGTAAACATTCTTCGATGTCGCTGGTGGGCCCGGCGAACGACATCCGGATAAACGAGTTGCCCCGTACGGTGTCGAAGTCGATGCCCGGTGCGATAGCAACGCCGGTGTCGGCCAGCAACTTTGAGCAGAACACCAACGAGTCGGTCGTGAAGTCCGACACGTCGGCGTAGACGTAAAACGCGCCGTCGGTGGGGGCCAGCCGTTCGATGCCGATGCTGCGCAGCCCGTCGAGCAACAGCGATCGGTTGATGGCGTAATGCGCCAAATTGCCGTCGGCTTCGGCGACGGCTTCCGGGGTGAATGCCGCCACCGCGGCGATTTGCGACAGGACCGGTGGGCAGATGGTGAAATTGCCGGTCAGCCGATCCACAGCGCGGCGCAGCTCGGTCGGTAGCACTAGCCAGCCCAGTCGCCAGCCAGTCATTGCGTAGTACTTGGAAAAGCTGTTGACCACCACAGCGTTTCGTGATGTCTGCCACGCGCAGCTGGTACGCGGCGCCCCATCGTAAACCAGGCCGTGGTAAACCTCATCGCTGATCAGCCGAACCCCGGACGCATCGCACCAGGACGCGATCGCGGCCAATTCCTCAGGCGGTATCACCGTTCCGGTGGGGTTGGCCGGGCTGGCGACGATCACGCCCTGGACCGGTGGGTCGAGTTCAGCGAGCATCCGTACGGTGGGCTGGAAGCGGGTTTCTGGTCCGCATTGAATCTCTACGACTTCACATCCCAACGCGGACAGGATGTTCCGGTAGCACGGGTAACCGGGACTGGCCATCGCCACCCGATCGCCCACATCGAAGCACGCCAGAAAGGCCAGCAAGAAGCCGCCCGAAGAGCCCGTAGTGACAACCACCGCATCGAGGTCGACGGAGATGCCGTGCTGACGTTGGTAATCCGCGGCGATCGCGGCGCGCAGCTCTGGAATGCCCAGTGCCACGGTGTAACCCAGTTGGTTGAGGTGCAATGCGGCGGCAGCCGCCGCGCGCACCGGCTCGGGGGCACCCACGCTGGGCTGGCCCGCCGACAGGTTCACCAGGTCGCCGTGGGTGCGCTGGCGCTCCGCGGCCGCCAACCAGACATCCATCACATAGAACGGTGGGATGCCGGCGCGCAGTGCAACGTGATTGTTCACGGTGTCGGGAGCACCTCTGATTCGAGCCGCTGCAACAGTTTTCGTGGCGAGTCGAGCAGCTGGGCGCTGCCATGTGCGCGTTTGAAATACAGATGCATGTCGTGTTCCCAGGTGATCGCGATGCCACCGTGCAGTTGGATGCCCTCGGCTGCCACCTTGCTCAGCGCTTCGCTGGCGGCAAGCCGCGCGGTGGCGGCGTTGGTAGGTGTGGGTTCGCCGCACGCGTCGTCGACGACCGCGCGGGCCGCGGCGACCATCACATACAGATCGGCCATCCGATGCTTGAGCGCTTGAAAGCTGCCGATGGGGCGCCCGAATTGCACTCGGCTCTTGGTGTATTCGACGGTCAATTCCAGGCAGCGTTCGGCAGCGCCGATCTGCTCGGCCGCCAGCAGGATTGCTGCGGCGTCCGCGAGGCCGGGGTCGGGGCCTATGGCTTCGGTTTCCTCGGGCCGAACCCGGGCCAGCCTGCGGGTGGGGTCCATGGTGACGACGGGCTGCGCGCTGAATCGGGTCCATCTGCGCAGCTCACCGTCCGAGGCGGCGATGACGACGTCGGCTACGTCGCCGTTGACTACGTAATCGGGATCGAGTACCAGTGCACCGACCGACCTACCGGAAGCCAGTGCTTCCAGAGTCTGGGCGTCCGGATCCTGGGCGGCCAGCAGCGCCAGCTCTGCCAACGTCGTGCCCAGCAGGGGAGAGGGCACCAACGCGCGGCCTAGCTCCCGCAAAACCGTTGCGGCATCCGCCAATTCGCCGCCGGCTCCGTCCAACTCCTCGGGTATCACCAGCGCCGCCGCGCCGACCTGTTCGCATAACAGCCGCCATAGTGACTCGTCGTAGCCGCGGTCAGATTCCATCGCCGCGCGTACCGCTTCCGGGTTGGCGTGTTTGGTGACCAAAGCGGCTACGGTCTCCCGCAGCATTTCCCGCTCGTCCGTCATGAGCGCCGCTCCTCTCCCCCGCAAGCGGGAGGTGCCCCCACATCGCTCTTTTGCTCTGCATCGTCGCCGGTGCGGGCGCGGGTCATAGCGCCTCCAACACCCGGCGGCGATGTACTTCCGGCGTACCCCACGCCGACCGCAATGCCTGCACCCGTAGCAGCAACAGGGACAGGTCATGTTCCTGTGTGAATCCAATTGCACCGTGGGTCTGCAACGACGACCGCGCCGCCAGCAGGGCCGCCTCACCGGCAGCCACTTTGGCGGCGCTGATGTCGCGGGGTTCGATCGAAATCGCCGCTCCGTAAACGAGCGGCCGTGCCAACTCGATCGCGATGTGGACGTCGGCGAGCTTGTGCTTGATCGCCTGATACGAGCCGATCACCCGGCCGAACTGCGTCCGCTGCTTGGCATAGTCGACGGCTGCATTCAGCAGCGCCTGGGCGGCGCCCACCAGTTGGGCCCCGGTGGCCAATGCGCCGAACGCGTAGGCGCGGTTGATGTCTGCCTGCCATGGTGTCCCGGTGGCCGTCACCTCATACAGGCGGCGGCTGGGGTCGACGGATTCATGGGGGTCACCGATCGCGGCTTCGCTGACGCCGCCGTCGCCGCCCACCAGCACCAGGCCGGCGGTGTCGGCATCCACCGCGTAAGGCACCCGCGGCGGCAGCGCGACGGTGGCGATCAGCTCCCCACAGGCCAGGCCGGCGTTGCGGGTATCGTCGGCGAGCAAAACCGGTGCGACAGCGATGGATTCGGTGACCGGGCCGGGCACGCACCAGTATCCGAGGCGTTCCAGTGCGACCACCAGGTCGACGGGGTGAGCGTCGAGGCCGTCGAACTTCTCGGGCACCGCCAGCGCCGTCACGCCGAGATTGGCTAACTGCTCCCACACCTTCCGCCCGGGCGCGACATCGCCTGCGGCCCACGCGCGAACCGCTCCAGGTAAGTCTGCGGCGCTTAGCGCCGCGTCGATACTGGCCGCAAAGTCGCGTTGCTGGTCGTCGAGTGCAAAGTCCATTATCGCTTCTCCCGGGGCATACCCAGCAGCCGTTCAGAGATGATATTGCGCTGGATTTCGTTGGTACCGGCATAGATTGGGCCGCCCAGGGCGAACAGCAGACCTTCGGTCCACGGCCCGGCGAGTTCCCCGTCGGCGCCCCGAATGTCGAGCGCGGTCTGGTGCAACTCCACGTCGAGGTCGGACCAGAACACCTTGGTCACCGACGATTCCGCGCCCAGCTCGCCGCCGGTGGCAAGCCTGGTCACCGTTCCGAACGTTTGCAACCGGTAGGCCTGCGCCTTGATCCATCCGTCGGCGACCCGGTCGGCGAACTGCGGCGGTGAGCCACTGTCTTTCCACAACCGCACCAGTCGCTCCGCGGCGGCAAGGAAGCGGGCCGGGCTACGCAGCGACATGCCGCGCTCATTGCTCGATGTGCTCATCGCGGCGCGCCAACCGTCGCCTGCGGTGCCGATGACGTCCTCGTCGGGCACGAAGACGTCGTCCAGGAAGATCTCGCCGAAACCGGTGTCACCGCCCAACTGGACGATCGGGCGCACGGTGATTCCCTGTGCCTTCAGGTCGAACATGAAGTAGGTGAGGCCATGATGTCGTTCGCTCGCCGGGTCGGACCGGAATAGCCCGAATCCCATGTCGGCGAACGGCGCTCGCGAGCTCCAGATCTTCTGGCCGTTCAGCAGCCAGCCACCGTCGGTCTTGGTGGCTGTGGACCGTAGCGATGCCAGATCACTACCGGACTCGGGTTCCGACCAGGCCTGCGCCCAGATCTGTGCGCCGCTAGCCATTTTCGGCAGGATCCGGTCTAACTGTTCTTCGGTGCCATGCGCAAACAGCGTCGGTGCCAGCATCGAGGTGCCATTGGCGCTGGCCCTACCGGGCGCTCCGGCGCGGAAGTACTCCTCCTCGTACACCACCCAGTGCAGCAGCGGTGCGTCACGGCCGCCGTATTTCTTCGGCCAGGTGATCACCGACAGGCCCGCGTCGAACAGCACGCGGTCCCAATGCCGGTGCTGCGCAAAGCCTTCGGCGTTGTCGTAAGACTTCGTCGGGATGGCGTCTTTGTTGGCGACGAGGAACTCGCGCACCTCGGCCTGGAAGCCCAGTGTCTCTTCGTCGAAATTCAGATCCAATTCAGGCCAACTCTCGCAGTTGGGGTTTGACCACCTTGCCTCCGGCGTTCCGTGGCAATGCGTCGACGAACCGCACCGATCGTGGTGCCTTGAAGTTCGCCAAATGTTCGCGGGCGTAAGCGATCACGGAGTCTTCGTCGAGCTGAGCACCGGGCTGGGTAACCACGAACGCGCGACCCACTTCGCCCAGCCGCTCGTCGGGAACGCCAATCACCGCGGCGTCGGCAATGCCCTTCATCCGGGCCAGCACCTGCTCTACCTCGGCGGGGTAAACGTTGAAACCGCCACAGATGTACATGTCCTTCAGGCGGTCGGTGATCCGCAGATTGCCGGCCTCGTCGATCGCGCCGATGTCGCCAGTGTGCAGCCACCCGTCCGCGTCGATGGCCGCGGCCGTCGCCTGCGGGTCGTCGAGGTAGCCGAGCATCACGTTGGGCCCGCGCAGCAGCACTTCGCCGGTGTCGGAACCGATGCGCAACTCGAAGTCGGCGAATGGGCGCCCGCAAGTCGTCGCGACCGTCACCGGGTCGTCCTCGGGACGGCACATGGTTCCCATACCGTTGGCCTCGGTCAGACCGTAGGCAGTGAGCACGATGTCGATGTCGAGCTCGGACTGCATGCGTTCCACCAATACCACCGGCACCGTTGCGGCCCCCGTCACCGCGAACCGGAGCGAACTCAGGTCGTAGTCGCCGCGGGCCGGGTGGTCGAGCAGGGTCTGGTAGATGGTGGGCGGCCCGGGCAGCACGGTGATGCGGTGTTGCTCGATGGCGTGCAGCGCGCGCAACGGATCGAACGTGAGGTGTGGGATCAGCGTCGCGCCCGTCTGCAGACAGGCCAGGATGCCGGCCTTGTAGCCGAAGTTGTGGAAGAACGGGTTGATGCACAGGTAACGGTCGTCGCTGGTGATCTTGCCGTTGGCGGCCCACGATGCCGACGCCGACAGCGATTGTCGGTGCGCGCACAGCACGCCTTTGCTGCGGCCGGTGGTTCCGGAGGTGAACAGGATGTCGCTGACATCGTCGGGGGAGACGGCGGCGGCACGGGCACGCACGGTGTCGGTGTTGGCGCCGGTCGCGATGAACTCGTCCCAGGTGCCCCGGACAGGATCGTCGGCAGCGACGGGCACCCGGACGATGTGGCGCAGCGCGGGCAGCGCCGCGTGGTCCAACCCGGCTACCCGGTCGGTGCCCAGGAACCTACCCATAGCGAACAGCACCGGAGCCTCGGTGCGAGCCAGGACATCGGCGGCCTCTGCCGCGGTGTAGCGAGTGTTCAGTGGCACCATCGCGGCGCCGGAGTGGTGGATGGCCAGGCACGCAACCACCCAGTGCCAGGTATTCGGGGACCAGATGGCCACCCGGTCTCCAGGCTGAACGCCCAGGGCGATGAGTGCGGCCGCCGCCCGGTAAACCTCGTCACGCAGCTCGGCCCAGGTGAAGCTGCGGTCCTCGGTGATCAGTGCGGCATGGTCGGGGAGTTGCCGCACGAGACGATCTAGGGCCGCAGGCACGGTGCGGGGATCGCTCGTCACGGACGCTCCTAACAAAGCAAGTGCTTGGTAGGTTAGCCTACAGGGCATGCAGGATGTCGAGGAGTTCCGGGCCGAGGTCCGCGGCTGGCTCGCCGACAACCTGGTCGGCGAATTCGCAGCACTCAAGGGTCTTGGCGGGCCAGGACGCGAGCACGAGGCGTTCGAAGAACGCCGGGCATGGAACCAGCACCTGGCCGCAGCGGGGCTGACGTGCCTGGGCTGGCCGGTGGAGCATGGCGGCCGTGGGCTTTCGACCGCGCATCGGGTGGCCTTCTATGAGGAGTACGCCCGCGCCGACGCGCCGGACAAGGTCAACCACTTCGGAGAAGAGTTGCTGGGGCCGACGCTGATCGCGTTCGGAACGCCCGAGCAGCAGCGGCGCTTTCTGCCGCGCATCCGCGATGTCACCGAGTTGTGGTGTCAGGGATATTCGGAACCCGGCGCCGGCAGCGACCTGGCCAACGTCTCGACCACTGCCGAGCTCGACGGTGACCAATGGGTGATCAACGGCCAGAAGGTGTGGACATCGTTGGCGCACCTGTCGCAGTGGTGCTTTGTGGTCGCGCGTACCGAGAAGGGCTCCAAGCGGCATGCCGGTCTGTCGTATCTGCTGGTGCCGCTGGACCAGCCCGGTGTGCAGATCCGGCCGATCGTGCAGATCACCGGCACCGCGGAGTTCAACGAGGTGTTCTTCGACGATGCCCGCACCGACGCCGATCTGGTCGTTGGCCAGCCGGGCGACGGCTGGCGCGTCGCGATGGGAACGCTGACCTTCGAGCGCGGCGTGTCGACGCTGGGTCAGCAAATCGTCTATGCCCGTGAGCTTTCCAATCTGGCCGAGCTCGCGCGGCGCACCGGCGCCGCCGACGACCCGATCCTCCGAGAGCGGCTGACCCGGGCGTGGACCGGGCTGCGGGCGATGCGTTCGTATGCGCTGGCCACCCTGGAAGGGCCAGCTGTCGACGGCCAGGACAACGTGTCAAAACTGTTGTGGGCCAACTGGCATCGCGATCTGGGCGAGCTGGCCATGGACGTGATCGGCAAGCCCGGGCTCACACTGACCGACGGCGAGTTCGACGAATGGCAGCGGCTGTACCTGTTCACCCGCGCCGACACCATCTATGGCGGATCCAACGAGATCCAGCGCAACATCATCGCCGAGCGGGTGCTCGGCTTACCTCGGGAGGTGAAGGGGTGACGCTTTCGGTACCACCCAAAGAGGTTGCCGGACACGGGCTTCTACACGGCAAAGTCGTGGTGGTGACCGCGGCCGCGGGTACCGGCATCGGTTCGGCCACTGCACGGCGTGCTCTGCTCGAGGGCGCCGACGTAATGATCTCCGACCACCACGAGCGGCGCCTGGGGGAGACGGCCAACGAGCTGTCTGCAATGGGACTGGGCCGGGTGGAAGGTGTGCTGTGCGACGTGACGTCCAGTGTCCAGGTTGACGCGTTGATTGATTCGACCACCGCGCGCATGGGCCGCCTCGACGTGCTGGTCAACAACGCCGGGCTCGGCGGGCAGACGCCGGTGGCCGACATGACCGACGATGAATGGGACCGCGTTCTGGACGTGACGCTGACGTCGGTGTTCCGGGCCACTCGGGCGGCGCTGCGCTACTTCCGCGACGCGCCACACGGCGGGGTGATCGTCAACAACGCCAGTGTCCTGGGCTGGCGAGCCCAGCACTCGCAGGCGCACTATGCGGCCGCCAAGGCCGGGGTGATGGCGTTAACGCGCTGCAGCGCAATAGAAGCCGCCGAATACGGAGTTCGCATCAACGCCGTCTCACCTAGCATCGCCCGGCACAAGTTCCTGGACAAGACGACGTCGGCTGAGCTGCTGGATCAGCTGTCGGCACGTGAGGCGTTCGGGCGCGCCGCCGAGCCCTGGGAGGTCGCGGCCACCATCGCGTTTTTGGCGAGCGATTACTCGAGTTACCTTACTGGAGAAGTGATTTCGGTATCAAACCAGCACGCGTGACCGAGTTGTCGCGCGCTACGACAACAGCCGCCTGAGGTTGAACAAGCCCGATACTGCGGTGCCCGTGTTGAACAATCCCGAGTTCAGGCCGCTGAAGTTGGAGCCCAAGTTAGCGCCCGGGACACCGGTGTTTCCAATGCCCGAATTCTGGCCGTTTACGGCAGTGCCGCCAAAGGCCGTGTTGAAGAATCCTGAGCTGCCCCCCGTGAACCCGCTGCCGTTCGCGGTGTTGGAGAAGCCCGACATTCCCACGCCGGTGTTGTTGAACCCGGAGTTGGTCAGGCCACTGTTGGTGACGATGCCGAAGCCAGTGTTCACATTGCCCGAGTTCCAGAAGCCGGTGTTCACGCTGCCCGAATTCCCAATGCCGGTGTTCACGTTGCCCGAATTCCAGAAGCCCGTGTTGGTGATGCCCGCGTTCCCAAAGCCCGTGTTGGACTGGCCCGAGTTCCCGAAGCCGGTTTCTATGTTGCCCGAGTTCCCAATTCCGGTGTTGTCACTGCCCGAGTTCCCGAAACCGATGTTGCCGACGCCCGAGTTCCCGAAGCCAAAGCTGTTGAGGTGGCCCGGCATCTCGGCAATGCCGGTGCTGAAGATCCCGATGTTGCCGCTACCGGAGTTGAAGAGGCCGATGTTGTTGGTGCCCGAGTTGCCGATGCCGATGTTGCCGCTGCCCGAGTTCAACAACCCAGCAAGGTTGATTCCCCGTTGATTGTCGCCCGTGAGTCCGATCCCGATGTTGTTGTTGCCGGTGTTGCCGAAGCCGACATTGTTGTTGCCTGTGTTTCCGGCGCCGAAGTTGTAGTTGCCGGTGTTTCCGCCACCGATGTTGGCGTTGCCGCTGTTCCCGAAACCAGAGTTGTTGTCGCCGGTGTTACCCATACCCATGTTTCGGCCCGTGCTGCCGTTGTTTCCAAAGCCGATGTTTCCGGCGCCGGTGTTTCCAGCGCCGACGTTGTCGCTGCCGGTGTTGCCGCTGCCGATGTTGCGGTTGCCGATGTTTCCGCCGCCGAAGTTGTCGCTGCCCTTGTTTCCGTCGCCGACGTTGCCACTGCCGGTATTGCCGCTGCCGATATTGGCGTTGCCGCCCTTGTTGCCGATGCCCAGGTTGGGCAGGCTGTTGAGGAATTGCTGCAGGCTTGCCGGCAGGGGCAACGACGCCGCAGCCGACGACACCCCGGCGTGATAGCCCGTCATGGCTGCCACATCTGCCGCCCAATACTCCTCGTACAGACCTTCAACCGCCGCGATCCACGGCGCGTTGAGGCCCAACCAGTTCGAGCGAACCAACTGCACGAACGCGTTGCGGTTGGCCGCCACCAGCAGCGGATGCACCATCGCGGCGCGCGCGGCCTCGAACACACTGGCCACGGTTTTGGCCTGAGTGGCGGCCCGTTGCGCCTGAGCCGCTGCGGCGCTGAGAAATCCCGCGTACGGGCCGGCCGCGGCGGTCATCGCCGCCGACGCGGTACCCTGCCAGGCCTGGTGTGCCAGCCCTGAGGTCACTGACGAGAACGACGTGGCCGCGGTGCCCAGCTCCGCGGCCAGCCCGTCCCACGCCGCCGCTGCGTCCAGCATCGGTGCCGAACCGGCGCCGAGGTACATTCGCAGCGAGTTGATCTCGGGGGGCAACACCGAAAAGTTGGCCATCGTTGACCTCCTGCCCGTTGGCGCAGGCCGCCCCAGGCGATCCGTGCGATCCGCGCGTCAGAAAATGCTACGACGGCCCCGGGGCGAAAATTCGGGTTTCACCCGAATGCCCGGGTGAATTCGCGATCCAACCAGCACCCGTGAGACGACCGATCACAAGCGGCCGAGGTTGAAGAAGCCGGCGATACCGGTGCCGACATTGAACAAGCCGGAGAGAAGACCGGAGGTGATGCCGGCTGGTTGGCCTCCGGTCGGTCCGGTGATGCCGGTGTTGAGGAAGCCCGACATGCCGCCGTTACTGCTCGAGCCGCCACTGGCCAAGTTGGAGAAGCCCGAGATACCCTCTTGGACATTGCCGCCCCTGGCGGTGTTCAAGAAGCCCGACGTTCTATCGGCTGTGTTTCCAATCCCCGAGACATCGGTCCCCGTGTTGTTGAAGCCTGAGTTAGGCAGGCCGGTGTCAGTGGTGGAGCCGAGGCCGGTGTTCACGTTGCCCGAATTCCACCAGCCGGTGTTTGCGTCACCCGAATTTCCGTTTCCGGTATTGAAGTCGCCCGCGTTCCAAAAGCCCGTGTTGACCAAGCCTGCGTTGCCA
This sequence comes from Mycobacterium riyadhense, assembly GCF_963853645.1. Classification (NCBI taxonomy): domain Bacteria; kingdom Bacillati; phylum Actinomycetota; class Actinomycetes; order Mycobacteriales; family Mycobacteriaceae; genus Mycobacterium; species Mycobacterium riyadhense. Next base: position 5,638,044 of record NZ_OY970456.1, on the reverse strand, counting down.
AAGCCCGTGCTGAATCGGCCTGAGTTTCCGAATCCGGTGTTTCCGCCGTCGGCGTTCCCGATCCCGGTGTTGATGACGCCCGAATTCCCCAAGCCGAAGTTTCCGATGCCCGAGTTACCGATGCCAAAGTTGTTGTGGCTGGCCGGTAATTGGCCGAGCTGGCTGCCGGTATTGAACAAACCGACGTTACCGTGGCCAGAGTTGAAGAAGCCGATATTGTCGGTCCCCGAGTTGAACAAGCCGATGTTGCCGCTGCCGGAGTTCAGCAGCCCGGCCAGGTTGACGCCCATTTGATTGTTGCCGGTGAGACCGATGCCGACGTTGTTGTTGCCGGTGTTGCCGAAGCCGAAGTTGCTGTTGCCGGTGTTACCGGCGCCGGTGTTGTAGTTCCCGGTGTTTCCGCCGCCTCTGTTCCCGTCGCCGGTGTTTCCAAGACCGAAGTTGTTGCTACCGGTATTGCCGATGCCCACGTTGTTATTGCCCACGTCGAGCGAGGTGACGCCGCTATTTCCGAAGCCGACGTTTCCGTCGCCTCTGTTGCCCGCGCCGAAGTTGGAGTTGCCGATGTTTCCGCTGCCGACGTTGGCGTTGCCGATGTTTCCGCCGCCGATGTTCTGGTTGCCGATGTTTCCGCTGCCGACGTTGGTGTCGCCGGTGTTGCCGTTGCCCACGTTGGTGGTGCCCTTGTTGCCGATGCCCAAGTTCGCCAGCACCTCCTGCAGACTTTGTGCCGGCGGCGCCAGCTGCGCCGCCGCTGCCGACGCCCCGGCGTGATAGCCCGTCATCGCCGCCACATCGGCGGCCCACATCTGCTCGTACTGGGTTTCAGCTGCCATGATCGCCGGCGCATTGAGCCCCAACCAATTCGACCGAACTAGCTGCATCAACACATTGCGGTTTGCCGCCACCGCGAGCGGATGGACTATCGCGGCGCGAGCTGCCTCGAACGCGCTGGCCACCGCCCTTGCCTGCCCGGCAGCCCCCGATGCCTGGGCGGCCGCCGCGCTGAGAAATCCGGCGTAGGGGGCCGCTGCGGCCGTCATCGCCGCCGACGCGGGACCCCGCCACGCGTCGCCGGCCAGCCCGGAGGTCACCGACGTAAACGACGACGCCGCAACCCCCAACTCTGAGGCCAACCCGTCCCAGGCCGCCGCTGCGTCCAACATCGGCGCCGAACCCGCACCGGTGAACATCAGGAAGGAATTGATCTCGGGCGGCAACACTGAAAAATTAGCCATTGTTGACCTCCAACTCGTGCTACCGGCCGGTCATGCTCGGGCCGTTTAGATTCGAGGATTCCCGCAACGTCACAGATGCTACGACGACGCCGAGGAGAAGATTCGGCTTTCGCCGGAATTCCGGCGGTTCCGGATGGCGGCGAGTCGACAGTTTCCAAACGATGGTTATTCGCGCTGCGGAATTCCAGAAGGCGGCGACTGTCCCGCACTGCCAGTGCTCGACGACTTTTTTCTTCTGCGCTGCCAAGGATTGACGCCATCGAGGTAACGGTCGCGCACGGGCTTGGTTCGGTACCAAGGACCTCGATCCTGCACGTCGGCCCAGGTGTGCGCGCAAGCCGCGCGCTTACGTGGGGCGCTGCCTGTTCGACGTCGGTGGCGAGGCGAGTCGCAATCTCGTCCGACCGCGGTGTGTCTGCGACGACTTCGAATAGGCACGATGCATCAACGATGAGCATCGGGCCATTCCCCGTGCCACTTGTCGTGCGTCGACAGCACGTCGGCAGTTGACACCGTCGAAGGTCGCCGACCGGTCCGGGCCAACCACTGTGCGGCCGATGGCCTGGCTGACCGGTAAATGCTCAAGGTGAGTGGGCACGCGACAGTGACTCGGCGGAGCGGGGTGTTGTTGCGAGACTTGTGTATTGGGGCTAGGCGGGGGGTTCGATGGTGACCCGGTAGCCCATGGCGGCGAGGTGCGCGAGGTGGTTGCGTGGTCGTCGTTGGGTGAGGATGCGGTTGGTGTAGAAATCGGGGCCCAGGTCATGGGTCACGTCTTCACGCAGCCGGGTGTAGTCGCGCAGCCGCCGGATCTCAGCCGGTGGCACGAAAGATGATCGCAGCAGGCCCTTTTCGGTCAGCTTGGCCAAGCTGACCGCGTCGAGCTTGTCTTGGGCCGGCCCGGCACATTCGTCACATCCCGGGCATTGACCAGCTGCACCTCAAGGCCCGCCGCCTGCAGCGGGTAGTAGAAGATCCGCCAACGCACACCTTGCCCGCCGCTTTGACCACATCGATGGCGGCGACCCGCTCGATCACCCACTCGTGCCCGGCGTCGGCAATCTCCACCGGCCCCGCCACCACCGCCGGTTTCTGCTTGTGCTTGCGTCGTGTTGCCACTTAGCTTGCCCTGCAGTCGAATCCCTCCCACTCGCATCGGGTGGACCGCCCGGGGCCTCGGTCAGGGGAACCGACATTCTGACCGTTGTTCTCGAGGCAACAGCACGTGAGCCCAGCGTCGGATCGGCGTCGGCGGGCGGACCCGACCCCATTGTCACGCCTACGAGGCGTCCCACAAGGAAAACGAAGCTTGAGGAAAGAAGCTTGACTCACAGTGGTGCGCACCATGAATCGGGCACATCGCACCGTCACAACAGTCACATGTGTCGCTGCGCCCCGGTGGACACCCGATGCGCCCGGCTCTTAGCGACAACCGCCTGAGCTGCGGTGTTGTGCCCACGTTGGTGGTGGCCGTGCGGGTTTCGCGGTGGCGTTGACCTGCAGAAACCGCGTTGTCGCTCTTAGGTGGGCAGCGAGACCATAGCCTCCGACAGAGGCCAGAGTTGCAGATGTGACTACAGAGCAATACAGACAGCCAGAGCGGAAACTCGCGCCAGTCATGGTGCGCGCCACCGCAGTTCGCAGTAGCCCCGGCTCGCTATCTTCTTCGCGTCCAGGTGCGCTTGAGCGACCGGCCCGCCAGGAAGACTCCAGCAGCCGCGCCGCAGGTCGGGGTTAGTGTTAGTGCACAACTCTCGACGCGTCCCGAAGCAGACTCACAGGTCAGCGGGCTCCAGCAATGCCGAGCTGCGAACCGTGAGCCAAATCGGGTCGAAGGTCGCCGACCGGTCCGGGCCAACCACCCGTGTGACCGATGGCCGCGAAGCCAACCGCGTGGCTTCGCGTCGCAGCAACTCGAGCGGGCCTCGACCGCACTATGACAAAAGCTGCCGACTGAGGTTGAATATGCCCGATATCACGCTGCCCGTGTTGAACAAGCCCGAGTCAAAGCCGCTCAGATTAAAGCCGAAGACGCTGCCCGGGACGCCCGTATTCCCAATGCCCGAAATTTGGCCGTTTACGATGGTGCCGCCGCTGGCGGTGTTGAAGAAGCCCGAGATAAATCCGTTCGTCGCACCGCCGCTGGCTCTGTTTCCGAAGCCTGAGATTCCGCTACCCGTGTTGTTGAAGCCAGAATTGGTTTGTCCGGTGTTGGTGGTGGACCCGAAGCCCGTGTTTACGTTGCCAGAATTCCAGAAGCCCGTGTTGGTGATGCCCGAATTCCCATCGCCGGTGTTTGTGTTGCCCGAGTTTTCGGAGCCGGTATTGAAGATGCCCGAGTTGCCGAAGCCGGTGTTCAGGCTGCCCGAGTTGCCGAAACCGGTGTTCAGCTGTCCCGAATTGCCGAAACCGGTGTTTCCGGCGTTGGTATTCCCGATGCCGATATTGGCCGAACCGGAGTTGCCGAAGCCAAAACTGTTGAGGTCGCCCGGATCAAAGGTATTAGTGCCGGTGCTGAACATGCCGATGTTGCCGCTACCCGAGTTGAAGAAGCCGATGTTGTTGGTGCCCGAGTTGCCGATACCGATGTTGCCGCTGCCGGAGTTCAGTAGGCCGGCGAGGTTAATGCCCCGCTGATTGTCGCCGGTGAGCCCGATCCCGATGTTGTTGTTGCCGGTGTTCCCGAAACCGAAGTTGTAGTTTCCGGTATTCCCACCACCAATGTTTGCGTTGCCATTGTTTCCACCGCCGGTGTTCCCGTCGCCGCTGTTCCCGAAGCCCCAGTTGCTGTTGCCCCTGTTGCCCATGCCTACGTTGTGGCCCGGGTCTGAGCTTGTGCCGGGGTTACCCAGATTTCCAAAGCCGAAGTTTCCGTTGTGGACGTTTCCGGCACCGACATTTCCATTGCCATTGTTACCGCTGCCGAAATTCCCATCGCCGCTATTTCCGCCGCCGATGTTTTGGTTGCCAGCATTTCCGTTGCCGATGTTTTGGTTGCCGGCGTTGCCGTTGCCCAAGTTGGCGGTGCCCTTGTTGCCGATGCCCAAGCTCGGTAGATCCTGCAACGCCTGCGCCCAGGGCGCCAACTGCGCGGCCGCCGCTGAGGCTCCGCCGTGATAGCCGGCCATCGCGGACACATCCGCAGCCCACATCTCCTCATAAATGCCTTCGGCAGCCGCGATCGCCGGCGCGTTCAACCCCAACCAATTCGACCGGACCAACTGCACAAACGCGTTGCGGTTAGCGGCCACCGCCAGCGGATGCACGATGGCTGCTTTCGCCGCCTCGAACACACCGGCCACCAACCGGGCCTGCCCTGCCGCTCCCTGGGCTTGGGCAGAGGCCGCGCTCAAAAATCCCGCATACGGGGTCGCCGCCGCAGCCATCGCCGCCGCCGCGGCACCCTGCCACGCCTGCGTCGTTAGTCCCGAGGTCACCGAGGAAAACGACGACGCCGCGGCCCCCAGCTCCGATGCCAGCCCTTCCCAAGCCGCCGCCGCGGCCAGCATTGGCGCCGACCCCGCGCCGAGATACATCCGCAGCGAGTTGATCTCCGGGGGCAACACCGCAAAATTCGCCATGGCTGGCCGCCTATCCGTGTCCACCGGTCACCGCCCGAGGCGACCCGGTGTCCGACGCGAAATGGAATACTGCGTCACAAATGCTACGGTTGTGTCAGCGCCAATATCGGCTTTTCGCGGTTTAGCTTGACACGCCTGATTCGCCGAGTATGCAACCTCAAGGGCCGGTTGGCGGCGCTAACTCGTTGCAGCGCAATGGAGCCGCCGGGTAGAGCCGCCGAACACTGCGAGGTCGGAAACTCCAGGTGCTAAAGCTGGAACCGCCTCAGGTTGAAGACCCCGGATAGGTTGGTGCCGCTGTTGAAGAAACCGGAGTTAAATCCGCTCAAGAAGGGGCTTTGGCCCACGACGCCGGTGTTTCCGATACCGGAGGTAAAGCCGGTCAACACGCCACCGCTAGCCGTGTTGAAAAAGCCGGAGATGCTTTGTCCGACCGTGTTTCCAAATCCCGAGTTTCCGGTGCCGGTGTTGTTAAAGCCGGAGTTAGGTTGTCCGGTGTCGGTGGTGGCTCCGAAGGCCGTGTTCACGTTGCCCGAATTCCAGAATCCGGTGTTTGTGCTGCCCGAATTCCCATTGCCCGTATTGATACTGCCCGAATTCCAGAAGCCGGTGTTCAGGCTCCCGCCGTTCCCAAAGCCCGTGTTCTGGCTGCCGGCGTTCCCGAAGCCCGTGTTGGTCCCACCCGAGTTTCCGAAGCCGGTGTTAGCGGAACCGGTATTTCCGAAGCCGATGTTGCCGACGCCGGCGTTTCCGATGCCAAGGTTGTTGAGACTGTCCGGCATCGAGAGATTGTCACCACTGCTGAACAGGCCCACGTTGTGGTTGCCCGAGTTGAAGAAGCCAATGTTGTTGGTCCCTGAGTTGAACAGACCGATATTGCCGCTGCCGGAGTTCAGCAGGCTGGAGAATTTGATTCCCACCTGATTGTTGCCGGTGAGGCCGATTCCGATGTTGTTGTTGCCGGTGTTGCCGAATCCAAAGTTATTGTTGCCGGTGTTTCCGGCACCAATGTTTGCGTTGCCGGTGTTTCCGCCGCCCCGGTTTCCGTCGCCAAAGTTTCCTAGCCCGAAGTTGTTGTTACCGCTGTTGCCGAAACCGACGTTTTGGCCGGCGCCGAACGCGGCGTTTCCGAATCCGATGTTGCCGTCGCCAACGTTTCCGGACCCTGCGTTTGCGTTGCCAATGTTACCGTTACCGAAGTTTGCGTTGCCAAAGTTTCCGGCGCCAATGTTTTGGTCGCCGGTGTTTCCGTTGCCGACATTCCCGGCACCGGTATTGCCGTTGCCCAAGTTAGCGTTGCCCTTGTTGCCGAAACCCAAACTCGGCAGATCCTGCAGCGCCTGCGCCCAGGGCGCTAACTGCGCGGCCGCCGCTGAAGCCCCGGAGTGATACCCGGTCATCGCGGCCACGTCCTGTGCCCACATTTCCTCGTAGAGGTTCTCGGCGGCCGCGATCGCGGGTGCGTTGAGCCCGAACAAATTCGAGCGCACCAGCTGCACGAATGCACTGCGATTGGCCGCGACCTGCAGCGGATGCACCATCGCGGCCCGAGCCGCTTCGAACACGCTGGCCACCGCTTTAGCCTGGCCCGCTGCCCCCTGGGCTTGGGCTGAGGCCGCGCTCAAAAATGCCGCATAGGGGGCCGCCGCAGTGGACATAGCCGCCGCCGCGGCCCCTTGCCACGACTGCACCGTCAGACCCGAGGTCACCGAGGAAAACGACGCCGCCGCGGACCCCAATTCCGATGCCAGTCCCTCCCAGGCTGCCGCGGCGTCCAGCATTGGCGCTGAACCCGCACCGACAAACATCCGCAACGAGTTGATCTCTGGCGGTAGCACCGAGAAGTTCACGATCCTGCCCTTCGTTAGCTTTACGACGGCCGACTGAGATTAAATAAGCCCGAGATATAGGTGCCGTAGTTGAGGTAGCCGGAGTTGAGGTCGGTGGAGTTTCTCACCCCCGAGCTACCCGTAGCGCCGGTGACTTGGAAGCCCGACGTGTTGGTGCCGGTGTTTGCAAATCCCGACAATCCGGTGCCGGTATTGGCGAAGCCCGAGTTGAGATCGCCGGTGTCGAAGGTCGCCCCGATGCCGGTGGTGACGTTGCCCGAGTTCCAGAAGCCAGTGTTGGTGGCGCCGGAATTGCCACTGCCCGTATTGGTGTCGCCGCCGTTCCACCAGCCGGTGTTGAAGCTACCGGCGTTGCCACCGCCGGTGTTCCAGCTGCCACTGTTTCCCCAACCGGTATTGACGTCACCCGCGTTGCCGAAGCCGGTATTGCCCATGCCCGCGTTTCCGATGCCGAGGTTCCCGGTCCCCGAGTTGCCAATCCCGAAGCTGTTGAGGGCGCCCGACACAACGTTATTGGTCCCGGCGCTGAACAAGCCGATGTTGCCGTTGCCCGAGTTGAAGAACCCGACGTTGTTGTTGCCCGAGTTGAAAAGTCCGATATTCCCGCTGCCCGAGTTCAGGCCGCCGATCCCCACCTGATTGTTGCCGGTGAGCCCGATGCCGATGTTGTTGTTGCCGGAGTTGCCGAAGCCCCAGTTGCCGTTGCCGGAGTTGCCGGCGCCGATATTGGAGTTACCGGCGTTCCCGCCGCCGATGTTGCCGTTGCCCAGATTTCCCAGGCCGAAGTTATAGCTGCCGGTGTTCCCCATCCCGACGTTTCCGGTGACCGCCGTCGGCGGAACGCCGGTGCCGCCGTTACCAAAGCCTATGTTGTTGCTCCCGAGGTTCCCGGCGCCGAAGTTTGTGGTCCCGTTGTTCCCGACGCCGAAGTTCTGGTTACCCCGGTTCCCGCTGCCAAAGTTGAAGTCGCCCTTGTTTCCATTGCCGAGATTCTGGTTGCCGGTGTTTCCATTGCCCAGATTGCCAACGCCAATGTTTCCGAGGCCCAAGTTCTCGATCGGGGAGGCCAGTGAAAGCGCTGCGAACGGGGTCAACTGCGCCGCCGCCGCTGACGCCCCGGAGTAGTACGCGGCCATCGCGGACACGTCCGCGGCCCACATCTCCTCGTAGAGGCTCTCCGCGGCGGCGATCGCCGTCGCGTTCTGGCCGAACAGATTCGACATCACCAGCCGCACAAAAGCATTGCGATTGGCCGCGACCGCCGCCGGATGGATCGTCGCCGCCCACGCTTGCTCGAACGCGCCGGCCACCGTTCGTGCCTGGCCGGCCGCGCCCTGGGCCCGGGCCGACGCCTCGCTGAGCCACCCAGCATATGGGGCAGCCACCGCCGCCATCGCTACCGCCGCCGGACCCTGCCACGAATGAGCCACCAGGCTTGAGGTCACCGACGCAAACGAGTTGGCCGCAGCCCGCAGTTCATCGGCCAGCCCTTCCCAGGCCACGGCGGCCTCCAACATTGGCGTCGAACCCGCGCCGACGAACATGTTCAAAGAATTGACCTCCGGCGGTAGCGTCACGAAGTGCACAATGTTGACCTCCACCTGACCGCCCGTCGTCCGACGTCAGAGACACTACGACCAGGCCGCGGTGCACACCCGCGCTTTCGCCGGATATCTGCCCAGGCAAATTGCCCGAGCAAGCGCTTGGTTGATACTGTGATCCAGTGGACCGAGTCGGTCAGGCTAACAGCAGACGAGACGAGTTGCTAGAACTCGCCGCGCGGATGTTCGCCGAGCGTGGTTTGCGCGCAACCACCGTGCGCGATATTGCCGACGGGGCCGGCATCCTGTCCGGCAGCCTCTATCACCATTTCGCCTCCAAGGAGGAGATGGTCGACGACCTGCTGCGGGGGTTTCTGGATTGGCTGTTCGCCCGCTACCGCCAAATTGTGGATCGCGAGGACAATCCGTTAGAGCGGCTCAAGGGCTTGTTCATGGCGTCGTTCGAGGCGATAGAGCACCGGCATGCCCAGGTCGTCATCTACCAGGACGAAGCCCAGCGGCTGTCGTCGCAGTCCCGGTTTTCCTACATTGAGGACCTGAACAAACAGCAGCGAAAGATGTGGGTCGACGTGCTGAATCAGGGTATCGAAGAGGGGTACTTCCGGCCTGATCTGGACGTTGACCTGGTCTACCGATTCATTCGTGACACCACCTGGGTTTCGGTGCGCTGGTATCAACCCGGCGGGCCGCTCACCGCTGAGCAGGTGGGTCAGCAATACCTCGCCATCGTGCTTGGCGGGATCACCAAAGAAGGAGTCTGAAATGCCCCGTGTCGGCGACGATGCCGCGTATGTCATCGAGGCTGTCCGTACCGCGGTCGGCAAGCGCAACGGCGCACTCGCGGGTATACATCCCGTCGACCTGGGTGCCTTAGCGTGGCGCGGACTGTTCGAGCGGACCGATGTGGACCCCGCTGCCGTTGACGATGTGATCGCCGGTTGTGTAGACGCCATCGGCGGACAGGCGGGTAACATCGCCCGACTGTCGTGGCTGGCCGCTGGCTATCCGGAAGAGGTTCCCGGTGTCACCGTGGATCGGCAGTGCGGTTCTAGCCAGCAGGCGATTTCCTTTGGCGCTCAGGCGATCATGTCCGGCACAGCAGACCTCATCGTGGCCGGCGGCGTGCAGAACATGAGCCAGATCCCCATCTCGTCGGCGATGACGGTTGGCGAGCAGTTCGGGTTCACCTCACCGACTAACGAGTCCAAGCAGTGGCTGCACCGCTACGGTGATCAGGAGATCTCGCAGTTCCGCGGCTCGGAGCTGATCGCCGAGAAGTGGAACCTGTCGCGGGAAGAGATGGAGCAGTACGCGCTGACCAGCCACGAGCGCGCGTTTGCCGCGATCCGGGCTGGTCACTTCGACAACGAAATCATCACTGTCGAAACCGAATCGGGTCCGTTCCGGGTCGACGAGGGCCCGCGCGAGTCGTCGTTGGAGAAGATGGCCGGCCTCAAGCCGCTGGTCGAGGGGGGGCGGCTGACGGCGGCGATGGCCAGTCAGATTTCGGACGGTGCCAGTGCGGTGCTACTGGCGTCCGCTCAGGCCGTCAAAGACCATGGACTGACGCCCCGCGCGCGCATCCACCACATCAGCGCCCGCGGTGCCGACCCGGTCTTCATGCTCACCGGCCCCATACCCGCCACCCGTCACGCGCTGGAAAAGACCGGGATCTCAATAGAAGACATCGACACCGCGGAGATCAACGAGGCGTTCGCGCCGGTAGTTATGGCCTGGCTCAAGGAAATCAAGGCCGACCCGGAGAAAGTCAATCCCAACGGCGGCGCGATAGCGCTCGGACATCCGTTGGGCGCCACCGGGGCAAAGCTGTTCACCACGATGCTGAACGAGTTAGAGCGCATTGGCGGTCGGTACGGACTGCAGACGATGTGCGAGGGCGGCGGCACCGCCAACGTGACTATCATTGAGCGGCTGTAGCCGCTCATTGGCGCCGAGTGTGAATCAGCCGACGCTGAATCGGCGTGTCGCGTCGTGAGATTCACACTCGGTGGCGGTGTCGGTGGGGGATGACACCATGCGCGAATGGACTGGCCGTTTCTTGGTTCTGAAGCCCTGGCGGCGAAGGCCTTACCCGAGCGGGCGATGCGGTCGCTGTACGAGGCGGTCTATCCGGGCGTCTATGTCCCGTCCGGCATCGAGTTGACGGCGGGCCAGCGGGCGCACGCAGCATGGTTGTGGTCGCGACGGCGAGACGTCGTTGCGGGCAATTCGGCGGCCGCGCTACTCGGCGCAAAGTGGGTAAATGGCTGGGCGCCAGCCGAATTGGTGCACGTCAACCGTCATCCGCCGCCGTTGATAACGGTGCATGCCGACACGTTGTTGGAGTCGGAAGTGATCGATGTCGGCGGCATTTCGGTGACCACCGCGGCCCGCGCTGCCTTCGACATCGGTCGACGTACGTCGCGGCTGCAGGCTGTGCAGCGCCTCGATGCGCTCGCGAACGCCACCGATGTCAAGATGCTAGACGTCGAGGTGCTCGCGGCCCAGCACCCTGGTGCTCGTGGAGTGCGCCGGCTGCTTGAGGTGCTTCCGCTGGTAGACGGTGGTGCGGACTCCCCGCAGGAGACCCGAACCCGGCTAGCGTTGGTCGACGCCGGGTTTCCCGCACCACGCACGCAGATCCCGATACTAGATCCGAGTGGATATCTGGTGGCCCGCGTCGATATGGGTTGGGAGGAATGGCGCGTGGGCGTGGAATACGACGGGGCTCAACACTGGATCGACCCTCGGCAGCGAACCCGTGACATCGACCGCTGGGCCGAAGTTGCCGAATGCGGTTGGACGATCATCCGCGTCGGGAGCGACTTGCTCAGATACCGCCAGGGCACGCTGATGCAACGGGTTGACGCGGCGCTTTCAGCCGCCGGCTGGCGGCCGTGATCGCGCCGAGAGTGAACCACCCGACGGCGAAGCGGCGTGTCGCGTCGCGAGATTCACAGTCGGCGCAGTCAAGCCGTCAGAAATCCCAGTCGGCGTCCTCGGTGGCTTGGTGCGTGCCAATGACGTAAGCGCTGCCCGAGCCGGAGAAGAAGTCGTGATTCTCACCGGCACCGGGATCGAGCGCGGAGAGTACCGCCGGGTTCACCACGCATTCTTGCGGGCCGAACGCGGCCTCGTACCCGAGGTTGGCGAGCGCCTTGTTTGCGTTATAGCGCATGTAAGGCAAAACGTCGTCGGTCCAGCCCAGCTCGTCGTATAGGTCATGGGCGTAGTCAATTTCATTGGCGTACAACGCATGTAGCAGCTCATAAGTGTACTCGCGGTGGTCGGCGCGTTCCGCGTCGGTAAGCTCGGCCAGCCCGCGCTGGCACTTGTAACCGATGTAATACCCGTGCACGGCTTCGTCGCGGATGATCAGCCGAATAAGATCGGCCGTGTTGGTGAGCTTGCCGCGCGAAGACCAGTACATCGGCAGATAGAAACCCGAGTAGAACAGAAACGATTCCAGCATGACCGACGCCGCTTTGCGTTTCAGGGCGTCGTCACCGCGGTAGAAATCGACGATGATCTGCGCCTTGCGCTGCAGATGCGGGTTCTGCTCAGACCAGTCGAACGCGTCGTCGATCTGGCGGGTCGAGCACAGCGTCGAAAAAATCGAACTGTAGCTCTTGGCGTGCACCGACTCCATGAAGGCGATGTTGGTCAGGACCGCCTCTTCGTGCGGCGTGATCGCGTCGGCGATCATCGATACCGCGCCGACGGTTGCCTGCGCGGTGTCGAGCAGAGTCAGCCCGGTGAACACCCGGATCGTTGTCTGCTGCTCCGGCGTGGTCAGCGTTTGCCACGACGCCAGGTCATTGGACAGGGGCACCTTCTCGGGCAACCAGAAGTTGCCGGTCAACCGCTCCCAAACCTGCGCGTCCTTCGGATCGAGCACGCGGTTCCAGTTGATCGCTTGCGTCTTGTCGATCGATCGGGTAGTCATCGCTCCCTCTCCATTGTGGGCTGGCTCTCGACCATACCGCGATGTTTCGGTTACCCGAAGAAATTAATGTGGGTGTCCTACATCAGACGGCTCAGGCGTCAAAGTCCACGGCCACAAAGGGCGTCGTCGGGTGTGACTGGCAGGTCAGGATGTAGCCGGCGTCGAGTTCGGCCTGCCCCAGGGCAAAGTTGTGGTCCATCGCCACGTTGCCTTCGACGAGCTTGGCCCGGCAGGTGCCACACGCACCGCCCATGCACGCGTACGGCGCATCGCTGCGAAGCTGCAGCGCGCCTTCCAGAATCGTGTCGCCGGGCACCAGATCGAACGTTGCCTGCTCGCCTGACAGCGTGAAGGTGACGGTTGCCGCCGCATGGGAGTGTTCGGTGGCCGGCGCCGTCTGGTAGCCGTAGAACAGCTCCAGGTGAATGCGCTCGGGGTCCACACAATGCTCTAGCAACGTCTCGCGCACGGTGGTGGTCATCGCCATCGGACCGCAGATGAACCACTCGTCCACGGTGTCGGGCTGAAGACTGCTCGCCAGCCACATGGTGAGCTTTTCCCGGTCGATCCGGCCGCGCAGTTCGGGAGTGTGCAACGGCTCGCTGGACAGCACATGCAGGATCTCCAGCCGATCGGCATACCGGGACTCGAGACGGTCGAGCTCCGCCCGAAACATCGTCGACTCCTTGGTGCGGTTGCCGTAGATCAGCGTGAACCGGCTTTCGGTCTCGATCTCGAGCGTGGTCGCCACGATGGACAGCACCGGTGTGATCCCGCTGCCGGCCACCAGGCCCACGTAGTGCTTGCCGCTCAGCGGATTCAGTGGCGTTCCGAACCGGCCGGTCGGAGTCATGAGCTCAAGTACGTCGCCGGCCTTGAGATCGTTGGCCACAAATGTCGAAAACGCGCCGCCGGGAATGTGTTTGACCGCGATCCGCAGCTGGGCGCGGGTAGCCGGCGCGCAGATTGAGTAGTTGCGGCGGATGCCTTGGCCGCCAAGGTCGGTGCGCACCGTGACGTGCTGACCCGGGTCGAAACGGAACGCGTCCCGCAACGCTTCCGGGACGGCGAAAGTGACCAGGGTGGCATCGGTGGTAATGGGATCCACCGAGGCGACTGGGATGCGGTGCAACACCGCGTGGGGCGAATTCGATCTGGCCGGCATCCGCACCGGCAACAGTCGTGCGAGCCTGCCATTCAGCTCCTTCCACTCCCGAAACTCATCCGGATTCAGTTGCTGGCCAAAGACTGTGGAGATCGCGGCATTGCGCTCCAGGTAGGCCTCCTCGTTGCGCTGCCAGGTCCGCAGGTATCGGTAGAACGGCACCGAGGGATGCAGGTGGTGCACCAGGTGATAGTTCTGCGACAGCAGCACGGGGGTGAATAGCCACTCCGCGCCAACGCGGTTGCGGGTGGCTCGGTAGCGGTTGGTGCGCTGGGTGTCCGCCAGCCCGTGGTGGGGCAGCCAGTCGAACCACCAGGCCAGGACGGTGGCTCCGATGCGCTGCGGAATCAGGAAGACCACCGCCAGCGTCCAGAGGTTTCCGGTGACGATCGCTACGGTCAGGCCGGTGACGCTCAGGGTGAGCAGCAACAACGTCTCGGCAACCTCTTTGACGGGTCGGCTGCGCGCGCGGGGCAGGTAGTACTTCAGGTAGAAGTACTCGACCAGCGACCAGCGCAGCGGCAGCTGCCACCACTTGCCGTGCGAGGCGAAGGTGTCGGGGTCTTGGTCGTCGTCGTTGGCATGGCGGTGATGCTGAATGTGGATGTACCCGAACGACGGGAACGCGACCACGGGCCCGACGAAAAGCCACGCCAGCCGCCCGAGCAGCCCGTTCACCCAGCGGGTGGAGCTGATCGAATAATGCGACGCGTCGTGGACGACGGTGAACATCACAAAGGTCACCGCGGCGTTGACCGGGATCGTGACCCACACCGGCGCCCATCCGCTGATATAGCCGGTTGTCGACACGACGAATGCGGTCAACGCCGCGAGGAAGATCCCGACGGTGGGTAGCGCGATTCTGGGTACCGCCTCACCGGGATCGGGCAGCGCGTGGTGCGCGGACGCGTCCGGCGCCGCTTCGTGCATCTCGATGGTCGACATAGCTGATACAGCCTAATGGGCATGCGTCAACTACTCCATCGGCGTTGATGGGACCGCATGACACTCGACGGTGCATCATGTCGGCATGTGGCCGCGTGTCCAATCTCTTGTCAGCATCGGGTATCAGGGAAGGACAGTCGACGAGTTGGTGCGCCACCTGATCGACAACAATGTCGACGTACTCGTCGACGTCAGGCTCACTCCCGTGTCGCGTAAGCCGGGGTTATCGAAGCGCCAGCTCTCCGCGGCAGTTGCTGCCGTGGGAATCGAGTACGTCCATCACCGCGCCCTCGGCAATCCACGGGACAATCGCGACGGATTCCGCGCCGGTGATCTGGAGAGCGTCGCACGGTTCCGAGACGCCGTCCTATCAACCGACGATGCGCAGCGCGCGATTTCTCAAGTGGTCGAATTGCTCGAAGGCGGAGTCGTGGCGTTGTTGTGTTTTGAGCGCGAACAGGCGGAATGTCATCGCCATCTGGTCGTCGAGCATGTCCAGCGTCGTGCGCCGACAGTGTCGGTCGTCGAGGTCTAAGCGGTTCGGTTGGTCAGTCGACCACCAGCGCTGACGCGGCCCGTAGGTGGGTGATCGCGTCGCGGACAATCGACTCGATCAGTTCGGCGCACGACGGCAGGTCGTCGAGGATGCCGGCCACTTGGCCCGACGCCAGCACTCCGGCCTCCGTGTTGCCGTCAACCAGCCCGGCCTTGAGCAGCATCGGGGTGTTGGCCGCCATCACCACCTGCGACCAGGTCAATTCCTTACCGTGGCGCATGGCAAGGCCGTCGCGGATCATCGAGCGCCAGGTCATCTGCGACATCTGCTTGAACTTCGCGGCATTGCGCACGGCCGCAGTGAAACCCCTTGCTCGAGAACCGCTTTCCAACTTCTCCACCAGTCCGGTGCGCAGCACCCGGTGCGGCATGCCGTCGACGCGGGTCGTGACCACTGTGCCGTCCAGGGCCGCCTCCAAGTAGCGCCGCTTGACGGCGTCTGGCACGGTGGAGTCCGAGGTAAGCAGAAACCGGGTGCCCATCGCGACGCCGGCCGCACCATAGGACAGGGCCGCGGCAAGGCCACGGCCGTCGAAGAAGCCACCCGCCGCGATTACCGGGATGCCGCTGCCCTTGACGGCGTCCAACACCGACGGCAGCAGCAGCGTCGTGGCGACGGGCCCGGTGTGGCCGCCGCCTTCGCCGCCCTGCACGATCATTGCGTCGGCGCCCCAGCTTGCGACCTTGCGTGCATGCTTGGCGGCGCCGATCGACGGAATGACCACGGCACCAGCCTCTTTCAGCCGGACTATCAGCTCCTGTTTGGGCGCCAGTGCGAACGACGCCACCTTCACGCCCTCGCGGATCATCAGCTCGACGCGGTCGCCGGCGTCGGCGGCGTCGGCGCGGACGTTCACCCCGAATGGCTTGTCGGTGGCGGCCTTGACCTTCTTGATGGCCGTCGCCAACTCGTCGAGCGTCATGGTGGCCGAGGCCAGGATGCCGAGCCCGCCCGCGTTGGCCGCCGCCGACACCAGCCGGGCGCCGGCCACCCAGCCCATCCCGGTTTGCACCACCGGGTGCTCGACGCCGACCAGCTCGGTCAGCGGTGTCTCAAGCCTCACTACCGGATCTCTCTGTCGCGCAGCGCTTTCGGATCGATGACCTCGCGGATCAAGTGCAGTTCATCCTCCGTCGGCAGCCGGGTCTCGCCGGCTTCGTCGAGTTCGTGCACCTCGAACGAGGTGGCCTCGCGGACGTCGTCGGGCGACACTCCGGGGTGCAGGCTCACGGCCCGCATGGTGTGGTCCGGGCGGTCGAAGTCGAACACGCCGAGGTTGGACACCACCCGGTAGACGTTGACGAACCGGAACGCCGGATTGTCGGGGGCGACCTTGTCGTAGCCGATGCCCGAGACTATGTCGACGGTCTCGGTGAACACTCGTTTGGAATGGTTGCCGACCCAGTAGCTGGTCGCGTGGTTGATGGTGTTGCCGGGCGAGCCGCGGACTCCGAACATCTGCCGGGTCGGCTGTTGCAGCGGCCCGAACGCCGAAATGTTCTGATTACCATGGCGGTCAACCTGATTGGCGCCCATCACGACATGCCGCCGTCCCCAGGCCAGCGTCTCGAACACCCGGCCAAACGGCATCCAGCCCTCGATGGCTCCCGTCTCACCCAACGCTGGGGTGTCCGCCAGCAACTGGGCCTCACCGTCGGTGAGCAAGATGTCGGGGGAGAAGGTGAGACGCGCCAGCCGGGCTCCGATGGAGGCCATGACCGTCATCGGGCTGATCATGATTTCGCCGGCGTCGCGGAACAATTCGGCGCACGCGATCGCACACACTTCGGCTCGAGTGCTCCCTTTTTCGGTCAAATCAAGCCTCCTCTGCGAACGCGCGCATGGCCGCCTGGTAGTCGTCCTCGCCGCCGGCCAAGTAGGTCTGGACGAACCGCTGCCAGCCTTCCTCGGTTGACGCGGCCTCGGCGTAGTGCCGCTGGAACTTCTCGTCACGCCCGTAATCCGGTGCGGCGGTGGTGAAGTGGGCACCGCCCGGCGCCTCCACGACCGCGTCGACCATCATCCTATTGATGAGCAGGGCTTGTGGTGGCACCGCCTTGACCAGTTCCTCGGTCGACACGACACGCTCCACCGAGAGGAAACGTTTCTCGGCGGCCATCAAGAAGAGGTCGTCGAAGTAGGGGTCGATGCCGGTATATGCGGCATTTCCTTGTGCATCACCAAGATTGAGGTGGGCGAAAGCGGCGTCGAGCCGCAGTGCCGGCATGGCGATCAGTGTCTCGTGGCCGCCGTCGGTTGGGTACGGCGACGTTACGGTCTGCAGTTCGCCGTCCCAGAAGTCGAGCACCGAGCTACCTAGCCCGGCGCGAATGGGCAGGAACGGCAGTCGCTGTGCCGCCGCCTGCAGGCCGCAGCGCAGCATGCCTTCGTCCATCTCCCGGGCCTCGATCGCCCCGGTGGTACGAGCCTTGGCGAACCACGGGTCGTAGAAGGGCGGCGAGTCCAGCGAGACGAACCCGTAGTAGACGCGCTTAACCTTGCCGGCCGAGCACAGCAACCCAAGGTCGGGTCCGCCGTAGGTAACAATGGTCAGATCGGTGAGCTTGGTCCGCAGGATGGCCCGCACGAAGGCCATGGGCTTGCGCCGAGATCCCCAGCCGGCGATGCCGATGGTCATGCCGGATCGTAATTGGGCAACGGCCTCGTCGAGGGTGGTCAGCTTATTGGTCATTATGACTTCTTCACGAATGCGTCGCGGTGCTCGTCGGCGACCCCGGCGAGGTTGAGCTCGAACGTAAAGCCTTGCTCCATGCGGTAACTCGCATTGACGCGTTGCAGATCGATGAAGTTGAGCGCCTCCTTGGCGGCCCGGATGACCCGGGTGTCCTTGGCTGCGATGTCGCGCGCCACTTTAAGGGCGGCCTCGTTGAGTTGGTCGCGGGGCACCACCTCGTGCACCGAGCCGAACTGCTGCAGCGTGGCGGCGTCCACGGTGGCGGCGGTGAAGAACAGCCGTCGCATCATGTGCTGCGGCACTAGCCTCGATAGGTGCGTTGCCGCGCCGAGTGCGCCGCGTTCCACCTCCGGAAGTCCAAAGGTGGCGTCGTCGGAGGCCACGATCACGTCGGCGTTTCCGACGAGCCCGATGCCGCCGCCGACGCAGAATCCGTTCACCGCGGCGACCACCGGAACCGCGCATTCGTAGACCGCTTTGAAGGCCGCGAAGCAGCCGCGGTTCGCGTCGATAAGGGCCGTAAACCCTTGAGTACGTTGCATCTCTTTGATGTCTACGCCGGCGTTGAAGCCGCGGCCCTCGGCCCGCAGGATCACCGCGCGGGTATCGGGGTTGGCGCCTGCCGCGGTCACGGCGTCGGCGAGTTCGAACCATCCCCTTGAGGGGATGGCGTTGACGGGCGGGTAGTCGACGGTGACCGCGACTATGCCCGGTTCGGGATTGGTGGACGTGATCGTCATGGCACTTCCCTATAGACGGATCGACTACCGAAGCAAGCACTTGCTTGGTACACTACCACAGTGATCTGCGCGGGATCAGACCCCCTATCCGGAGAAGCCATCAATCTTGGGCTCACGGGACGAGTGGTATTGGTGACCGGCGGAGTTCGCGGGGTGGGTGTCGGCATTAGCTCGGTCTTCGCCGAGCAGGGCGCGACGGTAATTACTTGCGCCAGACGAGCTGTCGACGGATTGCCGTATGAATTCCATGCCTGCGACATCCGCGACGAGGATTCGGTCAAGCAGCTGATTGGCACGATTCGGGAGCGGCATGGTCGTCTTGACGTGTTGGTCAACAACGCCGGCGGATCGCCGTACGCCCTGGCCGCCGAGGCCACACACAATTTTCATCGCAAGATCGTGGAGCTGAATGTGCTTGCGCCGCTGCTGGTTTCACAGCACTCGTACGCACTGATGCAAGAACAGCCGGGCGGCGGCTCGATTGTCAACATTTGCAGCGTCAGCGGTCGCCGGCCCACCCCCGGCACGGCCGCCTACGGTGTGGCCAAGGCCGGCTTCGAAAACCTCACGACCACACTTGCGGTCGAATGGGCGCCCAAGATCCGGGTCAACGCGGTGGTGGTCGGCATGGTGGAAACCGAACAGTCCGAACTCTTCTACGGTGACGCCGAGTCGATCGCCCGGGTCGCTGCCACCGTGCCGTTGGGCCGCTTGGCCAAACCCACCGATATTGGCTGGGCCGCAGCGTTTTTGGCCTCCGACGTGGCCTCATACATCAGCGGGGCCACGCTAGAGGTGCACGGTGGGGGTGAGCCGCCGCCGTATCTGGCTGCCTCGAGTGCCAACAAATAACGAAAGGAGAACTGGGAATGGGCTTGGTCGACGGCCGGGTGGTCATCGTCACCGGAGCGGGCCGCGGCATTGGCCGCGCGCACGCCTTGGCCTTCGCCGCGGAGGGGGCGCGCGTGGTGGTCAACGACATCGGTGTGGGGCTGGACGGGTCCGCCGGCGAAAGCCCGGCACAGCAGGTGGTCGATGAGATCACCGCGGCCGGCGGGGAGGCTATCGCGAACGGCGACGATATCGCGGACTGGTCGGGCGCCGAGAGCCTGATCGAGACGGCAACCAAGACCTTCGGGCGCCTCGACGTGCTGGTGAACAACGCCGGTTTCATCCGCGACCGAATGTTGGCCAACACCAGCGAAAGTGAATGGGACGCGGTCATCCGCGTTCACCTCAAGGGACACTTCGCGACACTGCGCCACGCCGCCGGGTACTGGCGGCGCGAGGTCAAGTCCGGTGCGGCCGGTGTGGACGAGCTCAACGCCCGGGTCATCAACACCAGCTCGGCCGCTGGACTGCAGGGCAGCGTCGGACAGGGTAACTATTCGGCGGCCAAGGCCGGCATCGCCGCGCTGACCCTGGTCGGCGCCGCCGAATTGGGACGCTATGGAATCACCGTCAACGCCATCGCGCCGGCGGCCCGCACCCGGATGACCGAAGCGGTGTTCGCCGAGACCATGGCTGCACCCGAAGACGGCGGATTCGACGCGATGGCGCCGGAAAACGTCTCTCCGCTGGTTGTGTGGCTCGGCAGCACCGAATCTCGTGACGTCACGGGCAAGGTATTCGAGGTCGAAGGCGGTCTGATCCGGGTCGCCGAGGGCTGGGCGCATGGCCCACAGATCGACAAGGGCGCGAAATGGGATCCGGCCGAGTTGGGGCCTGTCGTCACCGATTTGCTAGCCAAGTCACGCAAGCCGGTCCCGGTTTACGGGGCGTAGCCGATTCGCCGAACGTGCACGTACTTTCGCAGTGCTTGCACGTCCGGCGAGTTAGGGCTCGCAGACGACGATCGGGATCGTCCGGTCGGTCCAGGACTGGTAGTCCTCATAGGAGGGGTACATGTCCACCAACTTCGGCCAGTACTGTGCGCGTTCGTCGTCGCTGGCGTCGCGGGCGGTCAGGTTGAGCACCTCTTTTTTGATCTGCACCCCTACCTTGGGATTCGCCTTCAGGTTGAGATACCACATCGGGTTCTTCGCGGAACCGCCTCTGGATGCGGCGACGATGACCCTGTCTCCGTCGCGGAGAAAGTACAACGGGCTGACCCGGGGCTCACCGGTCTTGCGGCCGGTGGTGGTCAGCAGGGCGACGGGAATCTTCTGAAAGGTGCCGCCAAGGCCCTCCCCGCCGTTGCGGCGGTACATCCACGCGTTGACGCGCGACATCCACTTGATGAAGAAATCGGACAGCGGCGAATTCAGAAACCGCGGTGGTGATTTCGGCATAACAGTAACCCTAGCGCTGAATGAACGGACGGAAGCGAACCCTGATGTGATGGATCTCGGCCTTTCCGCTGGCACTCTGAGCGGGAATGACGAAGGTTTCGTTAACCCGCGAGGCGATCCGGCGGCGGCCGAACGCTGCCTTGGTCAACACGTCGTAGGCCGCGTGCACTTGATCGCCGACGATGCGGTACCGCGGTGGCGTCGTATAGGCGATGACCCGGTACTGGGGCCCGCGATTGAGGCTGCGACGCAGGTGGTTTCCGGAGAACCCGTTCTTGACGCCCTGCTCGATTCGGGTGCACCCCGCCGCGAACGGTACGGCGTCACCGTCGTGACTGACCAGCGCATCGATGTAGGCCTGCGCCGCAGCGATGCGGCTCTCGTCGGAAACCAGCACCTTGGGTTAGACGCGTTCGATGATGGTGCCGGTGGACAACGCGCCGCCCGCGCACATGGTGATCAGCGCGGTGCTTTGGTTGGTGCGTTCCAGCTCGTGCAAGGCGGTGGTGATCAACCGGCTGCCGGTGGCGCCCACGGGGTGGCCCAACGCGATCGCGCCACCGTTGACGTTGACCCTGTCCATGTCGGGTTCGTGTACCCGCGCCCAGGACAGCACCACGGACGCGAACGCCTCGTTGATCTCGACAATGTCGACGTCACCCATCTTCATGCCGGCCTTCTCCAGCACCCGCGCCGTCGACTGCACCGGGCCGTCCAGATGGTAGTAGGGCTCGGCTCCGACGAGTGCCTGGGCGACGATTCGGGCCCGCGGCTTAAAGCCAAGGGCCCTGGCCTTGTCCGCGTCCATCCACAGCACGGCTGCCGCGCCGTCGGAGATCTGGGATGACGTGCCCGCCGTGTGGATGCCGCCCTCGAGCACCGGCTTGAGCTCGCTCAAGCCCTCGATGGTGGTGTCGCGCAGGCCCTGGTCTCGGGAGACCATGTGGCGCTCGCTGGTGGGCTGTTTCTGCTCGTCGAGCACCGGCGCCTCGATCGGCGAGATCTCGCGGTCGAACCGGCCCTCGTCCCAAGCTCGCTTTGCCTTGGCCTGGGACGCGTAACCAAATGCGTCGATGTCCTGGCGGGTAATGCCGCGCCGCTTGGCGATGCGTTCGGCGGCCTCGAACTGATTCGGCAGGTCAATGTCCCAAGATTGCGGGCGGATCGCGGATCGGTCCGGGCCGGCGTTGGCGCCGAGGCCGACGCGGCTCATCGCCTCGATGCCGCAGGCGATGCCGATGTCGATCGCGCCGGTCGCGATTAGCCCCGCAACCAGATGGTTGGCCTGCTGGCTACTGCCGCACTGGCAATCGACGGTGGTGGCGCCCACGTGCTCCGGTAGACCAGCGGTCAGCCAGGCAACGCGGCTGATGTTGTTGGATTGCTCGGCGAACTGGGTAACACAACCACCAATGACTTGCTCGACATCGCCGGCGTTGATCCCGGCCTTTTCCACCAGCGCCTTTTGCACCGCGCCGAGCAGCTCGGTGGCATGCAGCCCCGATAGCCATCCATTGCGTTTGCCGATAGGACTCCGAGTGGCCTCAACGATTACCGGGTTACCCATGTGGCAAGGCTAGAACACGTTTCATTACTATGACAAGCAACGATACTTCGATGCCTTTTGTCTGCGGTGAAGGCATGTTTTACTGGCATCAGAGCATCACTAGGACAGCTAGTGTCCGGGGACCCACCGGTCAACGAGGACTGTAGTAAGGAGAAGTAGCGTGCCCTGCCCCAATCTTCCGCCCGGGTTCGATCTCACCGACCCGGATATCTATGCCGAGCGACTGCCGGTCGAAGAATTTGCCGAGTTGCGGGCGTCCGCACCGATCTGGTGGAACGAACAGGCGCCTGGTACCGGTGGCGGCTTCCACGACGGCGGCTTCTGGGCGGTTACCAAACTCAACGACGTCAAGGAGGTCTCGCGGCGCAGCGACATCTTCTCCAGCTATGAGAACGGGGTGATCCCGCGCTTCCCCAACGACATCGCGAGGGAAGATATCGAGGTCCAGCGGTTCGTCATGCTGAACATGGACGCACCACACCACACCCGGCTGCGCAAGATCATCTCCCGCGGTTTCACGCCGCGAGCCATTGGACGCCTGCACGACGAACTCAGCGAGCGCGCCCACCAGATCGCCAAAGCGGCGGCGGCCGCGGGTTCCGGAGACTTTGTCGAGCAGGTGTCGTGTGAGCTGCCGCTGCAGGCAATCGCCGGTTTGCTCGGCGTGCCGCAGGAGGACCGCGGCAAGCTGTTCCACTGGTCGAACGAAATGACCGGGAACGAGGACCCGGAGTACTCGCATATCGACCCGAAGATGTCGTCGGCAGAGTTGATCGGCTACGCGATGCAGATGGCCGAGGAGCGGGCGAAGAATCCGAGCGACGACATCGTGACAACGCTGATCGAAGCCGACATAGACGGCGAAAAGCTCTCCGACGACGAGTTCGGCTTCTTCGTGGTGATGCTCGCGGTGGCGGGTAACGAGACCAGCCGCAATTCCATCACCCAGGGGATGATGGCGTTCGCCGATCACCCGGACCAGTGGGAGCTGTTCAAGAGGGAGCGCCCGGAGACCGCCGCCGACGAGATCGTGCGCTGGGCCAGCCCGATCAACTGTTTCCAGCGCACCGCGCTGGAGGACTACGAGCTCTCCGGCGTGCAAATCAAGAAGGGCCAGCGGGTGGGGCTGTTTTATCGCGCGGCCAATTTCGACGAAGAGGTCTTCGAGGATCCGTACACCTTCAACATCCTGCGTAATCCCAACCCGCATGTCGGCTTCGGCGGTACCGGGGCGCACTACTGCATTGGCGCCAACCTGGCCCGGATGACGATAAACCTGATCTTCAACGCCGTGGCCGACCACATGCCCGACCTGAAGCCGATCTCGGCTCCCGAGCGGCTGCGGTCGGGGTGGCTCAATGGCATCAAGCACTGGCAGGTCGACTACACCGGCGGCAAGTGCCCGGTTGCTCACTAATGGATTTCGACCTTTCCGCAGAACAGCAAGCCGTCGCCGATGTCGTCACGTCGGTTATGGAGCGAGACATCTCGTGGGAGGCGCTTGTCCAGGGTGGCGTGACGGCGTTGCCGGTGCCCGAACGCCTGGGCGGCGACGGCGTTGGGCTGTCCGAGGTGGGGACGGTGCTGACCGAGGTGGGGCGCCACGGCGCTATCACACCGGCACTGGCAACGCTGGGCCTCGGTGTGGTCCCGCTGCTTGATCTGGCGTCGGCTGAGCAGCAGGACCGCTACCTGGCCGGAGTGGCCAAGGGCGCGGTGTTGACCGCGGCGCTCAATGAACCGGGTGCGGCATTGCCCGACCGGCCCGCTACGACCTTCGTGGGCGGTAGGTTGTCGGGCACCAAGATTGGTGTGGGATATGCCGAGTCCGCGGATTGGATGATCGTCACGGCCGACAACGCGGTCGTGGTGGTGTCACCCAAGGCCGACGGTGTGCAGCTGGTCCAAACGCCGACGTCGAATGATTCCGACGAGTACGTGGTCTCGTTCGACGGCGTGCCCGTTCCTGGCTCCGACGTTTTGGTGGGTGTTAGCGCGCGTCGAGCTAACCAGTTGGCGTTGGCGATGATTGGCGCCTACGCCGCCGGGCTGGTCGCCGGGGCGCTGCGGTTGACCGCCGACTACGTGGCCAACCGCAAGCAGTTTGGCAAGCCGTTGTCGACCTTTCAGACCGTGGCGGCGCAGCTCGCCGAGGTCTATATCGCTTCGCGCACCATCGATTTAGCGTCCAAATCGGTGATATGGCGGCTCGCCGAAGACCGGGATGCTTCCGACGACTCGGATGTCCTCGGTTATTGGCTGACGTCGCAGGCCCCGCCGGCGATGCAGATCTGCCACCACTTGCACGGCGGCATGGGCATGGACATCACCTACCCAATGCCGCGGTACTACTCCACGATCAAGGACCTGACCCGGCTGCTGGGTGGGCCCGCTCTGCGCCTGGACCTCATCGGAGACCGCGAGCTGGTGGGAGCGCAATGTTCATCGACCTGACTGTCGAGCAGCGGCAGCTGCAAGCCGAGATGCGGCAATACTTTTCGAATCTGATCTCGCCCGACGAGCGAAAGGAGATGGAAAAGGATCGGCACGGCGCCGCCTATCGCGCGGTGATCCGGCGGATGGGCCGGGACGGCAAGCTCGGTGTCGGATGGCCAAAAGAGTTCGGCGGGCTGGGTTTTGGCCCGATCGAGCAGCAGATCTTCGTCAACGAGGCTCATCGGGCCGACGTGCCACTGCCCGCGGTGACGCTGCAGACGGTTGGTCCAACGCTGCAGGTGTACGGCAGCGAGATGCAGAAGAAGAAGTTCCTGCCGGCGATCCTGGCCGGTGAGGTGCATTTCGCGATTGGCTATACGGAGCCGGAGGCGGGCACCGACCTGGCGTCGTTGCGTACCACCGCGGTGCGTCATGGCGATGAGTACATCGTCAATGGCCAGAAGGTCTTCACCACGGGCGCTCATGACGCCGACTACATCTGGCTCGCCTGCCGCACCGACCCGGAAGCCGTGAAACACAAAGGCATTTCCATATTGATCGTCGACACGAAGGATCCCGGATACTCCTGGACGCCAATCATCCTTTCCGACGGTGCCCACCACACCAATGCCACCTACTACAACGATGTGCGGGTGCCGGCCGACATGCTGGTCGGCGAGGAGAACGGTGGCTGGCGACTGATCACCACTCAGCTCAACAACGAGCGGGTGATGCTCGGTCCGGCGGGCCGGTTCGCCGCCATCTACGACCGCGTGCACCGGTGGGCTTCCAAGCCCGGTGCGGACGGGCTCACACCGATCGACCACGACGACGTCAAGCGCGCGCTGGGTGAAATCCACGCCATGTGGCGGATCAACGAGTTGCTCAACTGGCAGGTGGCCGCCGCGGGCGAGGACATCAACGTCGCCGATGCCGCGTCAACGAAAGTCTTTGGCACCGAGCGTGTTCAGTACGTAGGTCGGCGTGCGGAAGAGATCGTCGGCAGGTACGGCAACCCTGCCGAGCCGGACACCGCCGAGCTGCTGGGCTGGCTGGATTCCCAGACCAAGCGCAATCTGGTGATCACATTCGGCGGGGGTGTGAACGAAGTAATGCGTGAGATGATCGCGGCCTCTGGCCTCCAAGTGCCGAGGGTGCCACGATGACCGACATTCAAGAGACCGTCGCTCAGATCAAGGCGGCGGGCAGTAGCAAACCGCGCGCAGCGCGGGATCCGGTGAACCAGCCGATGATCAACAACTGGGTCGAGGCGATCGGCGACCGCAACCCCATCTATGTGGACCAGGCCGCCGCGCGCGCTGCCGGTCACCCGGGAATTGTCGCCCCACCGGCGATGATTCAGGTGTGGACGATGTTCGGGCTGGGCGGCGTCCGTCCGAAGGACGATCCGTTGGGACCCATCATCAAGCTGTTCGACGACGCGGGCTATATCGGTGTGGTTGCCACCAATTGTGAGCAGACCTATCACCGCTATCTGCAGCCCGGTGAGGAAGTCAGCGTCACCGCCGAGCTGGGCGACGTAGTGGGGCCCAAGCAAACGGCTCTCGGCGAGGGCTATTTCATCAACCAGCACATCGTGTGGCGGGTTGGTGACGAGGATGTGGCCGAGATGAATTGGCGTATCCTCAAGTTCAAGCCGGCCGCATCGTCTGGCCCGGTTGTTCCCGATGATCTTGACCCGGACACGATGATGCGGCCGTCGTCGTCGCGTGACACAGCATTCTTCTGGGAAGGCGTAAACTCCCACGAGCTGCGGATCCAGAAGCGGCCCGACGGCAGCCTGCAGCACCCGCCGGTGCCGGCGGTGTGGCAGGACAAGTCGGTGCCGATCGACTACGTCGTATCCAGTGGCAGCGGCACCGTGTTCAGCTTCGTCGTACACCATGCGCCGAAAGTGCCTGGCCGCACTTTACCTTTCGTGATTGCGTTGGTAGAGCTCGAGGAAGGCGTACGCATGCTGGGCGAATTGCGTAATGTCGATCCGGCGCAAGTGCGGATCGGAATGCCGGTCCGCGCAATCTATATTGACTTTCCGGACTGGAGCCTCTACGCGTGGGAGCCTGACGAATGACGGCTGTTGGCACCGTACTGCCCGAGCTCAAGCTCTACGGGGATCCGACGTTCATCATCTCAACGGCCCTGGCCACCAGGGACTTTCAGGACGTGCACCACGACCGCGACAAGGCCATTGCCAAGGGGTCGAAGGATATTTTCGTCAACATCCTGACCGACACCGGCCTGGTGCAGCGCTACGTCACCGACTGGGCCGGGCCGTCGGCGTTGATCAAGTCGATCGGGCTGCGGCTGGGCGTGCCGTGGTACGCCTACGACACAGTGACGTTTTCCGGCGAGGTGACCGCCGTGGCGGACGGCTTGATCACGGTAAAGGTATTGGGCCGCAATAGCCTTGGCGATCATGTCATTGCGACGGTGACGCTGACGATGGGGGATGCGTAGTGTTGCCGGGTCGAGCCGCCATTGTCGGCATTGGCGCCACCGACTTTTCGAAGAACTCCGGACGCAGCGAGCTGCGGCTGGCGGCCGAGGCGGTGTTGGACGCTCTTGCTGACGCCGGTCTTTCGCCATCTGACGTCGACGGGTTGACCACGTTCACGATGGACACCAACACCGAAATCGCCGTCGCGCGCGCGGCGGGCATCGGCGAGCTGAAGTTCTTTTCCAAGATCCACTATGGCGGCGGCGCCGCGTGCGCGACCGTCCAGCACGCGGCGATGGCCGTGGCCACCGGCGTGGCCGACGTGGTGGTGGCATACCGGGCCTTCAACGAGCGGTCCGGCATGCGGTTCGGCCAGGTGCAGACGCGGCTGACGGAGAACGCTGATTCGACCGGTGTGGACAATTCGTTCTCGTACCCGCACGGGCTTTCCACGCCGGCCGCGCAAGTCGCAATGATCGCCCGGCGGTACATGCACCTGTCGGGCGCTACCAGCCGCGACTTCGGCGCGGTGTCGGTGGCCGATCGTAAGCACGCCGCCAAGAACCCGAAGGCGTACTTTTACGAGAAGCCGATAACCATTGACGACCATCAGAATTCGCGGTGGATCGCCGAGCCGTTGCGGCTGCTGGACTGCTGCCAGGAAACCGACGGCGCGGTGGCGATCGTGGTGACATCGGTCGAGCGGGCGCGGGACCTCAAGCATCGTCCGGCGGTGATCCAGGCTGCGTCGCAGGGATCAAGTCCCGACCAGTACACGATGGTCAGCTACTACCGCCCGGAGCTCGGCTTACCCGAGATGGGTGTGGTAGGCCGGCAGCTGTGGCAACAGTCGGGACTGACACCCGCCGACATTCAGACCGCTGTCTTGTATGACCACTTCACTCCGTTCGCGCTGATTCAGTTGGAGGAGTTGGGGTTTTGCGGTCGCGGCGAGGCCAAGGACTTTATTACCGACGGCGCGATCGAGGTGGGCGGGCGGCTGCCCATCAACACGCACGGTGGTCAACTCGGTGAGGCCTACATCCACGGCATGAACGGCATCGCGGAGGGCGTTCGGCAATTGCGGGGTACCTCGGTGAACCCGGTGCCCGACGTGGAGCACGTGCTGGTCACCGCGGGGACGGGTGTGCCGACGTCAGGGTTGATCCTGGGTTAGCGGCGCGAGCAGGCGCAAAATCCCCCAAAACCTCGTGGTTTTGCGGGATTTTGCGCCTGCTCGCTCTACTTCTGGGCCGCAAGCAGTTTCATTTGCGAAGCGCAAGCTTACGCAAGATCTCGGTATCCTCGTCTGCTGCGGCGAGCGTTAACGCCTTGTCGATATCGAATCCCGTCCGCAGTCCCATGTCGCGACTCGGTGTGCGATAGCGCCGCCGATTGGGCTCGCCACTCAATCCACGCCGCACAGTGTCGTTCAGCGCCGCTTTGAACGACGTTCCTGGTTCCCTGGCGAAGCGTTGTAGTGCGGCGACAACATCAGGATCCAGCGTCACTGTGGTACGCATATCGGCGTCGTAGCAGCAATGCAGATGCTGTCATGATGCAAACCGTGCGGTACACGGGGCGAGGGATAGGCCGTCGTACCGACGGGCAAGCCCCGCTCGCCGAGCGGTAAGCAGCCCGAATACGTGTGTGCGGCCGGGAGTGTGGCTAGACCGGGGTGAATTCGACGCCGCTGAGCACCACAGCGTTGTCGCGCGAAGGCGCGACAACGCTGGCCATGACGCGACCGCCGTCCTTCCATACCCTTACTGTGAGCGTTTCGCCTGGGTATGCCACACCGGCAAAGCGCGCACCGTAGGCCGCGACGGCTGTGGCATCACCGTCCAGCAGCGCGTCGGTGATGGCTTTACACGTCATGCCGTAGGTGCACAGCCCATGCAGAATGGGCGCGGGAAACCCTGCGGCAGCTGCGAATTCGGGATCCGAGTGCAGCGGGTTGCGGTCGCCACAGAGCCGGTACAGCAGCGCCTGCTGCGGCAAAATCGGCATCGTAAGCTCTAGATCGGGCGCCCGCTCCGGTGCCGTATCCGACGATGATGGCCCACGCTCGCCGCCGAATCCGCCTTCGCCGCGGGCGAAGATGGAGCGCTTCTGCGTCCACAGCGGCGCGCCGTCGGGGGTCGTCACCGTCGTCTCGCTCCAGATCACCGCCGCCTTGCCCTTGTCCCAAATATCGGTGAATCGGGTGACCGCCCGGGCTGAGCCCGAAGGCGGCAGCGGCGCAGGCACTTCCACCCGCTCCGAGGCGTGTAACACCTTGCTCAGCTCGATGTCGATGCCGGGAAACTGGACGGTCGGCGGCTTGGTCGCGTGGAAGGTGGCGGCAACGTTGCCGAACGTCGGCAGCACCTGGGGAGTGTCGTCCACCAGGTAGCGCAGCTCGCGGGGGTCCATCGGATCGGAGCCGGCGCCCAATCCCAATTGGTAGAGCTGTACATCGGTGCTGGACCAAGAGAATTCGATGGGATCCAACTCGGCGGCCAGCGCGACTTCGACATCGATGGGCATGTCAGCAGTTCTCCGCTATGTGCAGTGCCGCTAGGTACCCAAAAGTCATTGCGGGTCCTATGGTGCCGCCCGGACCTGGGTAGGTGTGACCCATCACCGGGGCGCTGACATTGCCTGCGGCGTAAAGGCCTTCAATGATGCTGCCGTCGTCGCGTAGGGCACGCCCGTGCACGTCGGTGCGGATGCCGCCTTTCGTGCCCAAATCTCCGGGCACCATTTTGGCGGCGTAGTAGGGCGGGTGGCTGATCGCGCCGAGGTTGGGATTGGGTTTGTTGGTCGGATCGCCGTAGTACCTGTCGTAGGCGCTTTCCCCGCGCCCGTAGTCCTTGTCAACGCCCGATCGGGCGTAGCCGTTGAAACGCTCTACCGTCGAGACGAATTCGTCTGCCGGCAGGCTAGCCTTGTCGGCCAGCTCGTTGAGCGTGTCGGCTTGTATGATCACGCCGGACTCCAACCACTTGCGCGGAATGCGTTGTCCGGCCTGCAGTCCCGCGAAGATGTAACGATCCCGGTACCGTTGGTCGAACACCAGCCACGCGGGAATGTTCTCGCCGGGACCGGGGCCTTGGCCGTACTCGCCGCCGTACATGTGGTGGCAGGCTTCGACGTAGGGCATTGATTCGTTCATGAACCGCTTGCCGGACATGTTGACGATGATCGAACCGGGGGAGTTGCGCTCCGAAAGCGCGAACCACGGCGCGCCCACCAACGGCACCGTTGGCCCCCACCACGCGTCTTCCATGAGATCCAATGCGGCGCCGAGCTTTTCGCCGGCAACAATGCCGTCACCGGTATTAGCCTTGGCGCCGACCGTCCACTCCGTGGTGATGGGCGCGCGTTGATATTTGACCCGCATCTGCTCGTTGTGTTCGAAGCCGCCGCAGGCGAGGATGACGCCCCGTCGAGCCCGGATCAGCCGCGGCTCAGTCGATTCGGGCGCGGCGGCGTCTCGCACATAGACTCCGCGCACCACGCCGTCCTCGACATATAGGTCGGTGAGTGCGGTGTTGAGCTCGACCGGCACCCCGGCACGCTGCAGCCCGATCCGCAGTGGTCCGATGAGCGCTCGGCCCATGCCGACCAGGTTCTTGCCGGTTGCCTTCGCCCACATCGTGCGGGCGCCGACCTTCAGGCTACGCAGCACGCCTCGAGGGTGTCGCTTTAGCTGGTTGAGTCGCACGTAATCCTGTTGCATCACGACCACATTCAGCGGCACCTTGCCATACGCGGGTTCGAGCCCGGCTTCATCTACGCCAAGCTTGCGGGCGTTGAACGGCTTTGGCTCGATGGAACGGCCGCGGGGGCGCCCGCCCGGCGCCTCGGGGTAGTAGTCGGAATAGCCCGGCACCCAGCACATCTTCAATGGGGTGTGCTTCAGCACGAATGACAGCATCTCGGGCCCGCGGTCGAGGTAGGTGTCGATGCGCTCCGGTTCGACGACATCGCCGACGATGCCATGCAGGTAGGTCCGCGCCGCCTCAGGAGTGTCGCGCACACCGGCCCGCCTGAGGACCTCGTTGTTGGGAATCCAAACGCCGCCGCCGGAGCGCGCGGTGGAACCGCCGAAGTGCGGAGCCTTCTCGATGACGACTGTGGAGAGACCTCGGTGCGCGGCGGCGAGCGCTGCCACCATGCCGGCGCCGCCGCTGCCGACTACGACGACGTCGACGTCCTGTGCTGTCATGTAGAACACGTTATAGAATTGCCCGGGTCGGGCGCTACCGACCCGGTCACACGTATCAGTCTAGGGCGAGGGGACTTCCGGTAAATGCTCACTGTTGAGACCCGCGACGAGCTTGCCGCCGACTTGGCGCAAGCCGAACGGAGCCGCGAGCCGATCGGGCCGTTGACGGCCGCCCACCCCGATATCGACGTCGTCGATGCCTACGAGATCCAGCTGATCAATATCCGGCAACGGGTCGCCGAGGGTGCTCGGGTGGTCGGTCACAAGGTGGGCCTGTCGTCAAAGGTGATGCAGCAAATGATGGGCGTAGACGAGCCGGACTACGGGCATCTGCTCGATGAGATGCAGGTGTTTGAAGACGTTGCGGTGAAGGCGGGGAAATATCTGTATCCGCGGGTGGAGGTTGAGGTTGGCTTCATTCTCTCCGATGACCTTCCGGGTTCCGGGTGCACCGAGGATGACGTGCTGGCCGCGACGCAGGCCTTGGTTCCGTCGATCGAGCTCATCGACACCAGGATCAAGGACTGGCAGATCAAGATCTGCGACACCATCGCCGACAACGCTGCGGCCGCGGGTTTCGTGCTGGGTGCGGCGCGGGTACCACCGACAGAGATCGACGTCCAGGCGATCGATGTGAAGCTGACTCGCAACGGCGAATTGATCGCCGAGGGCCGAAGCGATGCGGTGTTGGGCAATCCGGCCACCGCGGTGGCCTGGTTATCGCGCAAGGTGGATAGCTTCGGAGTACGGCTGAAAAAGGGTGACGTCGTGTTACCTGGATCGTGCACTTTCGCGGTCGACGCGCGGGCAGGCGACGAGTTTGTCGCCGAATTCGCCGGCTTGGGCGCCGTTCGTTTGTCGTTTGAGTAAGGAGCGTTCGAATGCCGTCTAAGGCAAGTGTGGCAATCGTCGGGTCGGGAAATATCAGCACCGACCTGCTCTACAAGCTGCTGCGGTCGGACTGGCTGGAACCGCGCTGGATGGTGGGCATCGACCCGAAGAGTGAGGGCTTGGCGCGGGCCCGCCAGCTGGGTCTGGAGACCACCCATGAAGGCGTCGACTGGCTGCTGGCGCAACCGGAGAAGCCGGACCTGGTGTTCGAAGCGACCAGTGCCTACGTGCACAAGGACGCGGCGCCGAAGTATGCCGCGGCCGGTATCCGCGCCATCGACTTGACGCCGGCCGCGGTGGGCCCACCGGTGATCCCGCCGGCAAACCTACGCGAGCACCTCGACGCCCCGAACGTCAACATGATCACCTGCGGGGGACAGGCGACGATTCCCATCGTGTACGCGGTTTCTCGGGTGGTGACCGTGCCGTACGCCGAGATAGTCGCTTCAGTTGCCTCGGTTTCTGCGGGACCGGGCACCCGGGCCAACATCGACGAGTTCACCAAGACCACCGCGCGCGGTGTGGAGACCATCGGCGGGTCTGCGCGCGGCAAGGCGATCATCATCTTGAACCCGGCCGAGCCGCCGATGATCATGCGCGACACCATCTTCTGTGCCATCCCCGAGGACGCCGACCGCGACGCGATCGCCAAGTCCATCCACGAGGTGGTCGCCGAGGTGCAGACCTATGTGCCGGGATACCGGATGCTCAATGAGCCGCAGTTCGACGAGCCGTCGATGAACTCGGGGGGTCGGGCCGTGGTTACCACGTTCATCGAAGTCGAGGGCGCCGGGGATTACTTGCCGCCGTATGCGGGCAACCTCGACATCATGACTGCCGCGGCCACCAAGGTGGGCGAGGAGATCGCCAAAGAGACGCTGTCCGAGGCGGTAGGAGGCACGCGATGACCACCATTTGGGACGTGCGGATCACCGACACGTCGTTGCGCGACGGTTCGCACCACAAGCGGCATCAATTCACCAAAGACGAGGTCCGCGGCATCGTGGCGGCTCTGGACGCCGCGGGGGTGCCCGTGATCGAGGTGACCCACGGCGACGGTCTGGGCGGCTCGTCGTTCAACTACGGGTTCTCCAAGACCCCCGAGCAGGAACTGATCAAACTCGCCGCCGAGACGGCACACGACGCCCGGATCGCATTCTTGATGCTGCCCGGGGTGGGCACCAAAGAGGACATCAAAGAGGCGCAGGACAACGGTGGCTCGATCTGCCGGATCGCAACCCATTGCACCGAGGCCGACGTGTCGATCCAGCACTTTGGGCTGGCCCGCGAGCTGGGTCTGGAGACCGTCGGGTTCTTGATGATGTCTCACACCATTCCACCGGAGAAGCTGGCCGCCCAAGCGCGCATCATGGCCGACGCCGGGTGCCAGTGCGTGTACGTGGTCGATTCCGCCGGAGCCCTGGTGCTCGACGGTGTGGCCGACCGGGTCTCGGCCCTGGTTGCCGAGCTTGGCGACGATGCGCAAGTCGGTTTCCATGGCCACGAGAACCTGGGGCTTGGGGTGGCGAACTCCGTGGAGGCGGTGCGCGCCGGGGCGAAGCAGATCGACGGATCCTGCCGGAGGTTTGGCGCCGGTGCGGGCAATGCGCCGGTCGAGGCCTTGATCGGGGTGTTCGACAAGATCGGCGTCAAGACGGGCATCGACTTCTTCGACATTGCCGATGCCGCCGAGGACGTGGTGCGCCCGGCCATGCCCGCCGAATGCCTACTCGACCGCAACGCGTTGATCATGGGATACGCGGGGGTCTACTCGAGCTTCCTCAAGCACGCCATCCGTCAGTCCGAACGCTACGGCGTGCCCGCGTCGGCGTTGTTGTACCGCGCTGGCCAGCGCAAGCTCATCGGCGGCCAAGAAGACCAACTTATCGACATTGCTCTGGAAATCAAACGCGAGCATGACAGTGGCGCCGCGGTAACGCACTGAGTTGTCTTTGCGCGGTCAGTCCAGTCGAATTCGGCGGAAAACGACATGGTCCGTCGCCGGCTGTCCTACGTTCTGTAGTTGGGTGGTCAGGCTTACTACGGACGGGGTCTCATGAACTATTCGATGTTGCCGCCGGAGATCAATTCGCTGCGGATGTTTTCTGGTGCGGGCTCGGTGCCGATGCTGGAGGCCGCGGCCGCGTGGGAGGGATTGGCTTCGGAATTGGGGTCTGCGGCCGCGTCGTTTTCGTCGCTGACCTCAGGGTTGGTCGGTCAGGCGTGGCAGGGTGCGGCGTCGGCGGCGATGGCGGCCGCGGCGTCTCCGTATGCGGGATTCTTGAGCGCGGCCGCCACCCGAGCCGAGGGGGCGGCCGGGCAGGCCCGGGCGGTGGCCAGTGTCTTCGAGGCGGCGCAGGCGGCGACGGTGCAGCCGCTACTGGTGGCGGCCAACCGGAATGCGTTGGTGCAGTTGGTGTTGTCGAATTGGTTCGGGTTCAACGCGCCCGCGATCGCTCAAATTGAGGGCCTGTACGAAGAGATGTGGGCTGCTGACGTGGCGGCGATGGCCGGGTATCACGCTGGGGCGTCGGCGGCGGCGGCGCAGTTGACGCCGTGGGCGCAGGCGCTGCAGGATCTGCCCAACTTGGGCGTCGGCAATATCGGTAACTCGAATCTGGGCAGCGGCAACACGGGCGACCTCAACGTGGGCAGCGGAAACTTCGGCAACTCTAACTTCGGCAGCGGAAACGGCTTCTCGATTACTACCGAGACCAGCAACGGAAACATCGGCAGCGGCAACTTCGGCAACAACAATGTCGGCAGCGGCAATTATGGCAACGCTAACTTCGGTTTCGGTAACGGAAACTTTGGCGCTGGAAAGAGCAGTGGAAATATCGGCAACGGAAACTTTGGCGATAACAATGTCGGCAGCGGCAACTTCGGAAACGCTAATACCGGCTTCGGAAATACCGGCCTAGGCAATATGGGCATCGGAAACAGCGGGAGCAACAACGTGGGCGCCGGGAATTCCGGTGGTCAGAACTGGGGCTTCGGCAACACCGGCATGGGCAACATTGGCTTCGGAAACACCGGCAACAACAATTTCGGTATTGGGCTCACCGGTGACAACCAGGTGGGCATCAACTTCGCTGGCGGGCTGAACTCGGGCAGCGGAAACATTGGCTTGTTCAACTCGGGCACAAGCAATGTCGGCTTCTTCAACTCCGGCGACAACAACATCGGCTTTGGCAACACGGCTAGCGGAAACGTCGGTATCGGAAACTCCGGCACTGGTTTCGGCAGCTTCGTGGGTGGCCATAACACGGGCTTTGGGAACTCGGGCTCCCTCAACACAGGCTTCGGAAACGCCGGCGTCCTGAATACGGGCGGGGGAAGTGCCGGCATAGCAAACTTTGGCTTCGGGAATTCGGGCCAGTTGAATGCGGGCAGCTTTAATGCGGGAGTCCTCAATACTGGCAATTTCAACGCGGGTGGTTACAATACCGGCGACTTTAACTCAGGTGTATTCAATACCGGCTGGGCCAACTCTGGCAGCACAAACACTGGTGTATTCAACGCGGGCACGCTCAATACCGGTGCTGGATTCATCGGCACTGGTCCTGGGCCGAATTCAGGCTTCGGCAATACCGGCGTTGGCAGCTCGGGTTTCTTCAACTCGGGTGATGGCGGCTCAGGCATCCAAAATGCGGGGCCGAACAACACTGGCTACTTTAATGCGCTCAGTGCCCAGGCCGCGGCGGGCATCGGCAACCGTGGCCCCAATACCGTGGGAATTGGGAATTCGGGCATGTTAAGCACCGGCTTTTACAACTCGGGCGCAAACACGTCGGGCGGCTTCAATACGGAAGATTCGCAATCCGGCTTCGGACACTAGCCTCGATTTTGCATGCGGCCTGACGGTGTGAACCGGGTCCTGGCCGGTTGGCGATTCGCAGGCTATCGCGATCGGTCGGCGCCTTCAGCGGTTTGGGGTTAGTGTCCGTCCCCGCGTGTGACCCTTGGTAGGCGTCAAAAATTGGCACCAGTGGCGGGTTCTCGACACGCAGCCCTGGCCAACCGGGGTGCTTCGTAATGAGCGGGCCTCGTTTGCGGGCGCCGCCACGACACGCGCAAATGTTCGCGGTTGACTCAAAACAGGAACACGTTCTAGCGTCGAAGAGTGTTCTCTAGTCCCGTCTCCGGCCCGCTCAGCTCAGCGATCGCGGAGGCTGAGAATCTCGTGGCCGCCGCCCCCCACATCGAGACCGAGGCCGACCTACTCGAAGGGCTGCAGTACCTGGCCGGGTGCATCGCGGGCTGCATGCACCTTGCTTTCGACTACGAGCGCGACCACCCGTTCCTGCAGTCGGGAACCGGGCCGTTCACCAAGATGGCCCTCGACAACCCCGACACCCTCTACTTCGGCACCCGCGT
The DNA here is from genome assembly GCF_963853645.1 of Mycobacterium riyadhense. Lineage (NCBI taxonomy): Bacteria > Bacillati > Actinomycetota > Actinomycetes > Mycobacteriales > Mycobacteriaceae > Mycobacterium > Mycobacterium riyadhense. The sequence goes on along the minus strand of NZ_OY970456.1, from coordinate 5,601,533 downwards.
GCAGCCCGACCGCGACTATGTGGTCACCGGTAGACGCGGTACCACCACCGACCTGAGCTTCCAATTGCTCGGCGGCGAGTACACCGACGACAACGTCCCTGCCAGCCAGGTCGCGTTCGACGACCGGGAACTGGACATCGCCGCCGACGGTAGCTTCGAGTGGCGGCTGCGGCCCGCGAGTCCCGGGCAACTGGTGATCCGCGAGGTGTACGGCGACTGGTCACAGCAACGCGGCACGCTGGCCATCTCCAGGCTGGACACCGCTGGCACCGCGCCGCCACCGCTGACCCGCGAGACCATCGAAAAGCGTTACGCCACAGCCGGAAAGCAACTTGTCAACCGGGTGAAGACGTGGCTGCAGTTCCCGCAGTGGTTTTATCTCAACATCCCGGTCAACACCATGGTGGCGCCCAGGCTGACTCCGGGCGGACTGTCGACCCAGTATTCGTCGGCCGGGCATTTCGATCTGCGACCCGATCAGGCGCTGGTGATCACGGTGCCGGTCTCCGATGCGCCTTACCTGGGCTTCCAGTTGGGCAGTATGTGGTACATCTCGCTGGACTACATCAACCACCAGACCTCTCTGAATAACACTCAGGCCCAGGCGGATCCGGATGGCAAGGTTCGCATCGTCGTCGCCGACCAGAATCCGGGTGTAACCAACTGGGTTGAAACGCTCGGCCATCGCCGCGGGTTCTTGCAGTTCCGCTGGCAGCGGGTATCCCGCCAACTCACCGAGGCCGACGGGCCCACCGTCGAGCTGGTGGAGTTCGACGCAATTCCAGAGGCGCTGCCTTATTTCCCGTATAACAAGATTTCCGAGGACGATTGGCGCACGCGAATTGCTGTACGTCAGCAGCAAATTGCAGCCAGGATGCTGGGGTGACGGGATGCTGAAACGGAAGGTGGTCGTGATCAGTGGTGTTGGCCCCGGGCTAGGCACCACGCTGGCACAGCGGTGTGCGCGAGACGGTGCCGACCTGGTGCTGGCCGCTCGTAGTGCCGACCGTCTCGACGATGTCGCCAAGCAGATCACCGACATTGGGCGGCAAGCCGTGACGGTGCCCACCGACATCACCGACGATGACCAGGTGACCAATCTCGTCGACGCCACGTTGGAGGCGTACGGCAAGGTCGATGTGCTGATCAACAACGCGTTCCGGGTGCCGTCGATGAAACCGTTGGCCAGCACCACATTTCATCACATCCGTGATGCGATCGAGCTCAGCGCGCTGGGGGCGTTACGGCTCATCCAGGGCTTTACCCCGGCTTTGGCTGAGGCGCACGGATCCGTGGTCAACGTCAATTCCATGGTGATCCGCCACTCCCAGGCAAAATTCGGTGCCTACAAGATGGCCAAGTCGGCCCTGCTGGCTATGTCACAATCGCTGGCCACCGAACTCGGCGAAAAAGGAATTCGGGTGAACTCGGTTGTGCCTGGCTATATTTGGGGCGATACGTTGAAGGCCTACTTCGAGCATCAGGCCGGAAGGTACGGCACCACGGTGGATCAGATCTATAAGGCCACCGCGGCCAACTCCGACCTCAAGCGGCTGCCCACCGAGGACGAGGTGGCGTCGGCGATTCTCTTCCTCGCCAGCGATCTGTCCAGCGGCATCACCGGGCAAACCCTGGACGTCAATTGCGGGGAGTACCACACCTGATGGCCCATCGAACCGAGCGGACCGATGTGGCCACCGTTGACGAACTGCACGCCTCGGCTAGTAGGTTGGTGGGCCTCGACGACTTCGGAACCGACGACGACAACTACCGCGAAGCCTTGGGCGTGCTGCTCGACTCTTACCAGCGGGAAGCCGGTCTTACGGTGTTGGGCAGCAAGATGAATCGCTTCTTCCTGCGCGGTGCGCTGGTGGCCAGGCTGTTATCGGAAGCGGCCTGGAAGCAGTACCCGCAGCATGCCGACGTCGCCATCAAGCGGCCGATGTTCGTAACCGGCTTGGTGCGCACCGGCACTACGGCGCTGCACCGGCTACTGGGCGCCGACCCGGCGCATCAGGGTTTGCACATGTGGTTGGCCGAGTTTCCGCAGCCGCGCCCACCCCGCGAGACGTGGGAATCAAATCCGTTGTACCGCCAGCTCGACGCGCAGTTCACCCAGCACCACGAGGAGAATCCCGATTACACCGGCCTGCATTTCATGGCCGCCTACGAGCTGGAGGAGTGTTGGCAGCTGCTTCGGCAGTCGTTGCATTCGGTTTCCTACGAGACCCTGGCGCACCTGCCCAGCTACGCGCAATGGCTGTCGCGCCAGGACTGGACACCGTCGTATCGGCGGCACCGTCGCAACCTGCAGCTGATCGGGCTCAATGACGCCGAAAAGCGTTGGGTGCTCAAGAATCCCAGCCACCTGTTTGCGCTGGACGCCCTGATGTCGACCTATCCCGATGCGTTGGTGATACAGACCCATCGGCCGGTCGAAACCATCATGGCCTCGATGTGCTCGCTGGCCCAGCACACCACCGACGGGTGGTCGACGACGTTCGTTGGCGCCCAGATCGGTGCTGACGCAATGGAAACCTGGTCGCGCGGTTTGGAGCGGTTCAATACCGCTCGCGTCAAATACAATCCGGCGCAATTCTACGATGTCGACTACCACGACCTGATTGCCGACCCGCTGGGCACGGTGGCCGACATCTACCGGCACTTCGGGCTTACGTTGACCGACGAAGCTCGACGGGCCATGGCGACGATTCACGCCGAGAGCCAGACCGGTGCACGCGCGCCCAAGCATAAGTACTCGTTGGCCGACTACGGGTTAACCGTCGAAACCGTCAAGGAGCGGTTTGCCGGGCTGTAATTGGTCTCAGCTGTCACATGCGTCTCTGCGTTGGTGACCCCACAGTTCGCCCGCCTCGTAGCGACAAAAAATTCGTTGTCGCTACGAGGCGGGCAAAAAGAGTGCCCGTACGCAGAGAGGCCAATGGGGCTGATGTGATTAGTCGGGGTCGCGGGCGTCCAGGTAGCCTTCGGCCACGGCGTGCTCGATGCTGTCGCTGAGCCTCGGGCACGCCTTGGTGCGTGCGGTATCGCCGCCACCGGCGCGCACTTCGGCGAAGTGCGCGCAACGCTGCGACGCCTCGGTGTTCCATTGCACGGCGGTGTGACCCGGCCCGAGCCTCTTGACGGCCACCGTGACATGGCAGAAGCGGCAGTCCACCGGCATCAGCCCCGCCGTGAGGTAGCGCTCGCGGTCGGCGCGGGAGGCCGCTTGCACGGCCGCGGCGCGTTGCGGGTCGTCGGCGAAATCCCTTGATTTCGACCAGGTTCCGGAGCCGCCGTTAGACGTGGGCGCATCGTCGTGGCCGTGATGGTCACCGTGCAACAGCAGCATCGATCGGGCTAGCCAATCGACGTCAGGGACTGCCTGATCGTCGGACATGTCCGTCAGTGTTGCTCGGCGGGTACTTCGTCGGCTTCTTTTGCCTTCAGGTTCTCGGCCACCTCGGCGTTCCAGTATTCGTTGGCACGTGTGGTGTCGACCTCAATTTCGAAGCGCTCCACCATTTCTGGCTTGATGTCGGCTACATCTACATAAAACTGCTCATACCAGCGACGCAGTTGGTAGACGGCGCCATCCTCCTCGACCAACAGCGGGTTGTCGATCCTGGTCTTGTGTTTCCAGATCTCGACGTCCTGCAGGAAGCCCTTGCTGACACCGTCGGTGAACACCCGAGACAGCTTGTCGGTCATCTTTTCGTCCATCCCCTTGGGCTTTTCGACGATGACGCCCCACTGCAGCATGAAGGAATTCTGGGTGACCGGGTAGTGGCAGTTGATCAGAATCGACTCGGCCTTGTAGTCGCCGTAGCGGTTGTGCAGCCAATTGATCATGAACGACGGCCCAAAATAGGACGCCTCGGAGTCCAGGTGTGCTTCGCCGTAGGAGGTCCCTAGATCGTCAACATCGGGCCGGCCCACGTTGTGCAAGTACTGCGAGGCGATGTGGCCCTCGAAGACGTTCTTGAAGTACGTCGGCAAACCGAAATGGATGTAGAAGAAGTGCGCCATGTCGGTGACGTTGTCGATGATGTCGCGACAGTTGGATCCCTCGATGAGGATGCTGTTCCACCTCCAGTCGGTCCATTCGTCGCTGGCGGCCTCGGCAAGCTCGGGAATCCTGACCGCGGGGTCGGGTGGATTGCCTTCGTGGTCGTGCCAGACGAACAGCAGACCGCTGCGCACATCCGTCGTCCACGACCGGGTGCGCGCCATTCTGGGGGTGCGCTTGGCGTACGGCACCAACTTGCAGCGGCCGTCGCCACCCCAGCGCCAGTCGTGGAAGGGGCAGGCGATTTCGTCGCCTTTGATGGTGCCCTCGGCCAGGTCGCCGCCCATATGCCGGCAGTAGCCGTCGAGAACCTTCAAGTCCCCGTGTGAGTCGGCGAAAACCACCAGCTTGGTGCCGAACGCATTTACCCCGTGAGGTTTTCCATCTAGAAAGTCCTTGGCGACGCCGAGGCAATGCCAGCCGCGGGCATACCTGGTCGGCAAGGTGCCGGAATCGATTTCCCGGATGCCGACCCCATTTGTGTCGGTACTCACCTGTCACCTCCAACTCACTAAGCCTCTAACTAGAACACGTTACAGTTTTTCGGTTGGCAAGCGCAACGACGGCGGGTCTGGCCAAGGGATTTGCGTGGTGGGCGTATATCTAAACGATGCCGATGTTTGCCTTTGAGGGTCGAGCGCCCAAAGTTGATCCCACCGCCTTTGTCGCCCCGACCGCGACGCTGATCGGTGACGTCACGGTTGAGGCGGGGGCGTCGGTCTGGTTCAACGCCGTGTTGCGCGGCGATTACGCGCCGGTGGTGGTGCGGGAGGGCGCCAATGTGCAGGACGGGGCGGTGCTGCACGCGCCGCCCGGTATTCCGGTTGACATCGGTCCGGGGGCGACGGTGGCGCATTTGTGTTGCATCCACGGGGCGCACGTGGGGCAGGAGGCGCTGATTGCGAACCACGCCACAGTGTTGGACGGCGCGGTGATCGGCGCTCGCTGCATGGTGGCGGCCGGGGCGCTGGTGGTGGCGGGCACCCAGATTCCGGCGGGGATGCTGGTGGTCGGCGCGCCCGCCAAGGTCAAGGGGCCGATTGCAGGAACGGGCGCGGAGATGTGGGTCAACGTCAATCCGCAGGCCTATCGCGATCTGGCTCAGCGGCATCTGGCCGGGCTGGAGCTGATGTAGCTGGGCTGGTTCAGGGCGCGCCGGTCGCGATGGCGCCGCCGTCGCCGCCACCGAATGTGAACTACGCTACGCTCACACTCGGCGTGTCGCGTCGCGAGCTTCACAGTCGATGCGGCTTGCCCGATCCCGCAGGATGCGTCGGCAAATCATTCCGCGTCGGTTGACCCCGCGAACACGGCGTCGATTAGCTCCGGAACCGTGGTGCCGAGGACCTCGCTGAGCGCGACAAGCGTGGACAAACGTGGATTCGCGGGCTTGCGGTCGCTGCGTTTGCCCAGTCCATACTCCAGCAACTGGTAGTGGTTGCGGCTGATACCCGCGGACTGAGCAACGATCTCCTGCGTCAACCCCCGCTCTAGCCGGAGTTCAGCCAACTTTCGACCGAGTGCGCGCGCCAGCTCTCGCTCGATCGCAGACTCCGGCACTCCCGCAACATGCCGACGGCGAATCCTCTGGTCGACCATCTATAGATGGCCTTAGGATGCGTCCGTGTCGGTCGTGCCATGTATAGATGGCAGCAATGAGCAACTGACGAGGGGAGCGCGACTTGGCTGAGCCGATCGCCAACCCGATCCTGAATTCGCCTTACGAGGCGCCGACGCGGCATTTCGAGATTGGTCCTAGCGGTCCGACGGGCGTCATCCTGGCGGGGCGTCGGCCTAGCGAGTCGTACATCCCCATTCCGGCCACCCGAAAGGTCCGGCGCAATGGCGACGGGGTCCAGCAACGCCTCGACTTCGACATCACCGGTGAAAGGCGCGAGCGCAACACTCTAATCAACGACCTGCGTCGCGAAATAGAGCGATGGCGTGGTCGGGACTATGAGCGAGCGACACCGATCAGCCGCAAACTCATGCAGCACTGGGCAGACCCGCGAAGGGAAAATCGCGTGCTTTTCTGCCAGCGCGAGGCTGCCGAGACCGCGATCTTTCTGGCTGAGGTCGCGGGCCGACACGGATACAGCGACTGGCGGGTTCGCCTCGGCGAGGCCAACGACGAACATAACGCGGGTCTTCCCCGGATCGCGATGAAGATGGCGACCGGGTCGGGAAAGACCGTTGTGATGGCAATGCTGATCGCCTGGCATACCCTCAACAAGGTCTACGCGCCACGCGACTCGCGATTCACCAACCGGTTCTTGGTCATCACTCCCGGCATCACGATCCGTGACCGGCTACGGGTGTTGCGACCCGGCGACCCTGAAAACTATTACCGACAACGCGATCTCATCCCGCCCGATCTGCTAGGCGCACTGCAGCACGCGGTGATCGGAATCACCAACTACCACGCCTTCCTCCCGCGCATGGCCAAGGAGATGAAGGGCGTAAGCAGCAACACGCGAAAGCTTTTGGTAGCGAGCAAGCCCAACGATCCGTTTAAAGAGAGTCCCGACGCCGTGGTGGCCCGGGTACTGCGCGATCTCGGAATGAGCGGATCCACGGTAAAGAACGAAATCGTCATCCTCAATGACGAAGCCCACCATTGTTATCAGGAAAGGTCGGTCGCCAATCGATTGTCCCGTGAAGAGGACGAGGCCAACGAAGAGGCGAGGGTATGGTTCCGCGGGATCCAGGCACTTGCGAGCCGCGTTGGCGTCAAGCAGATCTATGACCTATCCGCGACACCGTTTTACCTGTCCGGGTCTGGCCGCCCCGAGGGTCTCATTTTCGGCTGGACCGTCAGCGACTTCTCGCTGATGGACGCCATCGAATCGGGGATCGTGAAGGTTCCGCGCATTCCGGTCGACGATGATGCCGCGGGCAATCTCGTGAGCTATCTGATGCTCTGGCAACACGTGGGCGATCAGCTGCCGAGGCGAAAGTCCAAGGGAGCCCACTATTCTGAGTGGGATCCACCTCGCGTTCTGCAAGGTGCGCTGAATAGTCTCTATACGAGCTACCAGCGCGCCTTTCGCTATTGGGAGGCTAACCGGGAGTCGCTCGGCGAAACACCGCCGGTGTTTATCGTTGTCTGCCCGAATACCCTTGTCTCCAAGTTGGTTTACGACTGGATCGCGGGCCGTGACGTCGAGGTGGACGGGGCACTGGTCCGTCGGGCTGGCAACCTGGCGCTGTTCAGCAACGTCGAAGACGGGACCCTCTTGGCGCGGCCGCGGACGATCTTGGTCGACTCTGCCCAGCTCGAAAGCGGTGAAGTGCTCAAGGGTGACTTCAAGGAAGCGGCCGCCGCTGAGATCACTTCGTTCAAAACGCAATACCGGCTGGATCATCCCGGCGCAGACGTCGACAAACTCACCGACGCGGACATCCTGCGCGAGGTGATGAACACAGTCGGCAAACCAGGGATGCTCGGCGCCGAGATCCGATGCGTCGTCAGTGTTGCCATGCTGACCGAAGGATGGGACGCCAACACCGTTACCCACATCCTGGGTATCCGCGCATTCAACAGCCAACTGTTGTGCGAACAGGTAGTCGGGCGCGGGTTGCGACGCAGGTCCTACGTTGCCAACGATGACGGGCTGTTCGAACCGGAATACGCCAACATTTATGGGATACCGTTCGCGTTCATTCCATCCGACCGGGCGATCAAGGAGTCGCCGCCCGCACGTCCGGCTTTGGAGGTCCACGCCGTACGGGGGCGCGAACACCTGCGGATCTGGTTCCCCAAGCTCGACGGTTACCGCATCGAATTGCCGGATGACCCACTGCATCTCGATCTGGACGCGCTTAGGCCGTTTGTGATTGGAGAGGACGAAGTGCCCACCTGGACCGAGACGGCACCCGTTGTCGGGGTTAGCGAGCGGGTAGCGGCACTACGGGATGTCAGGCCGCAGGAAGTGGCATTCCACATGGCTCGATGCTTGCTCGTCCGCCACTTCGAGCTCAATTCCGATCGACGCCCATGGCTCTTCCCGCAGCTGGCGCGGATCTGCTCTCGTTGGGTGAAGCAATGCGTCGAAGTCAGGGATGGGCGCACCATCGGCTGCCTGCTGACCAACGCAGAGTTACAGAATTCGGCTGCGGAAGACCTGATGGCGGCGATCGTCCGTCAGGTCGGGTCACAACGCGGCCGACTGCGCGCCATGCTCCGACCATTCGACTCGGTCGGCAGCACCGGCGACGTTCGGTTCCTCACTCGCAAGGCGCATACGGAAACCGATAAGTCTGAAGTAAGCCATGTCGTTTACGACGGCGCCGATGGCAACACCTGGGAACAAATCGTCGCACTGGAATGTGAGCTCAACCCCAGTGTGGCGGCTTACGTCAAGAACGACCACCTTGGATTCGCCATCCCTTACGTCCATTTGGGCCGCACGCATTCGTACGTGCCCGACTTCCTGTTGCGCCTGCGCCGCGCCGACGGCGAGGACATTGACCGCACGCTGATCGTCGAGGTATCCGGCAGGCGAAAAGATCCTGGACCAACGCGGGAGAAGGCACGCACCGCGAAGGAGAAATGGGTTCCCGCGGTGAACAACCATGGCGGTTTTGGGCGCTGGGGATTTGTCGAAGTGATCGACATGAACACGGTACGCGATGTGCTGAATGGCGCGATAGACAACCTCTACAACGACGCCGCCATAATTGGGGACGAGGACTTGCTCGACTTCAGGGCTCGCCGTGGCGCGTAAGAAAGCGGTGGGACCGACCGTTGTTGGAGCGATCCAGCATTACGACACCCGGACCAATATTCCTACAGCTGATGCCGAGGATTTCGTCGATCCAGAGTGGACAAGGCCGAAACAGCTGCACTACGAACGTGATCCGAGCCTGGACCCGCAGCTAGTGTGGCGCGGAAAGGATAAGCAGGACTCGTCGGATCTCACTGCCGACGCTCCGCCAATCTACATTCAGGAGAAGATCGAACCTCAGGTGCTGATCGAGAACCTCCGCCGTACCGCCGAGCGGCCTGAAGACGAGCCGGAGTTGACGTTGTTTGACGACTTCGACGGACTTGACGAGTTGTCGCAGATCGAGTTCTACCAGCATCCGGTGCATTGGGCCAACCGTATGATTCTTGGTGACTCGCTAAACGTCATGGCATCGCTCGTCGAACGAGAATCGTTGCGGGGCAAGGTGCAGATGATCTACATCGACCCGCCATACGGAATCAAGTTCGGCTCCAATTGGCAGGTGTCGGCGCGCACCCGCGATGTCAAAGACGGTAAGCTCGAAGATCTTGTGCGAGAAGCCGAGCAAATCAAGGCATTCCGCGACACTTGGGAATTGGGCATCCACTCGTATCTGGCCTACCTTCGTGATCGGTTGGTTGTTACGCGCGACCTACTTACCGAGTCCGGGTCGTGCTTCGTCCAGATCGGCGATGAGAATGTGCATTTGGTGCGGTGTCTGATGGATGAAGTGTTCGGCAGTGACAATTTCGTCGCACATATCAACTACTTTACGACGAGCGGGCGGGCCTCGGACTTTCTTGACCTTGTCAGCGATTCGTTGATCTGGTATGCCAAAGATCGGCCACTGGCAAAATATCGGAACCTATTGAAGCCCCGGCCGAGCCGCACCCTCCGAGAGCAGTACACCCGGATACACACCGTCGATGGCGTCATGCGCGCTGCTACTTTGGAGGAACGACTTGGAGTTGACCCGCTCCCAACCGGAGCCGTGCGGTTTATGCCGGGGGATATGTCATCGTCAGGTGTCACTGGCGATAGCGAAGACTACGAGTTCGATGGTCAGAGGTGGAGTCTTCCGCCAAACACTCATTGGAAGACCAACAAAGTAGGACGAGATCGCCTCGTGATCGCGAACCGTCTGGTTGGGATTGGTAAGCGATTGCGGTATGTTCGGCTCGAGTCGGATTTTCCGTGGGTACCATTCACGAATCTTTGGGACGACACCGTAATCAGTGGTTACGCCGACGCGAAAACATATGTGGTCCAAACCTCACCTAAGGTGATCGAGCGTTGCGTACTCATGACCACAGACCCAGGTGACTTGGTCCTGGACCCGACATGCGGCAGTGGCACAACGGCTTTCGTGGCCGAGCAGTGGGGGCGTCGGTGGATCACCATCGACACCTCGCGGGTTGCCCTCGCACTAGCCCGCCAGCGACTGATGAGCGCAAGATTTCCGCACTACCTTCTGGCTGACTCTAAGGAAGGCCGTCGGAAAGAAGCGGAGCTAACCGGGAAGCCGGCTTCCTCGGAGCCTGTTACCAACGACATTCGGCACGGGTTCGTCTACGAGCGTGTCCAGCACATCACCTTGAAGTCGATCGCCAACAATCCCGACATCAAGGAAGGGATGACGCGCGAGGAGATTGATGCGGCGATCAAGCGCCATGCCGAATACGAGTACTTGTACGACAAGCCCTACGAGGAGAAAGTCAAGGTTCGGGTCGCCGGAAGATTCACCGTCGAAAGTCTGTCGCCGCACAGGTCTTTGGCCTTCGGCGGAATAATGGATGACTACGCCGTTGAGACGATCAGTGAAGCCGCGGCAGCGATCGACCCGGATTCGCCCACGTTCGAGCAGACCATCCTCGACAACCTGGCCAAGGCCGGCATCCAGAACGGCAGGCGTCGTGAGCGGATCGAGTTCGCGTCGGTTGATGCCTACGCAGGCACCTACATCCAGGCGGTCGGAGAGCGGCGCGACGACCCCGACAGCGCGCGCATCGGGCTTGCGATCGGCCCGCAGTACGGCACTGTAGGCGCGGCATTTATCAGAGACGCAGCGCGCGAAGCGATCAAGGCGGGTGACATTGACCTATTGTGTGTCCTCGCGTTCGCCTTCGATCCGCAGGCCACCGGGGTCACAGAGGACGATGGAGTCACAGTCGACGCTTCCGACGAAGGATTCGCGAATGTGACTGGCCAGCGCCGCCTGGGACGCATCCAGGTGCTGATGGTCCGAATGAACGCCGATCTGCTGATGGGTGAAGACCTCAAGAAGACCGATTCGGCGAACTTGTTTACCGTTTTCGGAGAGCCCGACTTCGAAGTGCGCAAGGTGGACGATGGCAAGCTTGTGGTCGATCTCAAGGGGGTCGACGTCTATGATCCCACCAGCGGGGTGGTCCGCAGCAACGACACCGGGCAGATCGCACTGTGGATGATCGACACCGATTATGACGAGACATCGTTTTTCGTTCGGCACTGCTACTTCACTGGCGGCAACGACCCGTACAAGAAGCTAAAGACGGCGTTACGGGCCGACATACAGTCGGATGCCTGGGCGGCTCTGTACCGTACCGTCTCCCTCCCGTTCGAACCTCCGCAGACCGGCAAGATTGCCGTCAAAGTTATCAACGACTACGGGGACGAAGCGATGAAGGTTGTTAACGTGTGAACGAGCGGTGAACGTACAGCGTCGACCTGATCGCGCGGGCAGCGGAGCAAGTTCATGAACCGGTGTCGGAGTTCGTCCGACGAGCCGTTGCTGAAAGGGCCGGGCGGGTGCTCGCGCAGGACCAGATCACTGTTATGCCTGCCGCTCAGTTCGACGCTCTACTTGCATCGCTTGACGTGGCCGATGATGCAGCTGTGTTGGCTGCTGCCGCAAGGGAACCCAGGAAGGTCACCCGCCGGTAGCGGCGATGTATGAATCGACGCGATTGACCGAGGCGCACGATCTCTCTGAGTTCACTTGCGGAAGGAGCTCTCTCGAAGAGTAGTTGGCCGTCGCTGCCCTTCGCACGCAGCGTGCCGGAACTGCGCAGACGTGTGTCTGGACCGACGGGCAGCCGACACGATATCGGTCTATCTTTCATTAGCTCCCACCTAGGGCATCCGTGACGCTGACGGAGTTTCGCGGGAATTGTCGGGAGGATACTCGCGCATTCCCGCGTGCCTCGTTGGTCGGCAGGCCTTGCACAGGTAACTCCATGGCCAGGGGTTTGGTGGCCTTATCTGTAACCGATTTTGGGGTGTGTAGGGCTGTTACCGACGTGCGTTTGGGCGCTACGGGCTAGGTTTCGTCGTGGGTAACAGTGTTATCTGTAGGGGTGTCACCGACGTTGGTGCCTGCTCCGGCGATGCTGCGATCGTCCGCTCCGCGTGAATCTGGGCCATGGTAGCTAGCGCTTGTCGAGAAGCTTCATCATCCTACGGCTGTTGTGCATTATGTGGTCACTGACGGGCAGTATCGGTATCCCATAGCTCAGCAAGTACAGTTGCAGCGACGCAACACCTTTGGACGCGGCGGTGCGCCATTTCGCGATCAAGTCCATCATGTTGGGATTCATTCCGCCCTTCGCCCCTATGTCGGCCATCCCTTCGAGCAACTGAAGGTCTGACAGCGGAACGATCCCGGGGGCGTACACCTGCGGCTGAAGATGCTTGAACGCGTTAATGCTTCGGAGATTGATGTCAAACTGAGCCAGCAGTCCGGTGACGACGCCGGCGTCGGGCACGATGACGAGCGGGGCGTACATCGTCTTGTTGTCGACCTTTTCGTTTTCCCAGCCGCCGTGCTTCTGGACGAGGTCGATGGTGGAGAGTAGTTGCCTGTACTTGCCGCTGTCGGTGTCCATGAAGATTTTCTCGACGTCGGCGCTGTACTCTTCCCAACTCGCAAGGCCTTGCGCCGCATCCGCTTTCACCGCGTGGTTCGTGGCGTCGATCACGATGCAATGGTCTTTGCCGAACAGCATCCAGTCACAGACCGACGGCGCTTCGCCCTTCTTCTGCGTCCACGCGGCCTGCATTTCGTCTTCGTCGACGATCGCTCGCAGATGGGGGCACTTGTCGTGGATGCGATGGAGAATCCCGCTGACGAATTGTTCGAACGTGTCATTCATCGCAGTCTTGAACCGATTGCGCAGCGCTCCTCGGAAACTGGCCCACGCTTCGAAGTAGAGCTGTGCACCGCATAGCCGGTCGAGGGCCCATTGATGGCGGATGGCGACGAATGTGTTGTCATCGACGGCCAGGAATGGGTACTGCGTGAGGGTGTAGCGCTGATGGCTGATTGGCCCAGCGTTGCGATCCTCCTGCAACTTTGCCTTGAAGTCCTCCAGTCGCGGCGCCATGTTCGCGAAAAGGTAGTCGATCGCGGACTCCGGCGCGCCGTCGGCCAGTAGTTCATCGCGGGTGAACTGGACCTGATGGCTCTTGGTGCTGCGCTTGATGATCCGGCGTCCGAGACGCATGACGTCGAGTAGTTCGACACCAGTGGCGATCTTAAAGGCCTCCGCGGGCGTCGCCCCCAGGCCGGTCGTCTTCGACCTCGACGCCCACTCCGTGAACCACAAGTCGAAGGAGTTCGAAAGCACGATCTCCAATCTCAGCGGCGCGTTGAAGAGCGCCGACGCGATTTCCTCCTGTATGAGCGGCTTGGCGTACTCGTGCATCTCTTCAGCGCCCATCTTCGGCAGCTTGCACTGAAGCTTCGCGATTTCGGCGGCGGTGGGCACGTCGCCTGAGAACTCGGAGTTGAGGTTCTGTTCCGTCGTGATCGACAGCAGCATGTGCGTCAGTATGTTGCGGTCGATGACCGGTGCGGCGTCGGCTGCTGTGGCGTACTCGATGATCTCGCGCATAAGCTGCGCGGTCGCACGGGGCGAGATGAGCATGTCGTTGTAAATGACGATCCTGTTGAGGGCCTTCTCGCAAACACCCCCGGTGCCGCCGCCAGCGAGGAAATCCCCCTCAACGTCGCGTACGCCCTGAGTGGTCGTGTAGGCCACGTCCCACTGCGCCTGCAGGCGGGTAACAGTTTCGAGAGCGTCGTAAAGGTTGATGCTGGCGAGTAGTTCGCGCCGCTCGTCTTCTGTCAGCGGGTTCAATCCAAGCAGTCCGCAGACGATCAGCTGCGGCTGCGACGTCAAGTAGGACATGGTGTGTGACATCAGGTCATCTGTCACCGGATTTCCGAGCGGCGGCAGCCACGGCGGCGGCCGATTTCCGGGCGCAGCGGGCACCCGGCCCGCAGCGAACAGAGGGTTGGGCTTGGGCGTGCTCTTGCCGCCGCGCGGCCCCCGGTAGCGAGACTTACCCGACATGAGCGTCGGCCCTCTCATCGAGCAACTCGTTGATCGGACAGCTCGACGGTTCGCCGCTCTGTTCGCGGATCGACTGGCACACGGCGGCGAGCAACCTCGACTCGGCGTCGGTGTTGTCACGAGTGCGCATGTAGTCAAGGCTACGGAAGCACGCTGACAACCAGCTAGCGAATTTTCGTCGGCAGTTGGAAGAAGTCCAGGCCCGGTGGCATCGCCGAAGTACCGTAAGGAGTTGCGGCGCGTCCGTGGCACCGCCGGCTGCATGTGCACCACGACACCGCACTGGCGGCGAGGCATTACGCATGACACTGACGTTTCGATCGGCTCGACCTCGGAGTTAGCCCGCTTCGCTACTGATAACGCTGCACCTTCTCTGTCAACCTGGGTGAGGGGCCCGCGTCGCCAGGTCACAGTCGCCGTTAGACCTTTCGGCTGCTTGCGGCGGCTTTGTCCATCTCCCAGTAGGCGCGCAGCGCCACCAGCTGACCCCGGTTGTTGGCCTTGTAGGTGAACACGCCTTCGGCGGTGATCTGGTATCCGCCCGTCGTGATGAGGATGTGTCCGACGTTGGCTTCCTCGTTGCCGCACTGATAGGTGTCGCGGAAGACGAACTCGATCTTGCTGGTGGGCGCGATGGCCAGGTCCCAGAAGGCCGAGATCGCGTCGCGGCCCCGGTGCCCCTTGCCTTCGGGATCGAAAGCCGATGGCCCGACCGGGTCTTCGACGATCGCGTCCTCGGCGAATATCGCCAACCAGGCTTCCTTGTCGCGGGCTTGGACCGCTTCGCGGGACCGCCGGCCGGCCTCGTGTGCGAGATTGGTCATTTGTCTTGCCAGCCGGAGTGGATGTAGGTGTCGGCGAAGCGTTTCAGTGAGTCCTGCTTCTTGTCCAGCGGCGCGTCGAAGCCCAGGCCGTCGAAGACCCAGGGGATCACGATATTGTCGGTGACCCCGATCTCGGCGAGCTGCCGATGACCGTCTACGCCGAACTTGTCGATGCAAACCGCCTGAAATTCGAACGGCTGGTCGGCGCGGCCGTATTCGGCGCGCGATTCGTTGAGCTTGGTAATGGTTTCGGCCAGCTGGTCGCCGGTCATCATGGCGCTGGTCCAGCCGTCGCCGATGCGGGCCGCGCGCCGCAGCGCCACGTCGGTGTGCCCGCCGACGTAGAACGGCACCGGCTCGCTGGGAGCCGGGCTCATCTGCAACCGGTCGAAATCGAAGAATTCGCCGTGGAATTCGACCATGCCGCCGGCGAGTACCAGTTTGATCACGTCGATCATCTCGTCGACTCGCGCGCCACGCCGCTTATACGGGACCCCGCACCATTCGAATTCCTCCGGTGCCCAGCCGATCCCGACTCCGAATCCGAATCGGTTATTGGTCAGGTTGGCCACCGAGCCGACCTGACGGGCCAACAGCAGCGGGTTGCGCGATCCCAGCTTCATCACGTTGGTGTAGAACCGCAGTGTCGAGGTCACGGCGCCCATCGCGCCGGCGGCGATCAAGGGGTCGACCCAGGGGGTGTTTTCGTTCCACATCCGCGACCCGTCGGGGGTGTACGGATAGTCGGCGGCCGCCTTCTCCATGAAGAACAGCGAGTCGGGCAAGGCGATCGAGTCGAACCCGACTTCCTCTGCGGTCTTGGCGATGCCGATCAGCTGGTCGATCGGCCCCATGGCGATGCTGCAGGTGTATTTCATCCGGCCGGTCATGGCTTGTCCCTTCCGACCACCCACATCGAGTAGTACTGCGAGCCACCACCATAGGCGTGGCCCAGGGCTTTTCGAACATCCGGAACCTGGTGATCGCCGCCCTTGCCCATGACCTGGATGGCCGCCTCCGCGAACCGAATCAGCCCGGATGCGCCGATCGGGTTCGAGGACAGCACACCACCGGAAGGGTTGACCGGCAGCCGTCCACCGATCGCCGTGCCCCCGGCTTCGGTAAGCTTCCAGCCCTCGCCCTCCGGGGCAAATCCGAGGTTTTCCAACCACATTGGCTCGAACCAGGAGAACGGCACGTAGATTTCGGCGGCGTCGATCTCGTCGATCGGGCTGGTGATTCCGGCGGCCTTCCACAGCGCGGCGGCCGCGTCGCGGCCCGCCTGCGGGTTGACCTGGTCGCGTCCGGAGAACGCCAGCGGCTCGGTGCGCAGCGCGGTGGCATGTATCCAGGCCACCGGTTGGCCTTGCGCCAGATGCGCATCCGCGATTTCCTCGTTGCCGATGACGACGGCGCAGGCACCGTCCGAGGACGGGCAGGTCTCGTCGTAGCGGATCGGATCCCAGAGCATGGGGGATTGCATCACCTTCTCCAGGGTGATGTCGGGCTGCTGTAAGTGCGCGAGCGGGTTGCGGCTCCCATTGAGCCGGTCCTTGACCGCGACCATCGCCCCGATGTGCGTCGGCGCGCCCGAGCGGCGGATATAGGCCCGCACGTGCGGAGCGAAATACCCGCCGGCGCCCGCACCGACCGGCTTGATGAAGGGAATCGGAATCGACAGGGCCCACATGGCATTGGATTCCGACTGCTTCTCCCAGGCCATCGCCAGCACGCGGCGGTACTTGCCGGACTGGACCAGGCTGGCCGCGACCACCGCCGTGGATCCACCGACCGAACCCGCCGTGTGCACCCGGATCAGCGGCTTGCCGGTGGCGCCCATGGCGTCGGCCATGAACAGTTCCGGCATCATCACGCCCTCGAAGAAGTCGGGTGCCTTGCCGACCACGACGGCGTCGATGTCGTCGAAGGTGGACCCGGAATCTTGCAGCGCCTTGTCGATGGCCTCGCGCACCAGGCCGTTCATCGAAACGTCGTGGCGCTTGGCGACATACTTGGTCTGCCCGGTGCCAAGCACCGCGGCAAGCTGCTTAGTCATCAGCGCCGCTCCTCCTCATCGCTGCGCTCTGCTCGTCGCCGACGCGCCATTACTGCTGTCCTTCCATGACCGCGACCAGATTCTGTTGCAGCGCAGGGCCGCTGGTGGCGTGCGCCAGTACCCGCTTCGCGGTGCCATTCCAGATATGTTGTGCAGCAAAGCCAATGCGCTCCAGACCGGCGGCGAACATCGGATTGGCCGCCAGTGCGCCGCCGGAGGGATTGACTTGGGTTGAGCCGTTCAGCCCGATGGCCTCGGTGAGAATCAGGTGCTGATGGGTGAACGGGGCGTGGATCTCGGCGACGTCGATTCCGGTGTTACCACCGGCGGCTTTGGCCGAAGCCGCGGTGGACGGCGAGGTGGTGAGATCGCGCACGCCGAGCGAAGGTGACTCGATGCGGTGTTCGAAACCCGTTATCCAGGCAGGTTTCTCACGCAACTCCCGGGCGCGGTCGTCGGCGGCCAACACGATGGCGGCGGCGCCGTCGGTGATGGGCGCGATGTCGTGACGGCGCAGCGGATCGTTGAAGAACGGCCGGTTGAGCAGTTCGTCGATGCTCTTGGCCGGCTTTTCGGAGTCGTTGCGTTCGGCTTGGGCGAAGGAGTCGAGGGCGACCTGCGCCATCTGTTCGTGGCTCCACTTGCCTTGGTCCAGGCCGAGGCGAGCCTGTAGCCCGGCCATCGACACCGAATCGGGCCATAGTGGCGCTACGGTGTACGGGTCGGTCTGGCGGGACAGGATCTGGCGCAGGGTGCCCGCGGAGGACTTGCCGAAGCCGTACACCAGCGCGGTGTCGACCTCGCCGGTGAGGATCTTGATGTAGGCCTCGTAGAGGGCCCATGCGGCGTCCATCTCGACGTGCGACTCGTTGATCGGGGGTACGGCGCCGATCGAGTCGATCGCCGAGATGAAGGAAAACGCCCGTCCGGCAAGGTAATCCGACGACCCCGAGCACCAGAAGCCGATGTCTTTCTGGCTGATGCCCAGCTCTTGGTACAGCTTCGCGAAGCAGGGCATCAACATCTCGACGCCGTTGGTGGTGCCGTCGGTGCGGCGGACATGCGGGGCGTGGGCGAAGCCGACCACCGCGACATTGCGAGTGCTCATTGTGCGAGTAGGCCCTTTACAGGTGGTGTTTGTAGGTGTCGTAGTCGGCGTCCGGTTCTCCGGTGGGCCGGAAGTACTCGATGTTGTCGATGCCGAATCCCCACTCCTCGCGAGGTTTCCACACCGCTTCGACGCGCATGCCCATCCGGACCTGGTGCGCGTCGACGTCGGCAACGAGGTGCAGGACCGGGATATCGGCGCCGTCGAGCAACACGTAGGCCGCCACGTACGGAGGCTTGATGCGCTGGCCCTGGAACGGGATGTTGATGATCGCGAACGTCGTCACGGTGCCCTTGTCCGACAGCTCGACGAACTCGGTGGTCGGCAGTCCGGTGGCCGGGTCGGCACCGTGCGGTGGGAAATACACTTTTCCTGTTTCGCCAGTTTTAGCGCCCAACAGTTTGCCCTGGGAAATGGCCCTTAAGTAGGCGCTTTCCTCGTGGGAGGCGGTGTGCTGGATGGTCAGTTCGATCGGCGTGACGATCATGGTGACCGGGTCCTGATTGCCGTCCGGCTCCTGGACGGGCTCGGGTTTATCACCGAGTGCGAAGTAGGCGATGTCGGTGATGGCGCCGACGGTCTCGTCGGCCCAGTGCACGTGCACCCGGGTGCCGGTACTGATGGCGTCGGGCGTCTTTGCGTCAACGGCGTGCATGAGCAGCGTGTCGGCGCCATCCAGTTTGATCAGCGCCCAGGCGAACGGGCGATCCAGCGGCTGGCCCGGTAGCGGCTCGGGCTGCCAGGTCCAGGACGCGACGGTGCCGACACTTGCCACCGGTACCATCTCGCCCAGCGGTTCATAGCTAACCGGGTCATATTCCGCCGGCGGCACATGCACTCGGCCATCGGTTCCGCGCACGCCCAAGATGCGGCGCTCACGCAACGCGGTGAAGAACTTGCCAAGCGTGGGGCCCACCGAACGGGTGTAGTCGAAGGACAACGTCAACGGGGCGGAGAGAGGCGGCTCTGGGTGATCGATCAGGGTCGGGCCGCTCGAGCTGGCTGTCACGCCTTCGAGTAGAACAGGTTCTAAGAATCGTTTCAAGGAGGAGCGATCGCAAGCGCGGCGAAGCCGGGCGCGGCGGGTCGCGACAATCAAGGAGGAGCGATCGCAAGCGCGGCGAAGCCGGGCGCGGCGGGTCGCGACAATCAAGGAGGCAGGGATGAAGCTCGGACTGCAGCTCGGGTACTGGGGCGCGCAACCGCCGGAGCACACCGCGGAATTCGTCGCCGCGGCCGAGGACGCCGGATTCGACGCCGTGTTCACCGCCGAGGCGTGGGGATCCGACGCCTACACACCCCTGGCCTGGTGGGGTTCGTCGACCCAGCGGGTGCGGCTGGGCACCTCGGTGGTGCAGCTGTCCGCGCGCACCCCGACGGCCTGCGCGATGGCCGCGCTGACGCTCGACCATCTGTCCGGTGGCCGGCACATTCTGGGGTTGGGGGTGTCTGGCCCGCAGGTGGTCGAGGGTTGGTATGGCCAGCGGTTCCCGAAGCCGCTGGCGCGCACCCGCGAATACATCGACATCATCCGGCAGGTGTGGGCCCGGGAGGCGCCGGTGACCAGCGACGGTCCGCACTACCCGTTGCCGCTGACGGGCTCGGGGACAACTGGACTGGGCAAGGCTTTGAAGCCCATCACCCATCCGTTGCGTGCTGACATCCCGATCATGCTGGGCGCCGAGGGACCGAAGAACGTGGCGCTGGCCGCCGAGATTTGCGACGGCTGGCTGCCGATTTTCTATTCGCCGCGGATGGCCGACACGTACAACGAATGGCTGGACGAGGGGTTCGCCCGGCCGGGCGCCCGGCGCAGCCGCGAGGACTTCGAGATCTGTGCGACCGCGCAGATCGTCGTTACCGAGGACCGGGTGGCCGCGTTCGCGGGAATCAAGCCGTTCCTGGCTCTCTACATGGGCGGCATGGGTGCCGAAGACACCAACTTCCACGCCGACGTCTATCGCCGGATGGGGTACGCGGAGGTGGTCGACGAGGTCACCAAGTTGTTCCGGTCCAACCAGAAGGACAAAGCCGCCGAAATCATCCCCGACGAACTCGTCGACGACGCCATGATCGTCGGCGATCTCGACTACGTGCGTAAGCAGATCGTGGCCTGGGAGGCCGCCGGCGTGACCATGATGGTGGTGGCTGCCCGCAGTGTTGAGCAGGTCCGCGACCTTGCCGAGCTTGTGTAAGCTCGTCTAAGCAGTCCTTGCCAGGGCGTTAGAACGCGTTCTAGATTGGCCGGATGGGGTTGCCTTTAGATGGCGTGTGCGTTGCCGAAGGTCATCTCCACGTTGGCCGCCGACTGCGACATCAGCGCGCGCTTCGGCAGACCCAGCGAGGCGAGCTCCTTGGCGTATGGATGGTCGCCGAGGTGCAAGCGAGCGCCGCCGAGTCGGGCACGCAGGCCGGAGATCTTCATTTCCCAGGGAATCTCCCGAGTGACGCCGTCTTGGTGGGAGTAGGTCTTGAGCACCTGCGATTTTCCGGTCGGCAGCGGCAGGCCCGGGCTGAACTCGATGCCGGCGATGAGCTGGCCGTCGGCGCTGACCTCGAAGCCAAATTTGCGGCCCTGTGTGACGTTGAAGCCGGCCATGATCTTGGGGAAGCCCCAGATTGTGCGGCCGGCCTCGAGGGTGAATTCCTGGTCCACCGGCAGGTGATGGATGAATGCGGCCGCCTTGCCGAGGGCTTTCGGTCCTTTGGCTTGGCTGCCCGGCGGGTTCACCATGACCGCGGTGCCGTATTCGTGGTACTTCCCCAGATCCCCGTCGACGTAGCGCACCAGCATCTGCATGACGATCGCTTTGCCGGGCAGGTATTCGCACACGTTGAGCCCGCTGTAGTCGATGAGACGCTGCGCCGCGGCGGCGGGCACGGAGAACATCGCGGAGTGCAGATTGGCGGTGCGGATGCGGACCGGCATGGTCAGCACGGTGCCGGCAATGGTGTGTTGCGAGACGGACATGACGCTCACTGTAGTGCGGAGGAATGGAATGACTGAAGCCGTGATTGGGACCAAGCCCGACGTGGATCTGACCGACGGCACGTTCTACGGCAGTCGTGACGCTCGTGCGGCGTATCGGTGGATGCGCGCCAATCAGCCGGTGTTTCGGGATCGCAATGGGTTGGCCGCGGCATCGACGTACCAGGCCGTGATCGACGCCGAACGCCAGCCGGAGCTGTTCTCCAACGCCGGCGGCATCCGGCCCGACCAGCCGGCCATGCCGATGATGATCGATATGGACGATCCCGCACATCTGTTGCGGCGCAAGCTCGTTAACGCCGGTTTCACCCGTAAGCGGGTCAAGGACAAGGAGGCATCGATCGGTGAGCTGTGCGACGCGCTGATCGACGCGGTGTGTGAACGCGGCGAGTGTGACTTCGTGCGCGACCTGGCCGCGCCGCTGCCGATGGCGGTTATTGGCGACATGCTCGGCGTGCGACCGGAGCAGCGGGAAATGTTCTTGCGATGGTCCGACGATCTGGTGACATTCCTGAGTTCGCATGTGTCCGAAGAGGATTTCCAGGTCTCCATGGACGCGTTTGCCGCCTACAACGACTTCACCAGGGCGACGATCGCGGCCCGCCGCGAGCAGCCGACCGACGACCTGGTGAGCGTATTGGTGAGCTCCGAAGTCGACGGGGAGCGGCTGACCGACGACGAGCTCCTTATGGAGACGCTGCTGATCCTGATCGGCGGCGACGAGACCACAAGGCACACGTTGAGCGGTGGCACCGAGCAGTTGCTGCGCAACCGCGACCAGTGGGACCTGCTGCAGCGCGACCCGTCGTTGCTGCCGGGCGCCATCGAGGAGATGCTGCGGTGGACCGCGCCGGTGAAGAACATGTGCCGAATCCTGACCGCCGACACCGACTTTCACGGCACCGCGCTGCGTGAGGGCGAGAAGATGATGCTGCTGTTCGAGTCGGCCAATTTCGATGAAGCGGTATTCGACCAGCCGGAAAAGTTTGATATTCGGCGAAACCCGAACAGCCACTTGGCATTCGGCTTCGGCACGCATTTCTGCCTGGGCAACCAGCTGGCCCGATTGGAGTTGTCGATCATGACGGGCAAAGTGCTCAAGCGGCTGCCGGACCTGCGGCTGGCCTCGTCCGAATCGGCATTGCCGCTGCGGCCGGCAAACTTCGTCAGCGGCCTGGAGTCGATGCCGGTGGTGTTTACGCCGACCGCGCCGTTGGGCTAGCCCGCGCGAGCAGACGCAAAAGCGCCCATTTTCGTGCCGAAATGGGCGCTTTTGCGTCTGCTCGCGCGGGAGGGCTAGCGGTTCTGGAAGTTGGGCTTGCGCTTCTCGGCGAACGCCTTCGGGCCTTCCTTGGCGTCGTCGGATAGGAAGACCTTGATCCCGATCTGGGTGTCGATCTTGAACGCGTCGTTCTCGTGCATACCCTCGGTCTCGCGGATGGTCCGCAGGATCGCCTGTACGGCGAGGGGTCCGTTGCTTTCGATGATCTCCGCGATCTCGAGCGCCTTGGTCAGCGCCTGTCCGTCGGGCACGAGGTGCCCGATCAAGCCGATCTCCTTGGCCTCGGCGGCGCTGATGTGCCGTCCGGTCAGCAGCAGGTCACAGGCCAGCGTGTAGGGGATCTGTCGCACCAGGCGCACCGCCGAACCGCCCATCGGGTAGAGGCTCCACTTGGCCTCGGAGATGCCAAACTTGGCGCTCTCACCGGCGATCCGGATGTCGGTGCCCTGCAGGATCTCGGTGCCGCCGGCAATCGCGGGCCCTTCAACGGCCGCGATCAGCGGCTTGGTTAGCCGACGACCCTTCAGCAAGGCGTCGATGCGCGACGGGTCGTAGCTGCCGTCTTTGAACGAGTCGCCGGGCGGCCTTTTGGTCGCCGCCTTGAGGTCCATCCCGGCGCAGAAGTAGCCACCGGCCCCGGTCAGAATGCAGCACCGGATGTCGTCGTCGTTGTCCACGCGGTCCCAGGCGTCGACCATGATTTGCATCATTTCGGTGCTCAGCGCGTTGCGTGCGTGCGGCCGGTTCATCGTGACAATGAGGGTGTGACCACGCTGCTCGACCAGCGCGTCGGGCCCGGATTCGTTTGCTGGAGCCTCCGACACGGGCTACCGCCTCTCGCTCGACATTGGGCATTCGCTTGTCAAGAAATGTAACACGTTCTAGTTTAGTGGCCGTGGCCCTGAATATTGCCGATCTCGCTGAGCACGCCATCGACGCTGTGCCCGACCGGGTAGCCCTCATCTGCGGTGATGAGCAGCTGACCTACGCCCAACTGGAAGAGAAAGCCAATCGCCTGGCGCACTACCTGATGGACCAGGGTGTGCAGGAGGACGACAAGGTCGGACTGTACTGCCGCAACCGCATCGAGATCGTGATTGCGATGCTCGGCATCGTCAAAGCGGGCGCCATCCTGGTTAACGTCAACTACCGCTACGTCGAGGGCGAACTGCGCTACCTGTTCGACAACTCCGACATGGTCGCGCTGGTGCACGAGCGCCAGTACTCCGACCGCGTCGCCAACGTGTTACCGGACACCCCCAACGTCAAGACGGTCCTGGTGGTCGAGGACGGTAGCGACAAGGACTATCAGCGCTACGAAGGCATCGAGTTCTATTCGGCCTTCGCTGACTGCTCGGCCGAGCGCGACTTTGGCGAGCGCAGCGCCGACGCCATCTATCTGCTCTACACCGGCGGCACAACCGGTTTCCCGAAGGGCGTGATGTGGCGTCACGAGGACATCTATCGCGTGCTGTTCGGCGGAACCGACTTCGCGACAGGCGAATTCATCAAGGACGAATACGATCTGGCCAAGGCTGCGGCGGCGAATCCGCCGATGATCCGTTATCCGATCCCGCCGATGATTCACGGCGCCACCCAGTCGGCCACCTGGATGTCACTCTTCTCGGGTCAAACCACCGTGCTGGCACCGGAATTCAACGCCGATGCGGTGTGGCGCACGATTCACGAGCACAAGGTGAACCTGCTGTTCTTTACCGGTGACGCGATGGCCCGTCCATTGCTGGACGCGCTGTCCGCGGAAAACGATTACGACTTGTCGTCGCTGTTCTTGTTGGCGAGCACCGCGGCGCTGTTCTCGCCGAGCATCAAGGAGAAACTCCTTGAGCTGCTGCCTAATCGAGTCATCACGGACTCAATTGGTGCGTCGGAAACCGGATTTGGTGGTACCAGCATCGTCACCGCGGGTCAGGCGCACACCGGCGGCCCGCGGGTTAGCATCGACCACCGCACCGTCGTGCTCGACGAGGACGGCAACGAGGTGAAGCCCGGCTCAGGGGTGCGCGGTTTCATCGCGAAGAAGGGCAACATCCCGATCGGCTACTACAAGGACGAGAAGAAGACCGCCGACACCTTCCGCACCATTAACGGTGTGCGCTATGCGATTCCCGGCGACTACGCGCAGGTCGAGGAAGATGGCACGGTCACCATGCTGGGGCGCGGCTCGGTGTCGATCAACAGCGGCGGCGAGAAGATCTACCCCGAAGAAGTCGAAGCGGCTTTGAAGGGTCATCCCGACGTCTTCGATGCCCTGGTGGTCGGTGTGCCGGATCCGCGCTACGGCCAGCAGGTGGCCGCCGTCGTGCAGGCTCGGGCTGGTTGCCGGCCGTCGCTGGCCGAGCTGGATCAGTTTGTGCGCTCCGAGATAGCCGGATACAAAGTGCCGCGCAGCGTTTGGTTCGTCGACGAGGTGAAGCGCTCACCCGCCGGCAAGCCGGACTACCGATGGGCCAAGGAGCAGACCGAGGCACGACCGGCCGACGACGTGCGGGCGAGTCATGTGACGACCGGTGCGTGACAGTCTTCGTCAAACACCACCCGGGTGCGCCCGCCGGCTACTTTGCGTGGGAAGCTGCAGGGCTGCAATGGCTTTCGAGTGTCGACGGCGGTGTGCCCTGCGCGCAGGTCCTTTCTTCTGACGCCACCAGCCTCACCTTGCGACGGCTTGATTCGGTGCCTCCGAGCCGCGAGGCGGCGCAGGTGTTCGGAAGTCGGCTGGCCGTCATGCACGACGCGGGCGCGCCGGCGTTCGGCGCCGGACCCGACGGCTGGGAGGGGTCCGGCTTCTTCGGTCCGTTATCGCAGCCCTTACCGATGTCGCTGCGGCGGCACCGGCGGTGGGGCGACTTTTACGCCGAAGAGCAGCTGATTCCGATGGCCGAGTCAGCGGCATCCCGACTGGATGCTGCGACCCGGAGCGCGATCGAGTCCGTCGTAGACCGGTGCCGCGCAGGCGATTTCGACGACGATGACGCGCCGGCTCGGCTGCACGGGGACTTGTGGGGCGGCAACGTGATGTGGACGCCCGATGGGGTGGTGCTCATCGACCCCGCTGCACACGCCGGCCACCGCGAGACCGACCTGGCGATGCTGGCGCTATTCGGCTGCCCGCATTACGACGCCATCCTCGACGGTTACCAGCGGGTGCGAGCGCTGAAACCCGGGTGGCGCAATCGCATTGGGCTGCGCCAGCTGTTTCCGCTGCTGGCGCATGTGGTGCTGTTCGGCGGTGGGCACGCGCGGCGCACGCATGCCGCCGCCCGGGCCGCGCTGGCCGTTTAGGCGCTAACCCGGATTGCCTGGGAAGCCGTCGGCTCCGACTATGCCATCGGCGCCGTCAATGCCGTCCGTGCCGTCAGCGCCGGGGTTAGCGCCAGAGGAATTCCCGCCGGCACCCCTGACGCCTCCGAGTCCGCCGTCGCCGCCGTCGCCGCCGACGCCGGCGGCACCACCCGCTCCGCCGACGGCGGTGCCGTTCGGCCCGAGCCCGCCGGCGCCGCCGTCGCCGCCGTTACCCCCGAAACCGCCGTTGGCGCCGGCGCCGCCGTTACCGCCGTTGCCGCCGTCGCCGCCATCGGCAGTGAAGGCCGCGCCTCCGGTTCCTCCGGCCCCGCCGGCGCTGCCGGCCGCCCCGACACCACCGGTGCCACCCGCCCCGCCGACGCCACCAACGCCACCGACGACGCCGGTGAGATCACCGACGGTACCGGCGTTGCCGCCGGTCCCACCTTTGCCGCCGTTGCCTCCGGTGCCGCCCACGCTCGTGGGTCCGTTGGCGGTGCCGCCGTTGCCGCCGTTGCCGCCTTTGCCGCCGGGTTCGAAGTTGCCGCCTTTGCCGCCGTTGCCGCCGTTGCCGCCGATGCCGCCTGCGCCGCCGTTGCCGCCGTTGCCGCCGTCACCGCCAGTACTGTCGAGGTCTGGATCGAACGAACCTGGGCTGACGATGTCGCCGCCGTCGCCGCCATTGCCGCCGTCGCCGCCGGCGCCGCCGTCGCCGCCGTCGCCCCCGGTGCCGCCCTGGGCGGGGCCGTTGCCGTGCGCTTGCTCAGCGTCACCACCCCGGCCGCCGATGCCCCCGTCCGCGCCGGTGGCGCCGTTGCCACCCTTGCCGCCGTCGCCGCCTTGGGCGGTTAACGGACTGGTGCTGGTTCCGGTGCCGCCAGCGCCGCCGGCGCCGCCGCGCTCGCCGTCGGTGACACCGTTGGCGCCGGGCTCGCCGTTTTCACCCGCGGGCATACCGGGATCGCCGTTGGAGCCGTCGGCTGCCTGCCCGCCCGCGATGGGTGTGGGATTGGCACCGGCGCCGCCGGTGCCGCCCTGACCGCCGGCTCCGCCGGTGCCGCCGTTTCCGGCGGTGCCCATGGCGCCGGCGATGCCGCCGCCGTCGCCGGCCGCGCCGCCGAGGCCGCCGTTGCCGCCATTTCCGCCGGCGCCACCCATGCCGCCGTCGCCGCCGATGCCGCCGGCGGCGGCCCCGGTGCTGGTGCCGCCGGTTCCACCGGTGCCGCCGCTGCCCGCGTTGCCGCCGCGGCCGCCGTTGCCGCCGCCGACGCCGCCGATGCCGTCGCCGCCGGCGCCACCGTCGCCGCCGGCGCCGCCGTTTCCGCCGGTGCCGCCATCGCCGCCGGTGGCGCCGGCGGTTGCGACGACGCCGTTGCTGCCCGTGCCGCCGGTGCCACCGTCGCCGCCGGTGCCGCCGCTACCGGCGGTGCCGGTGTCGCCAGACTTACCGCCGTTGCCGGCCCCGCCGGCGCCGGCATTGCCACCTGCGCCGCCGGCGCCACCGTCTCCGCCGTCGGAGCCGTCAACGTTGCCGCTGCCGCCCATGCCGCCATTGCCGCCGAGTCCACCTGTGCCGCCTTGGCCGCCGTTGCCGCCGCCGGCGCCTCCAGTACCCCCGGCGCCGGCGTTGCCGCCCTTGCCGCCGGTTCCACCAACTCCGCCGTCGGAGCCGCCAGCGGTGCCACTGCCGCCGTTGCCGCCGTTGCCGCCGAAGCCCCCGTTACCGCCGAGACCGCCGGTGCCGCCGCCAATGCCGCCAACGCCGTCACCGCCGACGCCGCCGGTCCCGCCCGCGCCACCGGCGAAGCCGTCGTCGCCAGCGGCGCCGGAATCGACAGCCGCGCTGGTGCCGTTGCTGCCGGACCCACCAGTGCCGCCCTTGCCGCCGGTCCCGCCGACGCCCGAGCCGCCGGCGACGCCGCCAGTGCCGCCGGCGCCCGCGGCGCCGCCCGCACCTGCGGCCCCTCCCGCTCCGCCGCCGCCGCCGTCGCCGCCGGCCGAGCCGGCGAGTGTGCCCGACCCGCCGGTGCCGCCGCTGCCACCGTTGCCGCCGATCCCGCCGAACCCGCCGCTGCCGTTGAACCCGCCGGCGGTCGTATTGCCGCCCTTGCCACCAGCCCCGCCGGCTCCGCCCGCGAAGCCGTCGCCGCCGTCCGCGCCGGAGTTGGCGGCAGCGGCGCTACCCGCGCTCCCAGTCCCGCCGAAGCCGCCGGTGCCGCCCTGGCCGCCGATACCACCTGGGCCGGTCGTGCCGCCGGTGCCGCCGGTGCCGGCACCGCCACCTGTGCCAGCATCTCCGCCTTGACCGCCGACGCCGCCATCGCCACCGACGCTGCCAGCAAGCGTTCCCGACCCGCCGGTTCCGCCGAAGCCGCCGGTGCCGCCGAGACCGCCGGCTCCGCCGGAGCCGTTGAAACCGCCTGGCGCGGAATTTCCGCCTTGGCCGCCCGCACCGCCGGCACCACCGTCATAACCCGCACCGCCGGTAGCGCCGGTGTTGGGGTCGGCGTCGAGGCCCTTGCTCCCGGATCCACCGAAGCCGCCCCGGCCACCGGTGCCACCTGTGCCCGCCGCGCCGATTGCGCCGCCGGTGCCGCCGGCGCCGGCACCACCACCTACGCCCGCGGTGCCGCCTTGACCGCCGATGCCGCCGTCGCCGCCGTCGCTGCCGGCCAGTGTGCCCGACCCGCCAGAGCCGCCCATGCCGCCCCTGCCGCCGAAGCCGCCGGTGCCGCCGTCGCCGTTGAGACCACCCGACCCGGTGTCACCGCCTTGACCGCCGACACCGCCGGCACCGCCGGCGAATCCGGGGTTGCCCGTCGCGGCGCTGTTGGCGGCGGCGTCGAGGCCCTTGCTTCCGGTTCCACCGGTGCCGCCGAGTCCGCCGGTGCCGCCCTTGCCGGCGTCGCCGATGGCTCCGCCGGTGCCCCCGGTGCCGGTAGCGCCGCCGGCTCCGGCGTGACCGCCGGTGCCGCCGACGCCGCCGTCGCCGCCGACGCTGCCGGCGAGCGTGCCCGACCCGCCATCGCCGCCGGTGCCGCCGGTGCCGCCGGTGCCACCGCGGCCGCCATCGCCGTTAACGCCGCCCGCCCCGGTGTCGCCACCTTGGCCGCCGGCACCGCCGACACCGCCGGCGAACCCGATGCCGCCCTTCGCGCCGCTGTTGCCCGCGGCGTCGGTGCCCGCGCTGCCCATCCCGCCGGTACCGCCGATTCCGCCGGTACCCCCGATGCCGTAACTGCCCGCCGTGCCGCCCGTGCCGCCGGTGCCGGCGGCACCACCTACGCCGGCGTGACCGCCGGTGCCACCGACGCCGCCGTCGCCACCGACGCTGCCGGCCAGGGTGCCGGACCCACCGGTGCCACCCATGCCGCCGATTCCGCCGGCACCGCCGGTGCCTCCGGATCCGTTGATTCCGTCCGCCCCGGCGTTGCCGCCTTGGCCGCCCGCCCCACCGGCGCCGCCGGCAAAGCCGGTGCCGCCGGTTGCGGCGCTGTTAGCAGCGGCGTTGCTACCCGCACTGCCCTGCCCACCGGAGCCCCCTTGGCCGCCGAAGCCGCCGAAGCCCGAAGTGCCGGTGTTCCCGTGGGTTCCGCCAGTACCCTTCGCGCCACCAGCGCCGGCTGCGCCACCGGCGCCGCCGGTGCCGGCGTCACCACCGACGCTGCCAGTCAGAGTGCCCGATCCGCCCTGGCCGCCACTGCCGCCGGTGCCGCCGGCACCGCCCTTGCCGCCGGAGCCGTTGATACCGCCCGCACCGGTGTTGCCGCCTTGGCCGCCCGCGCCGCCGGCACCGCCGGCGAAGCCGTCGCCACCGGTGGTGCCGGTGTTGTCGGGGGCGGCGATGCCCGCGCTACCGCTGCCGCCAAAGCCGCCGAGGCCGCCCTGGCCGCCGGTGCCCGCAGTTCCCGCCCCGCCGCCGATCCCGCCGGTGCCGGCGGCGCCGCCCGCACCGGCATCGCCTCCGGCCCCGCCGGTGCCGCCGGCACCGCCCACGCTGCCGGCGAGCGTGCCCGATCCGCCGGTGCCGCCGGTGCCGCCGAATCCACCCTGGCCGCCGCGGCCGCCGATGCCGTTGCTGCCGCCCACACCGGTGTTGCCGCCTTGACCGCCTTGGCCGCCGGTGCCACCGGCGAAGCCGGTGCCGCCGGTTTCGCCACTGTTGGGGTCGGCGTTGGCACCGGCGCTGCCGGATCCCCCGAGACCACCCTGGCCGCCGGTGCCGCCGTTACCCGCGCTGCCGTCGATGCCGCCGGCGCCGCCCGTGCCGGCCGCGCCGCCGGCTCCGGCGTCCCCGCCCGCGCCCCCGGTGCCGCCGGTGCCGCCGGCGCTGCCGGCCAGCATGCCGGACCCGCCCTGGCCCCCGAGCCCGCCAAAGCCGCCGCGGCCGCCGGTGCCGCCGCTGCCGTTGACGCCGCCGAATCCGGTGTTGCCGCCCTGGCCGCCTTGGCCGCCGGCACCGCCGGCGCCGCCGGTGCCGCCGGTCGCCGCGCTGTTCGGGGCGGCGCTTGCGCCCATACTGCCGGTTCCGCCGACGCCGCCGTCGCCGCCGGTACCGCCGACGCCAGCGGGACCCGTGCCCCCGCCGGTACCGCCCGTGCCGGCCACGCCACCGGCTCCGGCGTGCCCGCCAGCGCCACCCTTGCCGCCGGCGCCGCCGGCGCTACCGGCGCCTGTGCCGGACCCGCCCTGGCCGCCCTGGCCGCCGGCGCCGCCGGCGCCGCCGATGCCGCCACTGCCGTTGAAGCCGCCCGGGGCGGCGTTGCCACCACTGCCGCCGGCGCCACCGTTGCCGCCGTCGAAGCCGGCGCCGCCGGTCGCGCCGCTGTTGGGGGCGGCGTTGGCGCCATCACTACCGGCCCCACCGACACCGCCATGGCCGCCGAGCCCGCCGGTGCCGCCGCGGCCGTTGATGCCACCGGTGCCGCCCGTGCCCGCCGCGCCGCCGGCCCCGGCTGCTCCGCCGGCGCCGCCCATGCCGCCGTCGCCGCCGACGCTGCCGGCCAGGGTGCCCGACCCACCCTGGCCCCCGAACCCGCCGAAGCCGCCAATGCCACCGATACCGCCGTTGCCGTTGATGCCGTCGGGGGCGGCGTTGCCGCCCTGGCCGCCGGTACCGCCGTTGCCGCCGGCGAAGCCGGTGCCGCCGGTCGCGCCGCTGTTGGGGGCGGCGTGGCTGCCGGTACTGCCGAGCCCCCCGCGGCCACCCTGGCCGCCCTGCCCGCTGATGCCGAAGCCGCCGGCGGTGCCTCCGGTGCCGCCCGTGCCGGCCGCGCCACCGGCCCCGCCCATTCCGCCGGTACCGCCAGTGCCGCCGTCCCCGCCGACACTGCCGGCCACGGTGCCCGACCCACCCGTCCCGCCGGCCCCGCCGACGCCCCCGGCCCCGCCGACCCCGCCGGAGCCGTTGGCACCGCCGTGGGCCGCGTTGCCGCCGTGACCGCCGGTCCCGCCGTTCCCGCCGGCGAACCCGGCACCACCTACGGCCCCGGACGCCACGGCGGCATCGGCGCCGGCCGCTCCGGCGCCACCGGCGCCGCCGGCCCCGCCCGTCCCACCGGCAGCGGTGCTGCCCGCCGCGCCGGCGGAGCTCAACAGGCCACCGGCTCCGCCGGGCCCGGCCTGACCGGCGGTGCCGCCCGTACCGCCGGTACCGCCGTCGCCCCCGATGCCGCCCAGGCCCGCGACGGCGCCGTCGGCGCCGGCCCCACCCGCCCCGCCGACCCCGCCGGCACCAGCGGCACCGCCGTGTCCGCCGGCGCCCAGCAGCGGCGCGCCCTGGCCCCCTGCGCCGCCGTTGCCGCCGACACCGCCAAGCCCGCCCGCGCCGCCTACCGCGCCCACACTGCCCACGCCGCCGGCACCGCCAATCCCGCCGGCCCCGCCGGTCCCGCCGGGAGCCAACAAGACGCCGGCCCCGCCGGCGCCGCCCTGTCCGCCCGGCCCGCCCATTCCGCCGCCGGCAGCACCGTCGGTGCCGGCACCTCCAGCTCCGCCGGTGCCGCCGCCACCGAACAGCCACTCCGCGCGGCCGCCGGCACCGCCGGTGCCGCCGCCGTAACCGCCGGTACCTCCGGCTCCGCCGCCGCCCCAGATCAACCCGCCGTGACCGCCGGCCCCGCCCGTGCCGCCGCCGGTTCCGCCGGTGCCACCCACGCCGCCGACACCGACCCACCACCCGCCATTGCCGCCGGCCCCGCCGGTGGCCCCGCCCGCACCGCCGGCCCCGCCGGCACCCCCGTTACCCCAGAACCCGGCGGATCCGCCGGCCCCGCCGGCCTGACCGGCTGCGCCGGGCGCGCCATTGCCACCGTCGCCCCACAAAATCCCGCCGTCCCCGCCGTTGCCGCCGGGTGTGGTCGCGTTGCTGCCGTTGCCGATAAGAGGACGCCCCAACAGGAACTGGGTTGGCGCATTGATCAGGTCCAGCAGGATTTGTCCGACATTGGTCGCCTCCGCGGTGGCGTACGCGTTGGCGGTGCTGGCGAACGCGGCGGTGAACTGCTCATGAAACGCCGCCGCCCGCGCGCTGAGTGCTTGGTATTCCTGGCCGTGCAGGCCGAACAACGCCGCGATGCGGGCGGACACTTCGTCGGCGCCCGCTGCCAGCAGCTGTGTTGTCGAGGCCGCTGCCGCTGCGTTGGCGCCGCTGACGGCCGAGCCGATGCCGGCAAAGTTTTCGGTCGCAGCCGCGATGAGATCTGGCGAGGCGAATACGTACGACATCAGGCGGCTCCGAGCACCGTAAAAGGTGAATTGCGTCGCCACCCTCGACACAATTGGCAGATCTTGCAGAATTTATCGCGCTCGCCCGCTTAACGTCTTGGGTTTCGCGTCTACAGTCTGAATCGCGATGACGATCGACGTATGGATGCAGCATCCGACGCAGCGGTTTCTGCGTAGCGAGATGTTGGCCTCGCTGCGACGCTGGACCGGCGGGTCGATCCCGGATGCCGATATCGCGATCGAGGTGACCATCGCGGCGATGGATGTCGCGGGCGTCGACCTCGGTCTGCTTTGCGCGTGGCGCGGTCCGAATGGCCAGGATTTGATCTCCAACGACGAGGTCGCCGAATGGATTATGGTGCAGCCCAACCGGTTTGCCGGTTTGGCGACGGTGGATCTGGATCGACCGATGGTGGCGGTCCGGGAGCTGCGGCGCCGGCTCAATGAGGGTTTCGTCGGCCTGCGCGTGGTGCCTTGGCTGTGGAACGCGCCTCCCACCGACCGCCGCTACTATCCGCTGTTCGCCGAATGCGTGGACTCGGGGGTGCCGTTTTGCACGCAGGTCGGTCACACCGGGCCGCTGCGGCCGTCGGAGACCGGACGCCCGATTCCCTACATCGACCAGGTGGCCCTCGACTTTCCGGAGCTGGTGATCGTGTGCGGGCACGTCGGCTATCCGTGGACCGAGGAGATGGTCGCGGTGGCCCGCAAACACGAGAACGTCTACATCGACACCTCGGCCTATACGATCAAGCGACTGCCGGATGAGCTGATTCGGTTCATGAA
This sequence comes from Mycobacterium riyadhense, assembly GCF_963853645.1. Classification (NCBI taxonomy): domain Bacteria; kingdom Bacillati; phylum Actinomycetota; class Actinomycetes; order Mycobacteriales; family Mycobacteriaceae; genus Mycobacterium; species Mycobacterium riyadhense. Next base: position 5,568,333 of record NZ_OY970456.1, on the reverse strand, counting down.
AACCGGTACGGGACAACGCAAAGTCTTGTTCGGCACCAACTACCCGATGATCGGCCACGCGCACGCTCTTGCGGGGCTTGACGATCTAGGGCTGTCCGACGACGCTCGTCATGACTTCCTGCATGCCAATGCCGAGCGGGTCTTCAGGCTCGCCCAACGAGAGGTTCACAGATGAACGGTGCCCAGGCTCTGATCAACACGTTGGTCGACGGGGGAGTGGACGTTTGCTTCGCAAACCCCGGGACCTCCGAGATGCACTTCGTCGCGGCACTGGACACCGTCGCCCAAATGCGCGGTGTGTTAACACTTTTCGAAGGTGTGGCCACCGGCGCGGCCGACGGTTACGCGCGGATTGCCGATCGGCCGGCGGCGGTACTGCTGCACCTGGGTCCGGGATTGGGCAACGGCCTGGCCAACCTGCACAACGCGCGTCGTGCCGGTGTTCCGATGGTCGTGGTGGTTGGCGATCACGCCACCTATCACAAGAAGTACGACGCCCCACTGGAATCCGACATCGATGCGCTCGCCGGCACAGTTTCAGGATGGGTGCGCCGGACGGGTTCAGCCGCCGATGTCGGGGTGGACGCCGGCGATGCGATCGCTGCGAGCCGGTGCGGCTCGCAGGTCGCAACGCTGATCCTGCCGGCGGACGTGTCCTGGTCCGACGGCGCCCAGCCCGCCGCTGTGCCGGCGCCGTCGGCCCCCGAGGGTGTCAACATCGGCTCGGTAGCCAAGGTGCTGCGCTCGGGAGAACCGGCAACGATCCTGACAGGGGGCGACGCCACCCGCGGGCGGGGGCTGGCCGCGGCCGCTCGGATCGCCGAGGCGACCGGGGCCCGATTGTTGTGCGAGACGTTCCCGACGCGGTTGGAGCGCGGCGCCGGCGTGCCAGCCGTCGAGCGCCTGGGCTATTTCGCCGAGGCCGCGGCAGCCCAACTCGATGGAGCCAAACATCTGGTGCTGGCCGGCGCGAAGTCTCCGGTGTCGTTTTTCGCCTACCCGGGCACGGCCAGTGACCTGGTCCCGGCGGGTTGTGACGTGCACGTGCTCGCCGGACCCTGCGGTGCCGCTGAGGCGTTGGCGGCTTTGGCCGACGAGGTCGCGCCGGGGACGGTTGCGCCGGTGGCGGCCGCGGCGCGCCCGCAGCTGCCGACGGGGGCCTTGACCTCCCTGGCAGCCGCCGACGTGATCGGGGCGCTGCTGCCCGAAGGGGCGATCGTGGTCGACGAATCCAACACCTCTGGGTTGATGCTGGAGCAGGCGACCGCCGGGGCGCCGGCACACGATTGGCTGACATTGACCGGGGGAGCGATCGGTTACGGCATCCCGGCCGCGGTGGGTGCCGCGGTCGCGGCCCCTGAGCGTCCGGTGTTGTGCCTGGAATCCGACGGGTCGGCAATGTACACGATTTCGGGGTTGTGGACGCAGGCGCGGGAGAACCTCGACGTCACCACCGTGATCTATAACAACGGCGCCTACGACATTCTGCGGATCGAGCTGCAACGCGTCGGCGCCGGGTCGGCTCCGGGGCCCAAGGCTCTGGACCTGCTTGATATCTCTAGGCCTGCAATGGATTTCGTCAAGATCGCCGAAGGGATGGGGGTGTCGGCGCGGCGCGCCACAACTTGCGAGGAATTCGCCGACGCGTTGCGCGCCGCCTTCGCCGAGCCCGGACCGCACCTGATCGACGCGGTGGTGCCGTCGCTGCTGGGGTAGGGATCGGCGGCGCGTCGCGCTAGATGATGGTGCCGTCGGTGCCGTCGGTGCCGTCGGTGCCGTCGGTGCCGTTGACGTTACCGGTGCCGCCCTTGCCGCCGGTGCCGCCGGGGCCGCCTAGGCCGCCGGGCGCGCCAATGCCGTCGCCGCCATTGCCGCCATTGCCGCCGTCGCCGCCGTCGCCGCCGTTGCCGCCGTCTAAGGCGTTGCCGCCCTTGCCTCCGTTACCGGCAACGCCGCCGTTGCCGCCGGCTCCGCCGGTACCGCCCACCGTGGGCTGGCCGCCCTGGCCGCCCTGGCCGCCCTGGCCGCCTTGGCCGCCTTGGCCACCATCCCCGTTGAGATTGGGGTTGTCGCCGCCGATACCGCCGTCTCCGCCGTTGCCGCCGTCGCCCGCAGCGCCGCCGACGCCGGCCGCGCCCACGCCGGTGCCCGCGTTACCGCCGTCGCCGCCGGTCCCGCCGGTCCCGCCGGTCCCGCCGTTCCCGCCGGCGAAGTCGTCGCCGTGTTGGCCTGGGCCGCCGGTCCCGCCGTCGCCGCCGTCGCCGCCGTTGCCGTTGGTGCCGCCGGCGCCGGCGTTGCCGCCGGCTCCGCCGGTACCGCCCAGGCCACCGTCAACGCCCGGGTCGCCGAAACCGATGCCAACGTCGCCGGTGCCGCCCGTCCCACCGTCCCCGCCGTCGCCGCCGATGCCGGCATGGCCGGCGGTCCCGCCGATGTTGGCCGCGCCGCCCTCACCCGCGTCGCCGCCGTCCCCGCCGGTGCCGCCGGTGCCTGCGACGACGGTGGTGCCTAGGCCGCCGGTGCCGCCGGTCCCGCCGAGGCCGCCGTTGCCGCCGTTGCCGCTGGCGGCGCTGCTGCCGGTGTCGGTGTTGAGGCCGCCGATGCCGCCGTCACCGCCCTTGCCGCCGTTGCCGCCGGTGCCGCCGTTGTTGTTGGTCCCGCCGTCACCGCCGTTGCCGCCGTCGCCGCCGTCGCCGCCGTTGCCGCCGTCGCCGGCGATGCCGCCGCTGGCGGCGGCGCCCGTGCCGGTGCCCGCGTTGCCGCCGTCGCCGCCGGCGCCGCCGGCCCCGCCGGTGCCGCCGGCCCCGCCGGTGCCGCCGATCGGACCGGTCGCGCCGGCCTTGCCGGCTCCGCCGTTGCCGCCGGTACCGCCGGCCCCGCCGTTGCCGTTGGTGCCGCCGTCGCCGGCGTTGCCGCCGGCTCCGCCCTTGCCGCCTTGGCCGCCGGCGATGCCGTCCTGGCCCGCGACGGTGGCGTCGGCGCCGGTGCCGCCGGTGCCGCCGGCTCCGCCGTCGCCGCCGATGCCGGCGTTGCCGGTGACCGCGAAGCCGTTGGTGCCGCCGGCGCCGGCGTTGCCGCCGGTCCCGCCGGTGCCGCCGGTGCCTGCGGGACCGGTGGTGCCCACGCCGCCGGTGCCGCCGGCCCCGCCGAGGCCGCCGTTGCCGCCGTTGCCGTTGGCGGCGGCGCTGGACAGGTCGCTGTTTAGGCCGCCCGCGCCACCGGTGCCGCCGGTGCCGCCGTCCCCGCCGGTGCCGCCACTGCTGTTGGCCGCGCCGGCCCCGCCATCTCCGCCGGCTCCGCCATTACCGCCGTCACCGGCGATCCCGCCGCTGGCGGCGGCGCCCGTGCCGGTGCCCGCGTTGCCGCCGTCGCCGCCGGTGCCGCCGATCCCGCCGGCCCCGCCCATCTGACCGGTCGCTCCGGCGTTGCCGGCTCCGCCGTCGCCGCCGGCCCCGCCGGCCCCGCCGTTGCCGTTGGTGCCGCCGTCGCCGGCGTTGCCGCCGGCCCCGCCAGTACCGCCGCTTCCGCCGGTGAATCCGAAACTGCCCGCGCCAGCGCTGGCGCTACCAGTCCCGCCGGTCCCGCCGGCCCCGCCGTCGCCGCCCACACCCGCGTTACCCGCCGTGCCACCGATTCCGAACGGGTTGGCAATGCCGCCCTCACCCGCGTCGCCGCCGGCCCCGCCGGTGCCGCCGGTGCCCGCGATGCCGGTGGTGCCGACACCGCCGGTGCCGCCATCGCCGCCCAGGCCGCCGTTGCCGCCGTCGCCGCTGTTGGTGCCGATTGCGTTGGTGCCCAGGCCGCCGACGCCGCCGTCGCCGCCGGTGCCGCCGGCCCCGCCTGCGCCGCCGGCGAGGTCTGCCGCGCCGTTGCCGCCGTCGCCGCCGGCCCCGCCGTTGCCGCCGGTACCGCCCACGCCGCCGCTGCCGGCAGCGCCGCCGAAACCAAGGCCCGCGTCGCCGCCGTCGCCGCCGGTGCCGCCGGCTCCGCCGACCCCGCCGATCTGACCGGTCGCGCCGGCCTTGCCGGCCCCACCGTCACCTCCGGTGCCGCCGGCCCCTCCGTTGCCGTTGATGCCGCCGAGGCCGGCGCTGCCGCCAACTCCGCCCTTGCCGCCTTGCCCGCCGGCGTTGCCGGCCTGGCCCGCGACGGTGGCGTCGGCGCCGGTGCCGCCGGTGCCGCCGGCCCCGCCGTCGCCGCTGATGCCGGCGTTGCCGGTGGCTGCGAAGACGCTGGTGCCGCCGGCGCCCGCATTGCCGCCGGCCCCGCCGGTACCGCCGGAGCCGGCGGGACCGGTGGTGCCCACGCCGCCGGTGCCGCCGGTCCCGCCCAGGCCGCCGTTGCCGCCGTTGCCGTTGGCCGCGCCGCTGACGGTGTCGGAGTTGAGGCCACCCACGCCGCCGTTGCCGGCGTTGCCGCCGGCCCCGCCCGTGCCTCCGCTGCTGTTGGCCGCGCCGGTGCCGCCGGCGCCGCCGGCTCCGCCGTTGCCGCCGTCGCCGGCGATGCCGCCGTTGGCGGCCACGCCGCTACCTGTACCCGCGTTGCCGCCGTCGCCGCCGGTGCCGCCGTCGCCGCCGGTCCCGCCGATCTGACCGGTCGCGCCGGCCTTGCCGGCCCCACCGTCACCTCCGGTGCCGCCGGCCCCGCCGGCGCCGTTGATGCCGCCGCCGCCGGCGCTGCCGCCGGCCCCGCCCTTACCGCCTTGCCCGCCGGCAAGGCCTGCCTGGCCCGCGACGGTGGCGTCGGCGCCGGTGCCGCCGGCTCCGCCGGCCCCACCGGTCCCGCCGATGCCGGCGTTGCCGGTGACCGCGAAGCCGTTGGTGCCGCCGGCGCCCGCGTTGCCGCCGGCCCCGCCGGTGCCGCCGGAGCCCGCGGCGCCGGTGGTGCCCACCCCGCCGGTGCCGCCGGTCCCGCCGGTCCCGCCGTTGCCGCCGTTGCCGTTGGCGGCGCTACCGAGGAGATCGGTGTTGAGGCCGCCCGCGCCGCCGGTGCCGCCGGTGCCGCCGTCCCCGCCGGTGCCGCCGCTGCTGTTGGCCGCGCCGGCCCCACCGTTGCCGCCGGCCCCGCCGTTACCGCCGTCGCCGGCGATCCCGCCGCTGGCCGCGGCGCCCGCGCCGGTGCCCGCGTTGCCGCCGTCGCCGCCGGTGCCGCCGATCCCGCCGGCCCCACCGATCTGACCGGTCGCACCGGCCACCCCGGCTCCGCCGTCCCCGCCGACACCGCCGGCCCCGCCGGCGCCGTTGACACCGCCAGCACCCGCGCTGCCGCCGGCCCCGCCCTTGCCGCCGCTACCGCCGGTGAATCCGAAACTGCCCGCGCCAGCGTTGGCGCTACCGTTGCCGCCGGTGCCACCGGCCCCACCGTCGCCGCCGATGCCGGCGTTGCCGGTGACCGCGAAGCCGTTGGTGCCGCCGGCGCCGGCGTTGCCGCCGGCCCCGCCGGTGCCGCCGGAGCCCGCGATGCCGATGGTGCCCACCCCGCCGGTGCCGCCGGTCCCGCCGGCACCGCCGTTGCCGCCGTTGCCGTTGGCGGCGCTACTGAGGAGATCGGTGTTGAGGCCGCCCGCGCCGCCGGTGCCGCCGTTGCCGCCGTCCCCGCCGGTGCCGCCGCTGCTGTTGGCCGCGCCGGCCCCACCGTTGCCGCCGGTGCCGCCATTGCCGCCGTCGCCGGCGATCCCGCCGCTGGCCGCGGTGCCCGTGCCGGTGCCCGCGTTGCCGCCGTCGCCGCCGGTGCCGCCGTCGCCGCCGGCCCCGCCGATCTGACCGGTCGCGCCGGCCTTGCCGGCTCCGCCGTCGCCGCCGACACCGCCGACCCCACCGTTGCCGTTGGTGCCGCCGTCGCCGGCGCTGCCGCCGGCACCGCCCTTACCGCCTTGCCCGCCGGCAAAGCCGGCCTGGCCCGCGATGGTGGCGTCGGCGCCGGTGCCGCCGGTGCCGCCGGCCCCGCCGTCGCCGCCGATGCCGGCGTTGCCGGTGGCCGCGACTCCGTTGGTGCCGCCGGAGCCGGCGTTGCCGCCGGCCCCGCCGGTGCCGCCGGTGCCCGCAGCGCCGGTGGTGCCCACCCCGCCGGTGCCGCCGGCCCCGCCGGCACCGCCGTTGCCGCCGTTGCCGTTGGCGGCGCTGCTGAGGGTGTCGGTGTTGAGGCCGCCCGCGCCGCCGGTGCCGCCGGTGCCGCCGTCCCCGCCGGTGCCGCCGCTGCTGTTGGCCGCGCCGGTGCCGCCGGCCCCGCCGGCCCCGCCGTTACCGCCGTCGCCGGCGATCCCGCCGCTGGCCGCGGCGCCCGCGCCGGTGCCTGCGTTGCCGCCGTCGCCGCCGGTGCCGCCGATCCCGCCGGCCCCGCCGATCTGACCGGTCGCGCCGGCCACCCCGGCTCCGCCGTTGCCGCCGACACCGCCGGCCCCACCGGCGCCGTTGATGCCGCCGTCGCCGGCGGCGCCGCCGGCACCGCCCTTGCCACCTTGCCCGCCGGCAAGGCCTGCCTGGCCCGCGACGGTGGCGTCGGCGCCGGTGCCGCCGGCTCCGCCGGCCCCACCGGTCCCGCCGATGCCGGCGTTGCCGGTGACCGCGAAGCCGTTGGTGCCGCCGGCGCCGGCGTTGCCGCCGGTCCCGCCGGTGCCGCCGGTGCCCGCGATGCCGGTGGTGCCGACGCCGCCGGTGCCGCCGGCCCCGCCGAGGCCGCCGTTGCCGCCGTTGCCGTTGGCGGCGCTACTGAGGAGATCGGTGTTGAGGCCGCCCGCGCCGCCGGTGCCGCCGGTGCCGCCGTCCCCGCCGGTGCCGCCGCTGCTGTTGGCCGCGCCGGTGCCGCCGGCCCCGCCGGCCCCGCCGTTACCGCCGTCGCCGGCGATCCCGCCGCTGGCCGCGGCGCCCGCGCCGGTGCCCGCGTTGCCGCCGTCGCCGCCGGTGCCGCCGATCCCGCCGGCCCCACCGATCTGACCGGTCGCACCGGCCTTGCCGGCTCCGCCGTCCCCGCCGACACCGCCGGCCCCGCCGGCGCCGTTGACACCGCCAGCACCCGCGCTGCCGCCGGCCCCGCCCTTGCCGCCGCTACCGCCGGTGAATCCGAAACTGCCCGCGCCAGCGTTGGCGCTACCGTTGCCGCCGGTGCCACCGGCCCCACCGTCGCCGCCGATGCCGGCGTTGCCGGTGACCGCGAAGCCGTTGGTGCCGCCGGCGCCGGCGTTGCCGCCGGCCCCGCCGGTGCCGCCGGAGCCCGCGATGCCGATGGTGCCCACCCCGCCGGTGCCGCCGGTCCCGCCCGCCCCGCCGTTGCCGCCGTTGCCGTTGGCGGCGCTACTGAGGAGATCGGTGTTGAGGCCGCCCGCGCCGCCGGTGCCGCCGGTGCCGCCGTCCCCGCCGGTGCCGCCGCTGCTGTTGGCCGCGCCGGTGCCGCCGGCCCCGCCGGCCCCGCCGTTACCACCGTCACCGGCGATCCCGCCGCTGGCCGCGGCGCCCGTGCCGGTGCCCGCGTTGCCGCCGTCGCCGCCGGTGCCGCCGATCCCGCCGGCCCCGCCGATCTGACCGGTCGCGCCGGCCACCCCGGCTCCGCCGTTGCCGCCGACACCGCCGGCCCCACCGGCGCCGTTGACACCGCCAGCACCCGCGCTGCCGCCGGCCCCGCCCTTGCCGCCGCTACCGCCGGCAAATCCGGAGGCACCCGCACCGATACCGCCGGCGCCGGTGCCGCCGGCCCCACCGACACCGCCGTCGCCGCCGTCACCGGCGTTGCCGATCACCCCGCCGAAGCCGCCCACACCGGCATCGCCGCCCGCGCCGCCGATGCCGCCGTTGCCGGCGGTGTTGCCGATGCCGGCCCCGCCGGTACCGCCGGCCCCACCCAGGCCGCCGTCGCCGCCGTCGCCGCCGTCGGCGAAGATTCCGTTGCTGCCCAGGCCGCCGGCCCCGCCGAAGCCGCCGTGGCCGCCGGCCCCGCCATCGCCGCCGTTGAAGGTGGCCGCGCCGGCCCCGCCGTGGCCGCCGGCCCCGCCGTTGCCGCCGGTCCCGCCGACGCCGCCGCTGCCGGCCGCGCCGGCCCCTAAGCCCGCGTTGCCGCCCTCGCCGCCGGACCCGCCGGCCCCACCGCTGCCACCGGGATTGCCGGTGAAGCCAGCGCCCGGCGCGCCGGCCACCCCGGCTCCGCCGTTGCCGCCGACACCGCCGGCCCCACCGGCGCCGTTGACACCGCCAGCACCCGCGCTGCCGCCGGCCCCGCCCTTGCCGCCGCTACCGCCGGCAAACCCGGAGGCGCCCGCACCGATACCGCCGGCGCCGGTGCCGCCGGCCCCACCGGCGCCACCGTTGCCGCCGACACCCGCACTGCCCGCGAGACCGCCGAAGCCGCCCGCACCGCCTGCGCCGGCGTCACCGCCCGCGCCGCCGATGCCGCCATTGCCGGCGGTGTTGCCGATGCCGGCCCCGCCCATACCGCCGGCCCCACCCAGGCCACCGTCGCCCCCGTCGCCGGCATTCGCGCTGATGCCGCTGCTGCCCAGGCCGCCGGCCCCGCCGAAGCCGCCGTGGCCGCCGGCCCCGCCATCGCCGCCGTTGAAGGTGGCCGCGCCGGTGCCGCCGGCCCCGCCGGTCCCGCCGTTGCCGCCGGTCCCGCCGACGCCGCCGCTGCCGACCGCAGCGCCGGCCCCAGACCCAGCATTGCCGCCCTCGCCGCCGGACCCGCCGGCCCCACCGCTGCCACCGGGATTGCCGGTGAAGCCAGCTCCCGGCGCACCTGCCACCCCGGCCCCGCCGTCGCCGCCGGCACCGCCGGCCCCACCGGCGCCGTTGACACCGCCAGCACCCGCGCCGCCGCCGGCCCCGCCCTTGCCGCCGCTACCGCCGGCAAACCCGGAGGCACCCGCACCGATACCGCCGGCGCCGGTGCCGCCGGCCCCGCCGGCGCCACCGTCGCCGCCGACACCCGCACTGCCCGCGAGACCGCCGAAGCCGCCCGCACCGCCTGCGCCGGCGTCGCCGCCCGCGCCGCCGATGCCGCCATTGCCGGCGGTGTTGCCGATGCCGGCCCCGCCGGTGCCGCCGGCCCCACCCAGGCCGCCGTCGCCCCCGTCGCCGGCATTGGCGCTGATGCCGTTGCTGCTCAGGCCGCCTTGGCCGCCAGCACCCCCTTGGCCGCCGGCACCGCCTTGACCGCCGTCGAACGTGGCGGCACCGGCCCCACCGGCTCCACCGGCCCCACCGCTGCCGCCGGTGCCCGCTACACCGCCGCTGCCGGCCGCGCCGGTCCCAGACCCAGCATTGCCGCCCTCGCCGCCGGACCCGCCGGCCCCACCGCTGCCACCGGGATTGCCGGTGAAGCCCGCTCCCGGCGCACCTGCCACCCCGGCCCCGCCGTCGCCGCCGGCACCGCCGGCCCCACCGGCGCCGTTGACACCGCCAGCACCCGCGCTGCCGCCGGCCCCGCCCTTGCCGCCGCTACCGCCGGCAAAGCCGGAGGCGCCCGCACCGATACCGCCGGCGCCGGTGCCGCCGGCCCCACCGGCGCCACCGTTACCGCCGCTACCCGCACTGCCCGCGGTCCCGCCAATGTTGGCCGCGCCCCCATCGCCCGCGTCGCCACCAACGCCACCGGCGCCGCCGTTGCCTGCGGTACTCGAGGTTCCCGCACCGCCAGTACCGCCGGCCCCACCCAGGCCACCGTTACCGCCGGCGCCGCTGTCGGCGCTACTGATTGAGCCGGTGTCCACACCGCCGACGCCGCCAGCACCGCCTTGCCCGCCGGCACCGCCTTGACCGCCGTCGAAAGCGCCGGCGCCGGTGCCGCCGGCCCCACCGCTCCCGCCGTCGCCGCCAGCGCCCGCGACACCTCCGCTTCCGGCCGCACCGGCCCCAGACCCAGCGTTGCCGCCGTCGCCGCCGGCCCCGCCAGCCCCGCCGCCCCCGCCATCGCCACCGGTGAAGCCGAGACCGGCCGCGCCGGCTGCGCCGGTCCCGCCGTTCCCGCCGTGACCGCCGGCACCGCCGCTGCCATTGATGCCGCCGGCACCCGCGCTGCCGCCTGCACCACCCATGCCGCCCTGACCGCCGGCAAACCCGGCCAAGCCCACGCCGAGACCGCCGCTGCCATTGCCGCCAGCCCCGCCGACGCCACCATCGCCGCCAATACCCGCACTGCCGGCGACGCCGCCTAGGCCGCCATCGCCCGCGTCGCCACCAACGCCACCGGCGCCGCCGGCGCCTGCGGTAGTGAAGGTTCCCGCACCGCCGGTACCGCCGGCCCCACCTAGGCCGCCGTTACCGCCGGCACCGCCGTTGGCGCTACTGATTGAGCCGGTGTCCACACCGCCGACGCCGCCAGCACCGCCTTGCCCGCCGGCACCTCCTTGACCGCCGTCGAAGGTGGCGGCACCCGTCCCGCCGGCCCCGCCGGCCCCGCCGTCGCCGCCAGCGCCTGCCGCACCACCGCTTCCGGCCGCGCCGACACCGGAGCCCGCGCTGCCGCCGTCGCCGCCGCCCCCGCCAGCCCCGCCAGCACCACCCGTGCCACCGATGAAGCCCACACCCGCCGCACCGGCGGCCCCGGCCCCGCCGTCTCCGCCGGCCCCGCCGGCCCCGCCGCTGCCGTTGACGCCGCCCGCGCCGGCGCTACCGCCGCTGCCGCCGACGCCGCCCTGACCACCGGCAAAGCCGGCCAAGCCCACACCGAGACCGCCGCTGCCGGCCCCGCCGGCCCCAGCAGCCCCGCCGTTTCCGCCGCTGCCCGCGCTGCCCACCGTGCCGCCAGATCCGCCCGTTCCCGCCGCGCCACCGACGCCCGCATCACCGCCGTCGCCGCCCGCGCCGCCCGCCCCGCCGACGCCGGCGAGGTTGTTCGCGCCCGCGCCGCCTGTCCCGCCGACGCCACCGCTGCCGCCGGCTCCGCCGGATCCGTTGATCCCGCCGGCGAGACTGTTGCCGCCGGCGCCGCCGGCGCCGCCGGCCCCGCCGGCGGACCCGCTGCCGCCGGCGCCGCCGGAGCCACTGGCGGCGTTGGTGCCGTTTCTGCCGGCCCCGCCGGTGCCACCGGCGCCGCCGTTACCACCTGTGCCCGCGTTGCCTGCGGCACCGCCGGTGCCGCCGGTTCCGGCCGCACCGCCCGCGCCGGCGCTGCCGCCGGCGCCACCGACGCCGCCGGCGCCGCCATCGGAGCCCGCGACGGTGCCCGAGCCGCCCGCACCACCCGCACCGCCCAGACCTCCCACGCCGCCGGCGCCACCGGAGCCGTTGAAGCCGCCAGCGCTCGAATTACCGCCCGCGCCACCGGCCCCGCCCGCGCCGCCGGCTGCACCAGCACCACCCACAGCACCCGTGCCTGAGATAGCGGCCGCGCCTGCGACGCCAGCTCCGCCCGTGCCGCCAACCCCGCCCTGGCCGCCGGTACCCGCGTTACCCGCGGCACCGCTCGCGCTAAACAAGCCGCCCGCGCCGCCGGCTCCACCGTGGCCGGCATCGCCGCCTGTGCCACCGACGCCGCCGGTGCCACCGATTCCGCCCAGGCCGGCGCCGCTGCCATCGGCGCCGGCACCGCCGGCGCCGCCGAGGCCGCCGGCGCCGCCGAGGCCGCCCTGTCCCCCTGCGCCGAACAGTAGTGCGCCCTGACCGCCGGCCCCGCCGGTGCCGCCGCTGCCGCCATTCCCGCCGGTGCCGCCGACCGCCGTCCCGGAGCTACCGGCGCCACCGGCACCACCGGAGCCGCCGTTTCCGCCGGCCCCACCGGGCGTTATCCATCCGCCCGCCCCACCGGCTCCGCCTTGTCCGCCGGCTTCGCCGTTTCCGCCACCGGGTCCGGCATCGGCACCGGCACCGCCGACGCCGCCGGCCCCGCCGGCGCCAAGGAACAAACCGGCCTTACCGCCGACTCCGCCGGATCCCCCACCGATGCCGCCGGCCCCACCGGCGCCACCGACACCGGACAACCACCCGCCGGCTCCGCCCGCCCCACCGGTGGCCCCACCGGCTCCGCCGGCGCCACCTGCTCCGCCGTTGCCCCACAGCCCCGCCGACCCACCCGCTCCGCCGGCCTGGCCGGTCGCGCCGGCGGCGCCGTTGCCGCCGTTGCCCCACAGGATCCCGCCGTCTCCGCCGGCGCCACCCGGGGTGGTCGCGTTGGCGCCGTCCCCGATCAATGGGCGCCCCAGTAGCGTCTGGGTGGGCGCATTGATCAGGTCCAATAGAGCCTGCTCGACGTTGATTGCCTCGGCGGACGCATACGCCCCCGCACCAGCGGTCAGGGATTGTACGAACTGTTCCTGGAAGGTCATCGCCTGCGCGCTGAGCGCCTGATACTCCCGACCAAAGCCGCCAAACAACGCCGCGATCTGGGCCGATATCTCATCGCCGGCCGCCGCCAGAACTTGTGTTGTCGGAGCCGCTGCCGCCGCGTTGGCCGCGCTGATTGTCGATCCAACGCCGGCCAAATTCCCGGCGGCGGCTGCGACAAGTTCCGGTGAGATCGACACGAACGACATAGCACAGCTCCCAACGGTCTCGGGACAGCGTTGTCAACGTATTTGACGCGGTGGTAGGCCGGGAGTCTATTCGTCATAAGCCCAATACGTAATCCCTGCGTGACAACTACATGTGTGCGATTGCTGCACAGGACGTGTTCGGTGGGGGCGGCGGAGCTGGCGCTCCAGCCGTCGGCGTGGGCTGTGCTTTGTCGACGGCCAGCCGGCCGTGCGCGCGTGAGACGATGCTGATCAGCCTGTACACAAGCCAGGTGACGTTTGCCTTGCCCGGGCATGCTGATGGAGGCTCGGTTGGATGCGCGCGCTCGTGGAATCGGGCGGTGCTGCAGGCGCTTTGGAGGCGTTGAGCACATTTCGTGACGATCGTGAGTCCGAACGGGTTCACGCCGTGCCGAGTTTCAAGCACGAGATCGCGCGGGAGTCCGGTCCTACCGCGTGGTGGTGCGCGTAACCCTTGAGGCTAGGAGGTGACCCGAGGCTGCGCCATTGGTGCCGTCGCCAGAGGCGGCGACAACGTCGCTATAGCAACGAAATCCGATCGGAGATGTCTGGCAGACGCCCAACAAGCCAATCCGCCGCCGTGGTCAATACCGCCACGCCGCTCTGGAACGCTTGCGCCTGGACCGCCAGCGCCACGCCGAGCTGTGCAGAGTCCGTAGGCACGATCGCCAACTGCCGAACCAGGTAGTCGCCAGCTACACCGGGACCCCAACCGCCCTTCGTGGCAATGCCTTTGGTGGCTAGACCCCAGCGCTGGTCGGCGGTGAGCCGGCGCATCAGGTCGATCACGATCGCCGAGCCTGGGATATCGGCAATGTTTGCGGCGAACTGCGCTTGCCGGCTCAGCGTCCATTGTGTTTGGCCAAATGCGGTGAAACCGACCCGAAGTCGTCGTGCCTCGACGACGGTGGCCGGGTCGCCCGCCTCTCTGATGACGGTCTGCACGTCGCGAGCCGCGACCGCGGGCTCTCCCAGTAGCGACCACAAGGCTTCCGACGCAGGGTTGTCGGATTCGGTAATTGCCTTGACTACCAAGGGTTCTGCGTGTGTGCGATCTCGGCGCAACGCCGCGATCGCCAACGGCACCTTTATGGTTGACCAGGCGACGCCGGTTGACCACGGGCCCAGCGAGTATGCCTCGGCAGCGCCTGGGCGTGCGATCGCGATGCCGATGGTCGCCGGGATCGAGGCCCGCAACTCGGCGAAGCTCGCGTCGAGCGAAGTCGTGGTCACGGACCGAGGCTACGACGGCCTGGTGCGGCTCAACTCACGCGACGCCTCCGGTGCCAGCGGCGCCGCCGGTGCCGGCACCGGTGCCGCCGGTGCCGCCGGTGCTGCCGACGTTGGCGTTGCCCGCATTGGTCCCGCCGCCCCCGCCGCCGCTGCCTTGATTGCCGTTGCCGGCCTGCCCGCCGGCGCCGCCCTGGCCACCCTTCCCGCTGCTGCCACCGAAACCGCCGTCGCCGCTGTCGCCGGATAGGAGACCGGTGCCGCCGGCGCCGCCATTGCCGCCGGTGCCGCCGGTGCCGCCATTGCCGCCGGTGCCGCCGGCACCGCCATTGCCGGACGTTCCGCCGCCTAGGCCGATTCCGCCGCCTCCGCCGGGGCCGCCGTCGCCGCCCTGACCGCCGACGGCACCAATCCCGCCGTTGCCGCCGTCGCCGCCATTGCCGTTGATGGCGCTGGTACCACTGGCGCTGCCGCCATTGCCGCCGGTGCCGCCGACTCCACCGCCGGCGCCGTTGCCGCCGGCGCCGCCGGCCCCGCCGGTGCCGCCGGTGCCGCCGCTGCCGCCGTTGGCGCCGCCGCCGCCGGCTTGGCCTCCGGCGCCGCCCGCGCCGCCGTTGCCTGCGCTCACGGCGCCGCCGGCGCCATTGCCGCCGTTGCCGCCATTGCCGCCAACGGCCTTGCCGCCGGCGCCGGTTGCCGATGCATTGCCGCCGTTGCCGCCGGCCCCACCCGCGGCGCCGTTACCACCTAGGGTTGCGTTGTTGGTCGCGTTGCCGCCGGCTCCGCCCTCGCCGCCGGTGGCCTGACCGTTGGTGTTGTTCGCGGTCGCGTTGCCTCCGTTGCCTCCCTTGCCGCCGGCCCCGAATCCGCCAGGGCCGCCGTCGCCGCCGATTCCGCCGGCGCCGCCGGTGGCCGTCCCGCCGGTGCCACTTTCTGTCGCGGCCCCGCCGGCGCCGCCGTTTCCGCCGGGTCCGGCAAAGAAGCTGCCGACCGCACCCGCTCCACCCTTCCCGCCCGCGGCGGACTCGTTGTTATTCGCGTTGACGCCGGCGCCGCCGGCTCCGCCGTCACCTCCCTGCTGGATTTGACTGACCGGAGGGGGACCAGTCGTGGGGCTGCCGGGGGTACCGGCGCCGCCGTCACCCCCGGTCGGGGTGGTGCCATTCGGCATGCCTGGGCTGCCCGCTGCAGCCTGCGGCACCGTCGGGATGGTCGTCGTGTTGACGCCGGCGGCTCCAGCCCCACCCTTGCCGCCGGTGCCACCGTTGCCGCCATTGCCGCCAATGCCGGTGGCGCCCGGGCTCGCGGCGGTGCCGGCGCCGGGAGCCCCGCCGGAGCCCGGCGCGCCGCCGTTGCTTCCGTTGCCGCCGCTGCCCCCGCTCCCACCGTTGGGCGTGACGCCGAAGTTGGGTGAGATGGTTTGCGAGCCATTGGCGCCGTCGGCTCCGGTGCCGCCGTTGGCGCCGAGGCCGCCGTTGCCGCCCTTGCCGCCGTTGCCGCCGCTCAGGCCCGCCCCGCCGGTGCCGCCCTGGCCGCCACTGCCGGCAAGGCCGGCATTGCCGCCGTTGCCGCCGGAGCCGGCGGGTTGTGCCCCCGTGCCATCCCCGCCGCCGACACCACCGGTCCCGCCGTTGCCGCCAGCGCCCGCATTGCCGCCGTTCCCGCCAACACCGCCGTTGCCGGCGACCGTCCCAGAGGCGCCGGCTCCACCGGTGCCGCCCTGGCCGCCTGCGCCGGCATTGCCGCCATTGCCGCCGGCACCGCCACTGCCGGGCGCTGCCTCGTTGGTGCCGGTGACGCCGTTGCCGCCGTTGCCACCCTGGCCGGCGCCGCCGCCCTGGCCGCCGGTGCCGCCGACACCGGCGGTGCCGCCCGCTCCGGCGGACCCGCCCGTGCCGCCCTGGCCGCCGGTGCCGCCGTTGCCGCCCGTGCCGCCCGTGCCGCCATCGGGTGCGGTTATGACGCCGACGTTGGGGGTGAAGCCGCTGCCGCCTTGACCGGCGGCGCCGCCGACGCCGCCCTGGCCCCCGGTGCCGCCCTTGCCACCACTACCTCCGGGTCCGCCGGCATTGCCGCCGGCTCCGCCGCCGCCGCCGATAGCGCCTTCGCCGCCACTGCCGCCGGTGCCGCCAACCGGCGCGGCGCCCGTGCCAGCCAAGCCGGTGCCGCCGGTACCGCCATTGCCGCCGGCGGCGCCATTTCCTCCGGCCCCGCCACTACCCCCGATGCCGCCGTTAGCGCCGTTGGCCCCGCCGTCGCCGCCTTGGCCGCCGGCGCCGCCCTCGAAGCCCGGGCCACCGTTGCCGCCCACGGCGCCGTCGGACCCGACCTTGCCGGTGCCGCCGTCACCGCCGTTGCCGCCGTTACCGCCGTTACCGCCGGTACCCATGGCGCCCGCGGTGCCGCCGTTGGCGGCCCCGCCAGCACCGGGCGCGCCGCCTTGGCCGCCGTCGCCGCCCTTACCGCCAACGGGCGCGTTCGTGCTGTTGTTGCCTGCGTGCCCGCCGGTGCCGCCATCGCCACCGTTGCCGCCGGTGCCGCCCTTGCCGCCGGTTCCGCCGGGGCCGCCCGCGGCGCCGCCCGCCCCACCGTCGCCGCCCGCGCCGCCCGCTACACCGCTTCCGCCCGCGGCGTTGGGGACGCCAGTGTTGTCGGTGCCAGGGCCGCCGGCGGTGCCGTTGCCGCCATCGCCGCCGAGACCGCCGTTGCCACCGGCTCCCGTGCTGCCGTTGTGGCCGCCGCCGCCGGCGCCGGCCAAGCCGCCTTGTCCGCCGGTGCCCCCTTGTCCGCCGGCGCCGCCCTTGCCACCGGCGTTGCCACCGGCGGCCCCATCGTTGCCGTCGCTGCCGTTCCCGCCCAGGCCGCCAGTGCCGCCGGTGCCGCCGTTACCGGCGACGCCGCCGGTCACCGCCGCGCCGCCTACGCCGCCTTTGCCGCCTGCCCCGCCCGAGAATCCGTTGTTGCCGTTGGCGCCGTCGCCGACGGCAGCAACGGCGGCCGCCCCATTGCCGCCGGTGCCCCCCGTACCGCCGGTGCCGCCGGCGCCGACGCCGCCGGGCAGGCCGGCGCTGGTGAGCAGTCCACGGGCGCCGGCGGCCCCACCGGGCCCGGCCGCGCCGCCCATGCCGCCGTCGCCCCCGGTGCCGGCCGCGATGACAGTGGAGCCGTTGCCACCGGTGCCGCCGGTGCCGCCGGTGCCGCCCTGGCCGCCCTGGCCGCCGGCACCCCCGTGGCCGAACAGCACGGGGCCGGCGCCTCCAGCTCCGCCAGCGCCGCCGGTGCCGCCGAGGCCGCCGTTGCCGCCGAGGCCGCCGATACCGGGGGCGGCGATGCCGGCGCCGCCGTCGCCGCCTTGTCCGCCGGCGCCGCCGTCGCCGCCGTTCATGAACAAGCCGCCGGCTCCGCCATTTCCGCCGCTGCCGCCGTTACCGGCGATGCCGCCTCCCGCCGCACCGGGGCTGCCGATGCCGCCCGCGCCGCCTGTTCCGCCCGTGCCGAGAAGGAAGGCGGCGTTGCCGCCGTCGCCGCCATGCCCACCAACGCCGCCGCCTGTGCCACCAATGCCGCCGGCCCCGCCGGCGCCGCCGCTGCCGATCAACAGTGCGGCATTGCCGCCGTGTCCACCGGTGCCGCCGACGCCGCCGCCGGCGCTGCCGGGACCGCCCATGCCGCCCGCGCCGCCGCTGCCGATCAGCAGGCCGCCGTTGCCGCCGGCGCCGCCGCTGGCGCCGCCGCTGCCGCCGGCACCACCCGCGCCGCCGTTGCCCCACAACCCGGCCGACCCGCCCCTGCCGCCGGGCTGGCCTGCAGCGCCCGCAGCGCCGTTGCCGCCGTTGCCGTACAGCCACCCGCCGTCGGCACCGTCGCCACCCGGTGTGGTCGCGTTGGCGCCGTTGCCGATAAGCGGACGCGACAGCAACGTCTGCGCCGGCGCCGCCGCCGCGCTGAGGGCCGCCTGCAGCGATGACACGTTGGCCGCCTCGGCCGTTGCATACGCCGCGGAACCCGCGTTGAGAGCCTGCACAAAGTGGCTGTGAAACGCTGCCACGTGCGCCGCCACCGCTTGATAGCCCGCCGCGTGCTGGGAGAACAACGCGGTTACGGCGGCCGACACCTCGTCGGCGGCAGCGCTCAGCAATGCCGTTGTGGGTGCTGCGGCGGCGGCGTTGGCCGCGGTGATCGTCGAGCCGATACTGGCCAATTCGGTGGCCAGCGCCGCCACCGTCTCGGGCGCAGCAACTACATACGACATCCGACACCTCGCTCCAATGGAAGGCGGTCCGGCAACGGCGGCCAGGCAGTTCATCGATGCAATCGGCTAGGCGCGGATCGTATCGTGTCCGGGCAGCTCATTGGGCCATTCCGGCGATATATGTGTGTCAAATAAGTGGATCAGGCCGCGTGCGGATTAGCGCCGAATTGGCCAGACGGGATCACCGCAGTCGACGCCCTCGGTCGATAACTGCCGCTTGAGCACTTTGAACGTCATGGTGCGCGGTAGCGTCGCGCTGATCCGGACGTACGACGGCCACTGCTTGGGCCCGAGGTCTGGCTGTTCGGCCAGGAAGGCACGGAACTTATCGGCATCAAATTCCGCCCTGGGGGCCATCACCACCGCGGCCATCACCTGGTCGCCGACCACCGGATACACCGCAACTTCGGCGGCGCCGGGGTAGCGCTGCAGGACCCGCTCGATCGGTGCGGTGCCGAGATTCTCCCCGTCCACCCGCATCCAATCGCCGAGTCGGCCGGCGAAATACGCATAGCCGGCCTCGTCGCGGTAGGCAAGGTCGCCGGTGTGGTAAACACCGCCGGCCATCCGCTCGGCCTCGGCGGCCTCGTCGTTGTAGTAGCCCTCGAAGCGGCCCGGCCCGGCGATGTTGACCAGTTCGCCGACCACCCCGACCGGGCACTGCTCGCCGGTGTCGGGGTCGACGATCGCGATCCCGTCCGGCAGCGGACCCAACGAGCCCACCGGGGTATCGGGGGTATGCGTAATTGCCACCCCGCCTTCGGTAGATCCGAAGCCGTCCTGAACGACGCAGCCGAACCTGCGGGCAAACCGCTCGATGTCATCCGGCACGCCCTCGTTGCCGTACACCGCCCGCAGCGGGTTCTCCGCATCGTCGGGTTGTTCGGGTGTGGCAAGCACGTATGACAGCGGCTTGCCCACGTAGTTGGCGTACGTGGCGCCGTAGCGGCGCACGTCGACCAGAAACTGCGAGGCAGAAAACTTGCGCCGCAACACCATTGAGCCCTGACATGCCGCGGCCACCGCCCAGCCGACCAGCACCGCGTTGGAATGGAACAACGGCATCGACACGTAGCAGACGTCGTCGCGGCTGAGATCGAAACGCTGCGTCATCGTCACGCCGGCGATCGCCACCTTGCCGTGGCTGCATTTCACCGCCTTCGGATCGCCGCTGGTGCCAGAGGTGTAGATCAGCATGAAAAGGTCAGCCGGCGTGGCGGATTGAAAACGTAACTCGGTATCCCTTGGCGGGACTTGCGCGGCGACCGCTTCGGTCCACCCGGTGGAGTCGACGTTGACGTGCTCGAGATCGCCTAGTGTCGCGGCGGATTCCGTGTCGGCGAGCACGAGTTGGCAGTCGGCGTGCTTGATGTCGCGGGCCATTGCCGCGCCGCGGCGCACCGGGTTGAGGCCTACCGGAACGATTCCCGACATCCCGGCGGCCACCAGCATCGCCGAGAAGAACGGTGTGTTTTGCAGCAGCACGCCGACGTGGGGCGGACGCGCCGGGTCCAGACGCTCACGCAGCGCCGCGGCGATCGCGGCGCCGTGCTGTACGTGGTCGCGCCAGCTGGTGAATGAATCCTCGAAATAGACTCCCCGGTCGTCGATTTCGGCCAGCGGCACCAGCAGCCGGCTGACGGTCGGATCGGTCGGACTCACATTACTCAGGCGGGAGCCTCTGCCAGCTCACGACCGATTTGCCGCAGCTGCCCGGTCGCACCGCCCAGTCCGAACTCAATCTCCTTGGCGGCCAAGAAGTAACGATGCACCGGGTGATCGGTGTCGACACCGACACCGCCGTGCACGTGCACGATGGTGTGCGCCACCCGGTGCCCGGCTTCGGCCGCCCAAAACGCTGCGGTTGCCACGTCAATGTCGGCGGGAACGTCTTCGGATACCCGCCAGGCGGCCTGGGTGAGCGTCAGCCGCAACCCCTTGACGTCGATGTAGCCGTCGGCCAGCCGCTGCCCAACGGCTTGGAAGCTGCCGATCGGGCGGTCGAACTGCTCACGGGTACGCGCGTACTCTGCGGTCAGCTGCAATCCTCGTTCCAGCAGCCCGAGCTGAAACGCGGTGCGGCCCAGGGTCGCTAGTGTCCCCAGCCAAGCGGCCACTTCGCCCCCACCGACCGATCGGGTGGCATCAACGCCGTCTAGTTTCAGATGCCCGACACTACCCAGCCCGGTGGTCTGCAGCGCCGTCACCGAAACCCCGGGGTCGTCGGCGCCGACAAGGAAAACCCTTGTGCCGAAACCGGTTTCGACAGGCACCAGGAAGGCGTCAGCCACCGGACCGAAGGGCACCTGAGTGCGCGTTCCGGTGAGCCGGAGGCCGCCCCCGGCCTGGGCGGCCTGCACCGGCCCCTCACCCATTTCGCCATACAGGGCAGCGGTAAGGATCTTCTCGCCGTTGACCGCAGGCACGCCCCAGTCCTGTTGCAGCTGCTCAGACCCGAACCGAGCCAGCGCACCCGCACCCAGCACCACCGACTCCAGGTACGGCACCGCGGCCAGTTGGTGACCCAGCGCAACCAGCACCGCCACTTGCTCGAGCAACCCGAAACCCTCGCCGCCCAGCGAGGGCGCCGCGGCACTGGTCAGGATGTCGGTGTCAATCAGCTTGCGCCACAGTTCGCGGTCAAACCGGTGCTCGAGCGTGTCCAAGTCTCGCTGATGCTCCGGTGTGCATACCGCACCCACGATGGTGTCGACCAGACCGCCAAGGTCCTGTGCCGCTTCGGTGGTCGTGAAATCCATGTATCTGAGTCCTTTTCCCAAAGATGGTCAGCGGCTGGCGCGGGGCAGTCCCAGCGCGACCATGCCGATGATGTCGCGCTGGACTTCGTTGGTGCCGCCCCCGAAGGTCAAGATCAGGCACGCCCGGTGCATGCGCTCCACCCGCCCGCGCAGCAATGCCCCTGGCGAATCCTGGCGCAGTGTCGCCGCGGTGCCCAGCACCTCCATTAGCAGCCGATACGCCTCGGTGGCCAGCTCGGTCCCGAACACCTTGGCCGCCGACGCATCCGCCGGTGACGGCGCTTCGTCCTGTGAGGACGCCAGTTCCCAGTTGATCAGCTTGAGCACCTCGGCCTTGGCATATACCCGAGCCAGGTTGAGCTGCACCCACTCCGAGTCGATGAGCCGGGCGCCGCTGTCGTCCTTGGTGTTCTGTGCCCATTCGCGAACCTCGCGCAGGCACAGGAAGATTGGCGCCGACGACACCAGTGCGACGCGCTCATGGTTGAGCTGGTTCGTCACCAGCTTCCAGCCGCCATTCTCCTCACCGACCCGGTTGCTCACCGGCACCCGGACATCGGAGTAGTAGGTGGCGCTGGTGTCGGGACCGGCCATGGTGTGCACCGGCGTCCAGGAAAAGCCGTCGGCCGTGGTCGGCACGATCAGCACCGAAATGCCACGGTGTTTCTTGGTCTCGGTATTGGTGCGCACCGCCAACCAGACGTAGTCGGCGTACTGGATCAAGCTGGTCCACATCTTCTGGCCGTTGATCACATAGTCGTCGCCGTCGCGCACGGCGGTGGTGCGCAGGTTGGCCAGGTCGGTGCCGGCGCCCGGCTCGGAGTAGCCGATCGAGAAGTGCAGGTTCCCCGCCGCGATCTTGGGCAGGAAGAACTTCTTCTGCTCATCGGTGCCGTAGACCATGATGGTCGGCGCCACGCTGTTGATCGTCAGGAACGGCACCGGTGCACCGGCGATGGCCGCCTCGTCGGTGAAGATCAGCGAGTCCATCGGGGAGCGGTCCTGGCCGCCGTACTCCGTGGGCCAGTTCAGGGTGAGCCACCCGTCCTTGCCCATCTGGGCGATCGTCTCGCGGTACACGTTGCCAACGCCGTACTCGCCCTGCACCGAGCTCAGCGCCTCGCGACGCTCCGGGGTCATCAGCGTGGTGAAGTACGACCGCAGCTCGCGACGCAGCTCCTCCTGTTCAGGGGTGTAACTGATGCGCATTCCAGCCGCCTCCGGTCATAGTCACTCATGCCAACGACTACCCATTCGTTCTCCCGGTTGTAACACGTTCTAGTCTGAGGGTCCAGCGACTGTTTCGCCGGACCCATCGTCGTATGGTGGGGTAGGTACTGAACCGCGGTCGAAAGGTCAAGGAGGGTGCCGTGCGAGTAAAGGTGGACCGTGACCGATGCGAGGGTAACGCGGTGTGCTTGGGAATTGCGCCGGATATCTTCGATCTGGACGACGAGGACTATGCCGTCGTGAAGACCGATCCGATTCCGGCGGACCAGGAGGATCTGGCCGAACAGGCGATCGCCGAATGCCCGCGCGCGGCATTGCTGCGCGAAGACTAGCGATGACTAGCCCAGACTAGAGGTATTCATAAATTGAGTAGCAGCACGAACGCGACCGATCTATCCGGAAGGGTCGCGGTGGTGACCGGCGCGGCCGCGGGGTTGGGCCGCGCCGAGGCGATCGGCCTCGCCCGGCTCGGCGCCACCGTCGTCGTCAACGACATTGCCACCGCCCTGGACGGCTCCGACGTCATCGACGAAATCAGTGCCGCCGGCTCCAAGGCGGTCGCGGTGGCCGGTGACATTAGCCAGCGTGCCACGGCCGACGAGCTGATCGCTTCGGCCGACGGGTTGGGCGGACTGCACATCGTGATAAATAACGCCGGCATCACCCGCGACCGGATGCTGTTCAACATGTCCGACGAGGATTGGGACGCCGTTATCGCCGTGCACCTGCGTGGCCATTTCCTGCTCACCCGCAACGCGGCGACCTACTGGCGCACCAAAGCCAAGGAAGCCAAAGAGGGCGCTATCTATGGTCGGATCGTCAACACCTCGTCGGAGGCTGGCCTGGTCGGTCCGGTGGGGCAGGCCAACTACGGCGCCGCCAAGGCGGGTATCACCGCGCTTACCTTGTCGGCCGCGCGGGCGCTGGGCCGCTACGGGGTGCGCGCCAACGTGATCTGCCCGCGGGCGCGCACCGCGATGACGGCCGACGTCTTCGGCGAAGCGCCCGAGGACGGCGACATTGATCCGTTGTCGCCGGAGCATGTGGTAACCCTGGTCCAGTTCCTGGCGTCGCCGGCGGCCGCGGAAGTCAACGGTCAGGTGTTCATCGTGTATGGCCCCCGGGTGACGCTGGTTGCCCCGCCGAGCGCGGAGCGTCAATTCAGCGCGGACGGCCCGGCTTGGAAGCCCGCTCAGCTGAGCGCGACGCTGCAGGACTACTTTGCTGGCCGGAATCCGGAACACAACTTCGCCGCCACCCGTCTAATGACTTAGTGAGCGGATCGAGGCCGTTTGCCAGGGCTCGCAGACGGCTAGAACAGGTGTCAGAATGAGACCGCGAGATGGGGCGTAACCAGCGAAATTAACGCAGTTGATATAGACATATAGTTCATTGACACGGCGAAGTTGTTCTGGGTTAATATGAGCCGGCTCACACCGAGCAACGTGCGAACTGAGGACGCACCCAACCCTTATACCGACTTCGCCGCGAGCAGCAGACGGGGGGACCAAGTTGATCCAACAACTTGCCGTTCCGGCCCGGGCCGTCGGCGGGTTTTTTGAAATGTCGCTCGATACTGTACGTGCCGCCTTCAGGCGGCCGTTTCAATTTCGCGAGTTTTTAGATCAGACCTGGATGGTCGCTCGCGTTTCGCTCGTCCCCACGCTGCTGGTATCCATCCCGTTCACCGTCCTGGTGGCGTTCACCCTCAACATCCTGCTGCGCGAAATCGGCGCCGCCGACCTCTCCGGCGCCGGAACGGCATTCGGCACCATCACCCAGCTGGGCCCGGTGGTGACGGTGCTCGTCGTGGCCGGTGCCGGTGCCACCGCGATCTGCGCCGATTTGGGTGCCCGCACCATCCGCGAGGAGATCGACGCGATGCGGGTGCTGGGCATCGACCCGATCCAGCGGCTCGTCGTGCCTAGGGTTTTGGCTTCCACACTGGTCGCGCTGCTGCTCAACGGCTTGGTGTGCGCCATCGGGTTGTCCGGTGGCTATGTATTTTCGGTCTTTCTTCAAGGCGTTAACCCGGGAGCGTTCATCAACGGGTTGACCGTGCTCACTGGATTGCGTGAGTTGATCCTTGCCGAAGTCAAGGCTCTGCTGTTCGGTGTGATGGCCGGGCTGGTCGGCTGTTATCGTGGCCTGACCGTCAAGGGCGGGCCCAAGGGCGTCGGCAACGCCGTGAACGAAACGGTTGTCTACGCGTTCATCTGCCTTTTCGTGATCAACGTGGTGATGACTGCCATCGGCGTACGAATCTCGGCGAAGTAGGCGAAGTAGGCGAAGTAGGCGAAGTAACAGACGATGGCGGGAGCGCGATGGTGAGCATGGGATGAGTTACGACGCCACTATCCGCTTTCGCCGATTCATGTCGCGGCTTCAGGGGCCGGTCGACAGCTTTGGCGAGCAGGCGTTGTTCTTCGGCGAAACCATGCGCTACGTCCCCAACGCGATCACCCGCTACCGGAAGGAGACGATCCGCAACGTTGCCGAGATGACACTGGGCGCAGGCGCGCTGGTGATGATCGGCGGCACGGTCGGGGTCGCGGCGTTTCTCACGCTGGCGTCGGGTGGTGTGATCGCGGTGCAGGGTTATTCGTCGCTGGGCGACATCGGTATTGAGGCGCTCACCGGATTCCTCTCGGCTTTCCTCAATGTGCGGGTGGTCGCCCCGGTGATTGCCGGGATCGCGTTGGCCGCCACCATCGGTGCCGGCGCCACCGCACAACTGGGCGCCATGCGGGTATCCGAGGAGATCGACGCGGTCGAATGCATGGCGGTGCATTCGGTTTCGTACCTGGTGTCCACCCGGCTGGTTGCCGGCCTGATCGCGATCATCCCGCTGTATTCGCTGTCGGTGCTTGCCGCGTTCTTCGCGGCCCGGTTCACCACGGTGTTCATCAATGGACAATCCGCGGGTCTGTACGACCACTACTTCAACACCTTCCTCATCCCATCCGATTTGTTGTGGTCTTTTCTGCAAGCCATCGTGATGGCTATCGCGGTGATGCTGGTGCATACCTACTACGGCTACAACGCCAGCGGCGGGTCGGTCGGCGTCGGTATCGCCGTCGGTCAGGCGGTGCGTACTTCGCTGATCGTCGTGGTGGTCATTACCTTGTTTATCTCGCTCGCCGTTTACGGAGCGTCCGGCAACTTCAATCTCTCGGGGTAACACCATGGCAGGCACCGGATCACGACGCACGGCTGTGCGGGTGGCGGCGGCGCTGCTGGGTGGCCTGCTTGTCGCGTCCGCGGTTCTGACGTACCTGTCCTACACCGCGGCCTTCACCTCGACCGAAACTGTCACGGTCTCGTCGCCGCGGGCCGGGCTGGTGATGGAAAAGGATGCCAAGGTCAAGTACCGGGGCATCCAGGTCGGCAAGGTCGAAGACATCAGCTACAGCGGTGAGCAGGCGCGGCTGAGGCTGGCCATCAACAGCAACGAGTTGCACTTCATCCCGTCCAACGCCACGGTGCACATCGCCGGCAACACCATCTTCGGCGCCAAGTCGGTGGAATTCATCCCGCCCACCGGCGCGCCGGCGGGCTCGCTGCGTCCGGGTGCGCGCGTCGAGGCCTCGGCGGTCCAGCTGGAAGTCAACACCTTGTTCCAGTCGCTGATCGACCTGCTGCACAAGATCGACCCCGTCGAACTCAACGGGACGCTGAGCGCGTTGTCGGAGGGGCTGCGTGGCCACGGCGACGATCTGGGTGCGCTGCTGTCTGGACTGAATACCCTGACGCGCCAAGCCAACCCGAAGCTGCCCACCCTGCAGGAGGATTTCCGCAAGGTAGGCATCGTGACCGGCTACTACGCCGACGCCGCCCCCGACCTCAATACCGTGTTCGACAACCTGCCGACGATCAACAAGACCCTCGTGGACCAGCAGAACAACCTCAACAACACGTTGTTGGCCACCATCGGCCTGGCCAACAACGCCTACGAGACGCTGGAGCCGGCCGAACAGGACTTCATCGCCGCCATTAACCGGCTGCGGGCCCCGCTCAAGGTGGCCGGCGAGTATTCACCGGAATTCGGCTGCCTGTTCGCCGGCATCGATCGCGGTGTCAGAGAGTTCGCGCCGCTGATCGGCGTCCGCAAGGCCGGCCTGTTCACGTCGTCGAGCTTCGTGTTGGGCGCGCCCGCGTATACCTATCCGGAGAGCCTGCCGATCGTCAACGCCTCCGGGGGGCCGAACTGCCGTGGGTTGCCCGACATTCCGACCAAGCAGACCGGCGGGTCGTTCTACCGGGCGCCGTTCCTGGTCACCGACAACGCCTTGATTCCCTATGAGCCGTTCACCGAGGTTCAGGTCGACGCGCCGTCGACGTTGCAGTTCTTGTTCCACGGCGCCTTCGCGGAACGGGACGACTTCTGATGGCGCGCGGGGGCATGCCGTCGCATCGGTCGATGGTGATCAAGGTCAGCGTTTTTGCGGTGGTCATGCTGCTGGTGGCCGCGGCCCTGGTGGTGGTATTCGGTGACTTCCGGTTCGGCCCGGAGACCAGTTATCACGCCACCTTCACCGACGTGTCGCGGTTGAAGGCGGGCCAGAAGGTGCGCATCGCCGGAGTACCGGTCGGCGCGGTCAAGGGCGTCAAGCTCAACCCGGACAACACCATTGATGTGACATTCGGCGTCGACAAGCGCTACACGCTGTACTCGTCGACGCGTGCGGTGGTCCGGTACGAAAACCTGGTCGGCGACCGGTTTCTGGAGATCACGTCGGGGCCGGGCGAGCTGCGCAAGCTGCCCCCCGGCGGGACGATCAACTCTCAACACACCCAGCCGGCCCTGGATCTCGATGCGCTGCTGGGCGGGCTGAAGCCGGTGCTCAAGGGCCTGGACGCCGACAAGATCAACACGATCAGCAGCGCCGTCATCGAGTTGTTGCAGGGTCAAGGTGGCGCGTTGGCCAACGTGCTCGCCGATACCAGTGCCTTCTCGTCGGCGCTGGGTAGACGTGACCAGCTCATCGGCGACGTGATCAACAACCTCAACACGGTGCTGGGTACCATCGATGCGCGCAGCGCTCAATTCAGCGCGAGCGTCGACCAGCTGCAGCAGCTGATTACCGGACTGGCCAAGAACAAGGACGCGATCGCCGGTGCTATCCAACCGCTTTCGTCAACGACGACGGATCTGACTGAGCTGCTGAGGAATTCGCGCAGGCCGTTGCAAGGCATCTTGGAAAATGCCCGGCCGCTGGCCACCGAACTGGATAACCGCAAGGCAGAGATCAACAACGACGTCGAGCAACTGGGCGAGGACTACCTGCGCCTGGCCGCGCTTGGCGCCTACGGATCGTTTTTCAACATCTACTTCTGCACCGTGACGATCAAGATCAATGGGCCGGCCGGTAGCGACATCTTGATCCCCTTTGGCGGCCAGGTGGATCCCAGTAAGGGGAGGTGCGCTTTTGCCAAGTAGC
This sequence comes from Mycobacterium riyadhense, assembly GCF_963853645.1. Taxonomy (NCBI): domain Bacteria; kingdom Bacillati; phylum Actinomycetota; class Actinomycetes; order Mycobacteriales; family Mycobacteriaceae; genus Mycobacterium; species Mycobacterium riyadhense. Next base: position 5,540,967 of record NZ_OY970456.1, on the reverse strand, counting down.
AAGCGAGACCGCGACCCACTTCGCACCGGCATCTTGGGGTTGGCGGTGGTGATCTTCGTCGTGCTCATCGCGTTCGGTTACAGCGGGCTACCGTTCTGGCCGCAGGGCAAGACGTACGAGGCCTACTTCTCCGACGCGGGCGGTATCACACCCGGTAACGCGGTTTTGGTGTCAGGTTTCAAAGTCGGCAAGGTGTCGGACGTGAGCCTGGCCGGCAACAGCGCCAAGGTCACCTTCAACGTGGACCGCAAGGTCGTCATCGGCGACCAGTCCCTGGCCGCGATCCGGACCGACACCATCCTCGGTGAGCGCTCGATTTCGGTGACCCCGGCCGGCACCGGCCGTGCGACGACGATTCCGTTGAGCCGGACCACGACGCCCTACACGCTTGCCGGCGCCCTTGAGGATCTCGGCGAAAACGCGAACAACCTGAACAAACCCCAGTTTGAGCAGGCCTTGAAGGTGCTGACCGAGACGCTGCACGACGCCACCCCGAGCCTGCGCGGCGCTCTGGACGGCGTGACGACGCTTTCTCGCACGCTGAACACCCGTGACGAGGCGCTGAAAGGGCTGCTGGCGCACGCAAAGACGGTGACCTCGGTGTTGTCCGAACGCGCCGCCCAGGTCAACAAGCTCATCGATGACGGCAACCAACTGTTCGCCGCACTCGACGAGCGACGTGCCGCGTTGGGCGCGTTGATCGCGGGGATCGACGATGTCTCAGCACAGATTTCCGGCTTTGTCGCCGACAACCGCAAGGAGTTCGGCCCGGCTCTGAACAAGCTCAACCTGGTGCTGAGCAACCTCAACGAGCGCCGCGACTACATCACCGAGGCCCTCAAGCGGCTGCCCCCGTATGCGACCACGCTAGGCGAGGTGGTCGGCTCCGGGCCCGGATTCAATGTCAACGTCTTCGGGGCGATCCCGGCCCCATTGGTAGGGGTAATGTTCGACGCCGTCTTCCAGCCGGGCAAGCTGCCGGATAGCCTCGCTGACAATCTGCGGGGAATGATTCAAGAGCGCTGGATCATTAGGCCGAAGTCACCATGACGGCGCCGCGACGTTTCGGCAGCAAGGGGCTGCGCACCGTCACCATCGTCGTGTTGGTCGTGGCGCTGATCGGTGGCGCCTACGCGCTGTTCTCCGCGGGTAGCGCCGGCCGAAAAATCACCGCCTACTTCACTTCTGCCGTCGGGATCTACCCCGGAGATCAGGTCCGCATCCTCGGCGTGCCAGTGGGCGAAATCGACAGCATCGAGCCGCGCCCGTCCGACGTCAAGATCACCATGTCGGTGTCCAAGGATCTCAAGATTCCCCCGAACGTCCAGGCTGTCATCATGTCGCCAAACCTGGTGGCGGCGCGGTTCATTCAGCTCACCCCGGCATATACCGGCGGAGCGACACTGCCCAACGGCGCCAGCATCGACCTGACCCGCACCGCGGTCCCGGTGGAATGGGACGAGGTCAAGGAAGCGCTGACCAAACTGTCCGTTCAACTCAGTCCGGCGGCCGACGAGTTGCAGGGCCCGCTGGGCGCGGCGATCAACCAGGCCGCCGACACCCTCGACGGCAAGGGCGACTCGTTCCACAGCGCACTGCAGGAACTTTCGCAAGTGGCTGGGCGCCTTGGGGATTCGCGCAACGATATCTTTGGTACCGTCAAGAATCTGCAAGTACTGGTCGATGCGCTGGCGGACAGCAACGAACAGATCGTGCAGTTCGCCGGACACGTGGCATCGGTGTCGCAGGTGCTCGCGGACAGCTCGCGCAACCTGGACCACACGCTGGGTACGCTCAACCAGGCGCTCTCGGACATCAGAGGGTTCCTGCACGAGAACAACTCGACGTTGATCGAAACGGTCAACCAGCTCAACGACTTTGCCCAGACCCTCAGCGACCAGAGCGAGAACATCGAACAGGTCTTGCATGTGGCGGGCCCGGGGATCGCCAACTTCTACAACATCTATGACCCCGCGCAGGGCACCTTGAACGGCCTGTTGTCGCTGCCCAACTTCATGAACCCGGTGCAATTCATCTGTGGGGGCTCCTTCGACACCGCGGCCGGGCCGTCGGCGCCGGACTACTTCCGGCGCGCCGAGCTCTGTCGCGAGCGGCTGGGACCGGTGCTGCGCCGGCTCACCGTGAACTACCCGCCGATCATGTTCCACCCGATCAACACCATTACGGCGTACAAGGGCCAGATCATCTACGACACCCCGGCCACGCAGGCAAAAGCGGAGACACCGATTCCGGAGTTGACGTGGATACCGGCGCAGCCAACGCATCCGGCATCGAATCAGACAGATCTGCAAGCCCTGCTGGTCCCGCAAGCGCCGGGATCCCCGCCGGGGTACGGCCCGTTGCCCGGTCCCGCGCCAGGGCCGGCGCCCGGTCCCGCGCCCGGGCCGTCGGCGCCTGGGCCGGCGCCCGCCGAGCAGGGGGGCGGCTGATGAGCCGAATCTGGTTGCGTGGCAGCGCATTAGCTGCCGGTAGCGTACTGCTGGCCGGTTGCAGTTTCGGCGGGCTGAACTCGCTGCCGCTACCCGGTACCGCCGGCCATGGAGGTGGCGCATATTCGATCACCATCGAGTTGCCCGATGTGGCGACGCTGCCGCAGAACTCGCCGGTCATGGTCGACGATGTCACCGTGGGCAGTGTCGCCGGAATATCCGCCGAGCAACGGCCCGACGGATCGTTTTATGCCGCAGTGAAGTTGGCGCTCGACAAGAACGTGGTGCTGCCGGCCAACGCGATCGCCAAGGTCTCCCAGACGTCACTTTTGGGTTCGCTGCACATCGACCTGGCCGCGCCGAGCGACCAACCCCCGAAGGGCAGGCTGGTCGATGGGTCGAGAATTGCGGAGTCCCACACCGGCCGCTATCCCACCACCGAGGAGGTGTTCTCCGCACTCGGCGTGGTCGTCAACAAGGGCAATGTCGGTGCGCTGGAAGAGATCACCGACGAGGCCTACCAAGCGGTGGTCGGCCGGAAGGGCCAGTTCATCGACCTGGTCCCCAGGCTCGCGGAGCTGACGGCGGGCCTCAACAGGCAGGTCAACGATATCATCGACGCGGTCGACGGGCTGAATCGGTTTTCCGCAATCCTGGCGCGTGACAAGGACAATCTGGGCCGAGCGCTGGACACGCTGCCGGAAGCGGTTCGGGTGCTTAACAAGAACCGGGACCACATCGTCGACGCATTCGCCGCGTTGAAGAAGCTGGCGATGGTCACTTCGCACGTGCTCGCCAAGACCAAGGTGGATTTCGCCGCCGACCTCAAAGACCTGTATGCGGTTGTCAAGGCCCTCAACGACAGCCGCAAGAATTTCGTCACCTCGTTGCAGATTTTGCTGACGTTCCCGTTCCCCAACTTCGGCATCAAGCAGGCCGTGCGCGGCGACTATCTCAACGTGTTCACCACGTTCGATCTGACCTTGCGCCGGATCGGTGAGACGTTCTTCACCACGGCTTATTTCGACCCGAACATGGCGCACATGGCCGAGATAGTCAACCCGCCCGACTTTCTCGTCGGCGAACTGGCCAACCTGTCCGGACAAGCCGCCGACCCGTTCAAGATTCCGCCCGGTACGGCGACACAGTAGGGGCGGAAAGATGATCGACCGACTCACCAAGATTCAGCTATCCATCTTCGCGGTGATCACCGCCATCACCTTGACCGTGATGGCGATCTTCTACCTGCGCCTGCCCGCCACGTTCGGCATCGGAACCTACGGCGTGAGCGCCGATTTCGTCGCGGGCGGCGGTCTGTACAAGAACGCCAATGTCACCTACCGCGGTGTCGCCGTCGGGCGCGTGGAATCGGTGGAGTTGAACCCCAACGGGGTTACCGCTGAGATGCGCCTGAACAGCGGCACCGCGATTCCGTCGAATGTCACCGCCAGCGTGAAGAGTGTTTCGGCCATCGGCGAGCAGTACATCGATCTGGTGCCGCCGGACAATCCCTCGCCGGCCAAGTTGCGCAACGGATCTCGCATCGAGCGGCAGAACACCCGCATCGGCCAAGACGTCGCCGACTTGCTCAAGCAGGCCGAGACGCTGGTCAGTAGCATCGGCGACACCCGGCTGCGCGAGCTACTGCACGAGGCGTTCACCGCAACCAATGGCACCGGTCCGGAATTGGCCCGGCTGGTCGAATCCGCGCGATTGCTGGTAGACGAGGCCAACACCAACTACCCGCAGGTATCGCAGCTGATCGACCAGGCGGGCCCGTTCCTGCAGGCACAGGTTCGCGCCGGCGGCGACATCAAGGCGCTCGCTGACGGGCTGGCCCGGCTCACTTCCGAGGTCCGGCGTGCCGACCCACAGCTGCGCGACACGCTGGCTACCGCTCCGGGCGCGATCGACGAGGCCAACACCGCGTTCTCCGGCATCCGCCCATCCTTTCCCACGCTGGCCGCCAGTTTGGCCAACCTGGGCCGGGTAGGTGTGATCTATCACAAGACGATCGAACAGCTCCTGGTGGTCTTCCCGGCGCTGTTCGCCGCGATCACCACCTCTGCCGGCGGCGCACCCCAAGACGAGGGCGCCAAGCTGGACTTCAAGCTCGACCTGAACGACCCACCGCCGTGCAACACCGGCTTCCTGCCCCCGCCGCTGATGCGGACGCCCGCCGACGAGTCGGTGCGGGAGATCCCCACCGACATGTACTGCAAGACAGCTCAGAACGACCCCACCGACGTGCGTGGTGCCCGTAACTACCCGTGCCAGGAGTTCCCCGGCAAACGGGCGCCGACGGTCGCGCTGTGTCGCGACCCGCGCGGCTATGTGCCGATCGGCACCAACCCGTGGCGGGGCCCGCCGATCCCGTACGACACGCCCGTCACAAATGGGCTAAACATCTTGCCGCCCAACCATTTCCCGTACATACCGCCGGGAGCCGATCCGGACCCGGGCATTCCTATTGTTGGACCGCCCCCGCCCGGTGTGACACCCGGTCCGGGGCCGGCGCCGAACCAGCCGGCGTACATTCCGCCGCCGCCCAACGACAATGGCCCACCGCCGCCGTTCACGTCGTGGATGCCGCCGGGGTATCCACCGGAACCGCCGCAGGTTCCATTCCCGAAGTACCTTGAGCCGCCGCCCCCGCCGTTGGGCACCGGACCGGCGCCAGGTCCGGAACCGCAGGCCAGTGGTACGGCCTATACCACCTACGACCCGACCACCGGGCTGTTCAAGGACCCGGCGGGCGGCACTGGTATCTTCGCGTCCGGAATCGTCGGCGCATCAAGCGCCGAGAATTGGGTGGACCTGATGCTCGCTCCGAAGCCGATGTAGTGGATCCTGTAGTGGCAGAACAGCAGTCGACGACGCAACGCGTGCGCAGGCGGGCGTCCCGCGCGGCGGGCCCGGCCAAAACTGAATCGGGTGCCAGCTCAGCGGCCCCCGTTGCCGTCCAGGTTCCGCCCGAGGCCCAGGCTGGTCTCAAGGCCGAGTTCAAGGGCGAGGCGAAGCCGAAAGCCAAGTCCGCCAAACGGTTGACGACCCTCCGGCCGCCACCACGGCGGCCCGCTCATCGCACACTGGTCGGCTGGATCACCGCCGCCGGCGGCCTGCTGGTGGTCGTCGCGTTGGCCGTCGGTGTGACCGTGCTGGCCTTGCAGCAGCGAAAGGCCGACGCCGAGCAAGCCCGGGAACAGCGTTTCGTCGACACCGCCACCCAGACGGTGGTGAACATGTTCAGCTACACGCCGGACACCATCGACGAGAGCGTGAACAGATTCGTCAACGGCACCAGCGGCCCGCTTCGTGGCATGCTCAGCGCCAACAACAACGTCGACAACCTCAAGGGCCTGTTTCGCTCCACCAACGCGACCTCGGAGGCCGTCGTGAATGGCGCCGCCCTGGAAGGCATCGACGCGGTCAGCGACAACGCGTCGGTGTTGGTGTCGGTGCGGGTGACGGTCGCCGACATCGACGGTGTCAACAAGCCATCCATGCCCTACCGGCTGCGGGTCATCGTCCACGAGGACGAGGCTGGGCACATGACCGGATACGACCTCAAGTATCCCGACGGGGGCAACTGATGCGTCGGTGGCTGCGCGGGCTGCTCACCGTCGCCAGCGGCCTGCTACTCATCGCGATCGTGGGGCTGTCCGCGGCCGGTGGGTGGTTCTACTGGGACCGGGTGGAGACCCGGGGCGAAGAGGCGGCCCGAGCGGTGTTGCCGGCGTTGGCGGCCAAGGAAATACCCCAAGTCTTCGCCTACGATTACCAGACCGTCGAACGCAGCCTCAACGAGGCGTATCCGTTGTTGACGCCCGACTATCGCCAGGAGTTCCAGAAGAGCGCCAACGCGCAGATCATCCCGGAGGCCAAGAAGCGCGAGGTGGTGGTCCAGGCCAATGTCGTCGGCGTGGGAGTTATGGCCGCCAAACGTAATTCGGCATCGGTGATGGTTTACATGAACCGAACCGTGACCGACAAGTCACGGCAGCCGCTCTACGACGGCAGCCGACTGCGGGTGGACTTCAAGCGGATCGACGGCAAATGGCTCATCGCCTACATCACCCCGATCTAATGCGGCAACCGCGACACTGACACCAGGTACACGGCACGCCGCGACGGATGTGCGTGGCTTGAGTCTCGGCGGCCGGGGGTAGTCCCCAGCGCTAATAGCACATCGCAATGCCGTTGCAGTACAACGGGTAACGCTCGATCGGGCTGGGTGGCGGCCCGGTCATCTGCAGCGAGAACGGTTCCTTCTTCATGTCCGGCTGCAGGCCACACACCGCGCCGTGCAGGGTGGTGTGGGTGCCACTCAGCGTTTCGTCGCTGAACGCATAGGTATCGGTGGTGGGCGCGGTGCCGCCACCCGGACACGAAACGCCTTCTGGCTTACTCACCGTGAAGGTCCACAGCATGCTGGACATTCGAGCCCTGCCGCTGTAGTTCTGCAAGCGATCCTCGCGGGTGATCGGCGCTCCCGCCGTCGCGCTCACGACGTTCAACGCACAGTTGAACGCCCACACGATCGGGTCGGAATAGTCGTTCATGTTGCGGGTTCCGGATGGCTGATCGCACAGCGCGGTAATCGTCCAGGTCGCCCCGGGCACACCCGCCTCGCTCAAGGCGTAGGCGCCGTCCGGCGGTGGTCCCAGCGCGCGTGCCGGTTCGCCCGAATCCAGGGCGATTCCAGTGCCAACGGCAAAGACGATGCCGGCGCCAGCGGCCAGCCCGCGACGGATGTTCACCTCGATCCTCCCTTCACGCCCAAGCTGCATTGAGTATCACAGCGTTCGGGCGGGAAAACCATGGGTTCGTCAGTCGCCGAATAGTCGCGGACGCTGTCTGGTGGACCTGCTTCGTTATTACCAAGCGATTTCAATACCTCAGGTTGTCAATTCTTTTGACACGCCTGGCAATGCGATTACTACGTCATTGATAATTAACTGAATTCACTCCGGGTGCCGCGTCGAGCGAGTGCGATGACATACCGATCGAAGGGGACCGACCAGGGCCTAAGTCGCCGCTTTGAAACTGTGTGCAGCCCGTAAGCAGCATCGCCAGCACGGCGCCCAGCAGCGCGGCCACCGCTCCGACCGTACGCATCGTGGTGCTTTTTTGTGCGCCCAATTGACCATTCCCTTCATTTGCTTGGAAGTTCCGATGCTACCGCCACATTTTGCGCAGCGGAACTATTTCTGAGTACAAAATTTGTGAATACAACATAGGTCTCATAATGTCAAACATGTTTACAAATAGGACCGGAAAAAGGTCAGGCCTCGTTTCCCAGGACTTCGCGCGCCAGCTCGCGCAGCGCGCGGCGATCCTCGTCCAGCGCTGCGCGCCCAGCCGGGGTCGCCCGGTAGACGCGGCGGGTGCGGCCGGCCACGACCTGCTGCTCCGAGACCAGTAGGCCGTCAGCCTCGAGGCGGTGCAGGGTCGGATACAGCGTGCCGGGGCTCACTTTGTATCCGTGGCGGCCCAGCTCCTCGGTCAGCCACGCGCCGTGGACTTCGTCGTCGGCGGCGTGATGCAGGATGTGCAGCCGCACCGCGGCCCGCTGAAACTCCCGCAACCCCAGACCACCTCACGCCGGTGACGAAACCGATATCGGATAGCGATTCTACCGTGTGCGGGCTCACCAGCGCCGCAACAGCATCATGAAACCGACGTCGACAGCGTGTAGCAGACAACTCGGACTCCGATATCGTTTTCCGATAGTTTTTCGGGACCAAGCCGACCTGGTCCCGGACGGGTGGAGAGGCACTGGTGGACCAGGACAGGGACGAGAATTCGGTGTTCGGCTTTGTCGACGTCGTCGTCGAACGCGAGCAGGTGCGCGCGTTGGACGGATTCACCGCCACCATTCCGGCGCGGGGGGTGACGGCGGTGTTTGGACCATCGGGATCGGGCAAATCGACCCTGCTGCGCTTGTGCAACCGCCTGGACGTGCCGACCAGCGGACGAGTGTCGTTCCGCGGCAAGGACGTCGCGGGGATCGACCCGCTCTGGCTGCGGCGCCGGGTGGGGATGTGTTTCCAACGTCCGACGCCGTTTCCCGGCACAGTGGCCGACAACCTGCGCGTCGCCGAGCCGGAGGCTTCGGAGGCACGGATGCGGGAAACGCTGCAGCGGGTGGCGTTGGCGGGGTCGTGGTTGGACCGCGACGCGATGGCGCTCTCCGGTGGCGAGGCGCAGCGCATGTGTCTGGCCCGCACGCTGATGGCGCAGCCCCAGGTGTTACTGCTGGATGAGCCCACGTCGGCCGTCGACGCGGATGCGGCCGAGGTGATCGAGCGTGCGGTGCGGGAGCTGGCGCAGGATGGCATTCCGGCCCTGTGGGTCACTCACAACCCGGCGCAAGTGGAGCGGGTCGCTGACCGCGTTCTGCACATGGAGCGGGGCCGGTGTACCGGGTTCGGCCCCATGGACTCCGACAACGGACCGGGCACGCGGTGAACGGGCAGGTCGGCTGGATAGGGCTGGCGACGTCGCTGGCCCTGGTGGTATTGGCCGCGGCGATTTCGTTGTGGCAGCGATTGGGCCTACAGCGTCAAGTGCTGTGGGCGGCGGCTCGCGCGCTGGTCCAGTTGTTGCTGGTAGGCGGTGCCTTGACGCTGATACTCGAGCCAGGCCGTTCGCTGTGGTGGTCATGGGCGTGGACCGCAGGCATGATCGCGTATGCCGGGGACGTGGCCCGCCGACGGGCGCCGGAGGTGCCCCGGCTGGCGCCGCTCGCGATCGCCGCGTTCACCGCGGCGGCGGCGATCAGCCTGGGCGTGATATTTGGGCTGCGGGTGTTCCCGCTGCAGGCACGAACCCTGGTGCCGATCGCCGGGATGATGATCGGCAACTCGATGACCGCGATGGTGTTGGTGGCGTGGCGCCTGGTCGACGAGCTGCGCGACAAGCGCGACGAGGTCGAAGCTAGGCTGGCCCTCGGTCAACCCTCTCGCCAGGCCGCCGCCCCATACCTGCGAACCGCCTTGCGGTCGGCGATATCCCCGCAGATCGAAACCACCAAAGCCACCGGACTGGTGTTCCTGCCGGGCGCCATGACCGGACTGATCCTCGCCGGAGTACCCCCGGTCCAGGCAGTGCTCGTGCAGGCGGTGGTGATGTTCCTCATCCTCGGCTCGGTCGCAGCCACCACTGTCGTCGTCGCCCTCGGGCTCGTCCGCCTGGTGTTCACTCGGGACCATCGATTACTGCCGCTGAGGCAGCGACCCGAAACCTCCGCGCCGACCCGAACCAGTGCCTAGTGGCGATCGCAAGCGCGGCGCAGCCGGGCGCAGCGGGTCGCCACCAGTGCCTAGTGGCGATCGCAAGCGCGGCGCAGCCGGGCGCAGCGGGTCGCCACCATCGTGCCTAGTGGCGATCGCAAGCGCGGCGCAGCCGGGCGCAGCGGGTCGCCACCATCGTGCCTAGTGGCGATCGCAAGCGCGGCGCAGCCGGGCGCAGCTTCCATATAGTTGCGCGAGCTGGTTAGTAACCAAAATCCCCGTGATTCAGTGCTACACTAATTCACATGGCAACGAGGAATATCACGCTTTCGATGCCAGACGAACTCGTCCGTCGCGCGAAAATCCTCGCGGCGCAGCGCGATACATCGGTGTCCGGGCTGGTCGCGCGGCTGCTGGAACAGCTCGTCGGCGACGTCCGCGACTACGACGACGTGGCAGTGGAGGAACGCCGCCTCATGAAAGAGGGCATCGGTCTGCGCGTGGGTGAAATCACCTGGTCACGCGACGAGGTTCACGAACGCTGACCATGGACTTCGTCGACACGAATGTCCTGCTGTACGCCTACGACACTGCTGCAGGACATCGTCATGACCGTGCCGCCGACCTTGTGGGCCGTCTCTGGCAGGAACGAAGCGGTGCAATCAGCGTGCAGGTGCTGCAAGAGTTCTTCGTCAACGCCACCCGGAAGGTCGCTGCTCCGGTCACACTGGAAGCGGCGGTCGATCGACTTCGTAGCCTGTCTCGCTGGCGCGTTCATTCGCCACTAGCAGACGATGTCGTGGCGGCGGCCTTGCTGTCGCACCGGCATCAGCTGTCGTTCTGGGATGCGATGATCGTGCGCAGCGCCGCTGAGCTGCACTGTGGCACCCTTTGGTCGGAGGATCTCAATGACGGCCAGCTCATAGAGGGCGTTCGCGTGCGCAACCCGTTCGGATGATCACCCAATGGCGGCGATGGTCTCGCACGGAAGAGCCACTTTGCGCTGGCCAACTGACCTGCGCTGCTGGTCCTCGATCACACCGCGCGCCGTGCGGGGCCCCCGGCACGGCCGCCCACGAAGACACCTCCCTCACGCCCGCCGCTTGACAGCCCCTGCGAATACGTCACCGAAATTCCGTGCCAGACACTAGCTCTGGCCTTTAGGGTGCGCTTCGGCGAGGGCGTCGAGAAACGACCGGGCCCAGCGGTCGACGTCATGGGCGAGCACCTGCCGTCGCAGTGCCCGCATCCGCCGCCGTCCGTCTTCGACGGTCTGGTTGAGCGCGGCCTCGATGGCATCCTTGACGCCTTCGAGGTCGTGCGGGTTGACCAGATAGGACTGCCGGAGTTCGGCTGCGGCACCGGTGAATTCGGACAGGACCAGGGCGCCGCCCAGGTCGCTACGACAGGCGACGTACTCCTTGGCCACCAGGTTCATTCCGTCGCGCAGCGGGGTGACCAGCATGACGTCGCTGGCCACGAAGAACGCGATGAGTTCGTCCCGCGGAACCGGACGATGCAGGTAGTGCACCACCGGGTGACCGACTTCGGCGTATTCGCCATTGATGTGGCCGACCTGGCGTTCGATGTCGTTACGCAGGATCTGGTAACTCTCCACCCGCTCGCGGCTCGGGGTCGCAAGTTGCACGAGAACCGTGTCATCGCGCTTTGCGCGGCCTTCGGCGAGCAGTTCAGAAAAAGCCTTCAGCCGGACGTCGATGCCCTTGGTGTAATCGAGGCGGTCCACGCCGAGCAGGATCTTGCGGGGATCACCGAGCTCCGCCCGGATCTCCCGGGCCCGTCGCCTGATGTTGCGGTCGCGGGCGGCGTGGTCGAGTGCGCCAGAGTCGATAGAAATGGGAAACGCCCCGACCCGAACGGTGCGGGACTCGAGCTCCACCTCACCGAACCGCGATCGCACGCCCACCAATGCCCGAGAAGTGTTGGCGCCGAGCAGTTGGCGGGACAGGTACAGGAAGTTCTGGGCGCCGCCGGTCAGATGGAAACCCACCAGGTCGGCACCGAGCAAACCCTTGACGATCTCGGTGCGCCAGGGCATCTGCATGAACAGTTCCACCGGCGGGAACGGAATATGCAGAAAGAAGCCGATGGTCAGGTCGGGCCGCAGCTCGCGAAGCATTTTCGGCACGAGTTGCAGCTGGTAGTCCTGCACCCATACGGTCCCGCCCTGGACGACCGCGTCCGACGTGGCCTCGGCGAAGCGGCGGTTGACGTCGACATAGCGCTCCCACCATTCGCGGTGGTAGATCGGTTTGACGATGACGTCGTGGTACAGCGGCCACAGTGTGGCGTTGGAAAACCCCTCGTAATAGTCAGCAACGTCTTCGGCGGACAGATGTACCGAGTGAAGCCGTAGGTCATCCTGGACGGCCGGCTCCGCAGCCGCGTCTGCGTCGCCATCCACCAATCCGGGCCAGCCGATCCAGGCCCCGCGCTGTTTGCGGAGCAACGGCTCTAAAGCAGTGACCAGCCCCCCTGGGCTGCGTTTCCAGGTCGTCGTACCGTCGGGAAGTCGCTCCAGATCAACGGGTAGCCGGTTGGCGACCACCACAAATTCGGAGTCGCCGCCTGTCTTGGGGCCTCCCCTGGGAGTCATTAGCTTTCGAGCTTGGCCGGCCCAATACCAAGCATGGACAAGAAAATGCGGCACTCATCGGCGTCGTTCGCATATGCGGCGACAACACGCCTGGCCTGGCTCGCGGTGCTGTCGGCCACCGGTTCCACATCACCGATTTCGCCATGGTCAGATTTGGTAGGCATTACACAACTGTAAATGAGATCAAGATCCGGCCGCAGCCGCGGCACTCGGCCAGGGTGACGGTGCGGGCCAGGGAACTGACGCTGACCGACGCATCATTGATTTGCCGGAAGCCAAAACATGCCGTCACGCGACGCCACCAGGCCACCGGGGAACAGTGGCCGATCCCGCGGAGCATCCTTGCCGAGCAGGCCCTGGATCTGTTCCTGGGCGCTGCCCTCAAACAGCGCCTGCATCAGCCGGCGGACGAGCGAGGACTTCAACATCGGCACCATGCTCCCGTTTGGTCCGGCCTTGTCCACCGCACCGGCAAACTCCGCAGATTGTGACTGGAAGCGCTCCGCGAGGGCGTCAGCGTTGGTCAAGGCGCACTCTCCCGACGAGATACCGCCGACGAGCTCGATGAACGCCTCGAGCTCAGGTCTGTCATTCTTGGTGATCTTCTTGGCCTGCCAGAAGTACGACGTCTCGCTGTGATGCATCTCGTAAAACGACAGCAGGAATTCATAGAACACGCTGTATTCGCGCCGGTACCTGGCTTCGAACTCGTTCATCGCCGTTTGCTCGTCGACGAGCCCGGCCAACGCGCTGTTGATACTCCGGGCTGCCAGCAGAGCGCCGTAGGTCGCGAGATGCACACCCGAAGAAAACACCGGGTCGACGAAACATGCCGCATCGCCGACTAGCAGCATGCCCGGGCACCAGAACGTCGTCTGGTGGTAGGAGTAATCCTTGCGGACTCTGATTTTCCCGTATTGGCCGCTAGTTACCCGCTCGGCCGAGCACAGGAAGTCCGAGATCATGGGACATTCCTCGATGAGGGATTTCAGCGCCGTCTCGGGGTCGCCCTGCACCTTCTCGGCCATCTCCCGCTGCACGACCGCGCCGACGCTCGTCAGCGTCTCGTTTAACGGGATGTACCAAAACCATCCGCTGTCGAACGCCACACAGAGAATGTTGTTGTTGTTCGGTTCCGGCATCCGCTTGCCGCCCTCGAAGTAACCAAAAAGAGCCAGGTTGCGGAAGAATTCCGAATACCTCCGCGTTCCGCCCACGCGTTGGTACAGGCGACTTTTGTTTCCCGAAGCGTCGATCACGAACCGCGCACGAGCTTCGCGTGGGCTGCCGTCACCGTTGGTGTATCGCACTCCGAGCACTCGGCCGTCGGCAGTGATGACGTCGGTGACCACGCAGCCCTCGCGAACCTCGGCTCCGACACGGCGGGCGTTGTTGAGCAAGATCTCGTCGAATTTCGAACGCTCGACTTGGTAAGCGAAGGAGGTCGGGCCTGCCATCCGCGGAGAGGCCGAAAAGGAGAAGGCCCATGGTTCGGGACTGGCTCCCCACTTGAAGGTGCCGCCCTGCTTCCGGGGGAAGTTCGCCTTAGCGAGCTCGTCGGCCACTCCGGTCAGACGGCAGACCCCGTGGATCGTGGACGGTAGCAGGGATTCACCGATCTGATAGCGAGGAAAGAATTCCTTTTCTAATACCAGAACCCGGTGCGACTGCATGGCCGTCAGAGCCGCCAATGTCGAGCCGGCGGGACCACCGCCGACCACGATCACATCGAACTCTTCCGGATTCGTCAGGGCCATCTCTTTTGTTCCTCTCGACTTCCTTTCGGGAGTGTTGTCATGACCGCTGCCAGTCGTCGGGACGGCTCACAGTAGTCAATTTGGTACGACGAATGCGCATTGGCGCAATGTGCAGTTTGACCGTCATACGGGCCGAATTCTGGGCATCGCTGCAATGTCGCCGGCCGCGCGCTCCTGGTGCACTTCTCGAAGCTGCACACCCAGGACCAATGGAGAATCGCGATGGAGCACGTCCAGCGGATTGCAAGCCGTGTCGCTATTGGCAGCGGGGACATCGAAACGTCTGGGTCTCAGCGCCGCTACGAACCCGACTATCCGCGGCACGTCGACGCCCGGTTGCTCCGGATCGCCGGCGTATGCGTGCTGGCTTTGATGATCGTATGTCTGGACACGACGGTCGTCTTTGTCGCCCAACGCACGTTTGTCACCGTGTTCAACTCCACCGAAGCCGTCGTTGCCTGGACGATGACTGGCTACGTGCTCGCGCTGGCCACGGTTACCCCGCTGGCCGGATGGGCAGCCGATCGATTCGGTGCCAAACGACTATTCATTGGTTCAGTTCTGACCTTCACAGTGGGTTCGGTGCTCTGTGCGACAGCACCAAACATCATGTTGCTCATCATATTTCGCGTGTGTCAGGGCTTCGGTGGTGGCGTCTTGATGCCCCTGATCCTCACCATCGTGACTCGCGAGGCCGGTCCTGGGCGCGCCGGTCGGGTCATGGCGGTGGTCGGCGTACCGGCACTGCTCGGCCAAATCGGTGGGCCGATCCTGGGAGGTTGGTTGGTCCACACCTACGGCTGGAAATGGATCTTTTTGATCAACCTTCCGGTGGGCCTGGGCACGGCGGTCCTCGCAGCGATCGTCTTCGCGAAGGATCAACCGAGACCGTCGGAAGTCTTCGACTTCATCGGCGTGCTGCTGCTGTTGCCCGGCTTGGCGACACTACTGTATGGCCTATCGTCCCTGCCCGGTCGGGGTACCGCGGCCGACCCCGAGGTGTGCCTACCGGCCACCATCGGCGTGGTGTTGATCACGGGCTTCGTCTTCCATGCCCTTTATCGCACCGATCATCCGCTGATCGATATGCGGTTGTTCGCCAACCGTGTGGTCACCCTCGCCAACGCCGTGATGTTTCTGTTTATCGTCGCGTTTTGCGGTTCTGGGCTGATATATCCCAGCTACTTTCAGGAGCTGCTGCACCACACGCCCCTGCAGGCTGGATTGGCCACCATCCCGGTCGGACTCGGCGCGTTAGTGGGTGTGCCGCTCGCCGGTAGGTCCCTGGATAAGCATGGACCAGGGAAAGTCCTGATGGTGGGCGCCATACTGGTCAGCACGGGTGCGGGCATCTTTGCTTACGGTGTTGCCAACCGGGTCGGTTACTTTCCCATCCTGGTCGCCGGGATGACGATCGTGGGTCTGGGTGTGGGTTTCATGCAGATGCCGGCATCCGTAGCCGCCGTGCAGTCCTTGGCCCCGCATCAGATCGCACGCGGTTCAGCCCTGGTCAGCGTGAATCAGCAAATAGCCGCCTCGGTGGCCTACGCGCTGATGTCGGTGATCTTGACCATTCAATTCAGCCGCAGCGAAAACGTTTCGACCGCACACAAAATTGCGAACCTACAAAAGCGAAATAGGTTTGAAGTGCCCCCCGACCCGGCCGTCATTCCCCGGCGAGCTCTTAGCCCCGATTTCGCGGTCAGTGTCATGCGTGACCTGTCCCATGCATACACCGTCGTCTTCGTCGTTGCTTTTGCGCTGACGGCGTTGACGCTCATTCCCGCGGCGCTGTTGCGTAAGCCTGGATCCACCCATCCAGCAGCCCGCCCGTAGCCCGCGGAGCGTGGTCTCGATGTCGGGAGCAGGTGTGCGTCGATGTGCGGTGTGCTGCGTCGCAGCACGCAGAACAAGGCCATATGTCCATGTTCAAGGTCGGGGTACTGCACTAGCTTTTTCTTGGCGCCACAGGTTGCGACGAGCGGCGATGTGGATCTGCGACCCGGCTTTATCGACGACGAGCGGCTTTGAATGCGCGCCAGCAGGCTTTCGTGTCTTGGTGGGCAGCTTACCCTTTCCTGAAAGGCTGTTCGATGGCAAATAGTGAAGAACTCCATTCATACCTCAAGCAGGCGGTGTTGGAGCTGGAGAAGACGCGCCAGCGCTTGCGGGAAATGGAAGCCAGAATTCGTGAGCCGATCGCGATTGTGGGTATGGCATGTCGATTTCCCGGGGGACTGAACTCGCCCGCCGACTTGTGGCGCGCGGTGTGCGAGGGGCGGGACCTGGTAGCGGAATTGCCAACCGACCGTGGCTGGGATATCGCCAATTCTGATGGCTGGTCGGGCGCCCCGGCTGGTGGATTCGTATCCGATGTCACCGGATTCGACGCCGACTTTTTTGGCATCAGCGCGCGCGAGGCGCTGGCGATCGATCCCCATCAACGCATTGCGCTCGAGGCCGCGTGGGAGGCGTTCGAACACGCAGGCATTGATGCGTCGACCGTCCGGGGTAGCGATACGGGGGTCTTCCTCGGGATGGCCTCGATTCTGGGCGGCCCTCCAAACGGTTTGGCGTCTGAGGACCTGGACCGTCCGCGTCCGTTGGGAGCGACCAGCGGCGCGTCGAGCATGGCCAGTGGTCGAATCTCATATTTCTTCGGTCTCTGTGGCCCGGCTATCACGCTCGATACCGGATGCTCCGCGTCGCTGGTGGCCATTCATCAGGCGGTCCGGTCGCTGCGGTCCGGGGAGTGCCCGCTGGCGCTCGCCGGGGGCGTCACCGTGCTGACGCAAGAAGGTTTTGCGGGGTTGGCGGCCGGCAAGGGATCTGCCGCCGAGGGGCGATGCAAGTCGTTCGCTGCGTCGGCCGATGGGGCTGGGTGGGGTGAGGGTGTGGGCATATTGCTGCTGGAACGGCTGTCCGATGCGCTGGAAAACCGGCATCGGGTGTTGGCGGTAATCCGGGGTTCGGCGGTCAATCACGACGGGCCGGCAAACGGCCCGGATGCCCCCAACCGGATGGCGCAGCAGCGAGTGATCCGCCAGGCACTGGCCGACGCCGGCCTGAAGGCGTCTCAAGTCGATGTGGTCGAGGCGCACGGCACGGGGACTCCACTGGGTGATCTCACCGAGGTCGAAGCGCTGATGGAAACCTACGGGCGGCACCGGCCGGAGGGTCGGCCGTTGTGGCTGGGGTCGCTGAAATCGAATGTGGGCCACACATTGGCAGCCGCTGGGGTGGGCGCAGTGATCAAAATGGTTGAGGCAGTGCGCCATCGGGTCATACCGGCGACCTTGCACGCGGATGAACCGAATCCGTACGTAGATTGGTCGTCGGGTCGCGTTCGGTTGGCCACCAAGGCGCACCCCTGGCACAGCGACGGTGCGCGCCGGGGCGGGGTATCTGCGTTCGGCGCCAGTGGTGTCAACGCGCACCTGATCGTGGAAGAGGCCGTGCCGGAACCCTCGGCAGCGGGCGAGATGACCGGTCCTTCGTGCACCAGCATCCCGGTCGTACCGTGGGTCATTACCGCGCGTTCCGCGCAGGCATTGCCGATGCAGGCCGCTCGGCTGGCGGCCCATCTGGAACAGAATTCCGACTTTCGTCCGATCGACGTCGGGCTTTCGCTGGCTGCATCCCGGGCCACGTTCGATCATCGGGCCGTTGTGGTCGGACGCGATCGCGACGAACTTCTCGATGGGCTGCGATCGTTGGCTGCCGGCGGGACATCCTCGGCGGTGGTGCGCGGTGTAACGGAGGTTCCGGCGACGACAGCGATGCTGTTTGCGGGTGACGGTGCGCAGTTGCTGGGTGCGGGACGACAGCTCTACTCTCGTTTTCGGGTGTATGCCAACGCATTTGACGAAGTGTGCTCGATCTTCGACCCCCGGATGGACACATCGCTGCGCGGTTTGATTTTTGCCGAGCCTGGCTCACCAGCCGCAGCAATGCTGACTCAAGCCGCCTACGCACAGCCGGCATTGTTCACCGTTGAGGTCGCACTGTTTCGCCTTGCCGAATCGTGGGGGCTTCGGCCTGATCTGGTCATTGGCGATTCGCTCGGTGAGGTGACGGCGGCCTACGTCGCGGGCCTATGGTCACTCGAGGATGCCTGCCATCTTGTCGCGAAACGCGGTCAGCTTGGGGAAACGCCGAGTACGGAACCGGCGCTTTCGGAGTTTTCTCGGCTCTGCCGCGGGCTGACATATCACGTCCCGACAATCCGGGTCATATCAGGGCTCACCGGTGCGGCTATCGACGCGAATGTTTGGAGTTCTCCGCAATATTGGGTTGACCAGGTAACGCAACCCGGCCGTTTTGTGGAAGCGGTGCACTGGGCTCGGTGGCAGGAGGGCGTCGCCAATTTCCTGGACGTTGGTCGCTGCGTCGATGACGACCTAGCATTCGTCAACGCGCTGGCATCTGCGTATGTCGTTGGTACGCCGATTGATTGGGCCAGTGCGTTTGCGGATTCGGGTGCCCGGCGAGTGGATCTGCCCACTTATGCATTTCAGCGCCAGCGGCTCTGGCCCGAAACCGTCGTGAGCCCCAAGTCGCGGACGGTCGTTCCGAATGCCGTCGATCTCTGGACGTCGAGCGTCGGCGACGGCGAGTCAAGCGGGCCGCCATCGACCGAGACCGAGCGGATGCTGGCTGAGGCGATCAAGCATGTTCTGGGCATCACGCAAGTGGGGCGCGAGGACCGATTCTTAGCGCTCGGCGGCGACAGTGTCTCCGCGATGCAGCTGGCAACTCGGGTGCGAGCGGCAGGTCTGCCGCTGAGCGCCCAGATGATTTTCGACCATCCCACAGTGCGGCGGCTGGCGGCGGCGCTAGACCAACTTGCCACCGACGCTGAACACGAGGGCGATGTCGGGGTGGTCGATGCCGATAGTTCTCAGGCGATGAGCATGTCGGGATTATCGCTGGCGGAGCTGGCCGCGTTGCCGGACGTCCTGGCCAAGATCGATGCGGCGCTGTCATGACCCAGATAAGCAATCCCGCCGGCATCCAGGATGTGATGGCCCTTAGCCCACTCCAGGAAGGGCTGTTCGCACTGGCCATGGCCAGCGAGGCGCCGGCGGATGATCCATACACGATGGCGATCGGCTTCGATGTATTCGGGCCGCTCGACGTTGAACTGTTGCGCAATTGCGCGCTCATGATGCTCAAGCGCCACCCGAGTTTGCGGGCGCGTTTCATCGGCGGTGACTTGCCGCATCCAGTCCAGGTCGTGCCGTCTTCGGTAGACCTAGCTTGGGAACACGTCACCGCCACCGGGGAGGCGGCGGTCGCCCTGGAGGCCGACGAGCGGGGTCGGGGATTCAACCTCCGAATAGGTCCGCCGATCCGGTTCTTGCTCATCGAATTGCCCGATGCGCGTTGGCGATTCCGCGTCGCCGTCCATCACATCGTGGTCGACGGATGGTCGATGGTGCGTTTCATCGACGAGCTACTGGCGCTGTACAAGGCCGGCGGCAGCATCGACTCGCTGCCGCCACCACCGCGGCCATATCGTGACTTCATCGGTTGGCTGGCCAGCCGCAACGTGGACCAGGCCGAACGGCAGTGGCGTGAACATCTCGCCGGCTTGCCGGCGCCGACCCTGTTGTCGGCAGCGCCACTGCGCGAGAACGGCGCGCAACCAAACCATCCGCCCACGACCACACAGGTGAGCCTGGACGAAGCTGCCACGGCTCGCCTTGTCCAGGGCGTCCGTAGCCGCGGTGTCACGGTTAGCACGTTGACGCAGCTAGCATGGGCGCTATTGCTGTCGGTGCTCACCGACCGCCAAGACGTGGTGTTTGGGGTCACGGTATCCACCCGACCCGCAGAACTGACCGGTGTGGAATCGATGATCGGTCTGCTGATCAACACCGTGCCATTGCGGGTGCGCCTGGACCCAAAGACGGTGGTAGGTCAGCAATGTGCCCTCATGCAGCAGGAGGCTGCACGCTTGCGCGAGCATGCCTATCTCGGTCATTCGCAGATCCGTACCTTGGCCGGTTTGGGCGAGCTGTTCGACACCGTTCTGGCGTTCGAAAACTTTCCCGCGGGCGGTTTCAGCGGCAATGAAGCCTTAGGGACGGGGTCGGTCACCTTCCGCTCACCGGAGTTGCGGAGCCGGTCGCATTTCCCCGTCGGCATCCAAGCCGAACACAGCGCTGGCCGGTTGATGCTGACGATAGTGACCAGTGACAACGCACTGGGTGAGATCAGCGCCGAGACGCTGGGCCGGCGCCTGCTGACCATCCTGCCTCGGCTGTTGGGTATGTGGGACCGCCCGTTGCGCGACGTGGGCGTGCTGTTCGACGACCACCGCATGGATGGTCGCGCATCGTCGGAACGTGCCTACCTGGATAAGATCGGCAACCTCGCGGCCGTGACCCTACCAGAGTCTGAGGCGTCGATTCCGGCGTTGTTTGCCGCGCAGGTCGTGCGGACCCCGGAGGCAACCGCACTGGTCTACCTGGGCCAGGGGGGTGCGGCCTACAGCTACCGCGAACTCGACGAAGCCTCAAACCGGTTGGCGCACTTGCTGATTGGCCATGGCGTGGGTGCGGGTGATGTGGTGGGGCTGCTGCTGGAGCGTTCGGCCCGGGCCGTCGTCGCGATCTTAGCGGTGCTCAAGACCGGGGCAGCATATCTACCCATCGATCCCGCGCACCCGCAGCAGCGGATCGACTTCATGGTGGGCGATGCCGGTCCGCTGGTCGCGATCACCGCCGCCGCGCTGGCCGACCGGCTGGCCGGCCATGACATCGTGGTGATCGACATCGACGACCCCGCGATCGACGCCCAGCCCAGCACCGGGTTGCCGGCGCCGGCCGCAGACAACATCGCCTACGTCTTCTACACCTCGGGCAGCACCGGGACTCCGAAAGGCGTTGCGACCCGCCACTGCAACGTGACCCAGATCTTCGACTCGCTGGATGTGGACGTGATCCCGGCGCTGCCCGGGCAGGTGTGGAGCCAATGCCATTCGTTTGGTTTCGACCTCTCGGTGTTCGAGATCTGGGGTGCGTTGCTGCATGGCGGGCGGTTGGTCGTGGTACCCGATGCATTCACGCGCGCACCCGCGGAGTTGCATGACTTGCTAGTCACTGAACAAGTCACCGTGCTGTGCCAAACCCCCTCAGCGGTAGGGGCGCTGGCGACGCACGGGTTGGAATCAACGACGTTGGTGGTCGGCGGTGAGGCGTGCCCGGCCGAGGTGGTCGACCGGTGGGCGCCGGGGCGGGTGATGGTCAACCAGTGCGGCCCGACCGAGACCACGATGTACGTGGCCATGAGCGCCCCGTTGACGGCTGGCGCGGAGATGCCGCCGATCGGGTTCCCCGTGCCCAAGGCCGCATTGCTGGTGCTGGACGGGTGGCTACGACCGGTGCCTCCCGGGGTGGTCGGGGAGCTGTATGTCGCCGGTGCCGGGGTGGGGTGCGGGTATTGGCGGCGACCCGGGTTGACGGCGTCACGGTTTGTGGCGTGTCCGTTCGGCAAGGCTGGCGGCGCGGGAGCCGGTGAGCGAGAGCGCGTAGCGGTCGAGCGAACGGCGGAATCGGTCGGAGCCCCAGGAACACGTATGTATCGCACCGGAGACCTGGTGCGCTGGGGTCCCGACGGGCAGTTGCGGTACGTGGGGCGTGCCGATGAGCAGGTCAAGATGCGTGGGTATCGCATCGAGCTCGGCGAGGTGACCGCGGCCCTGGCCGGGGTCGATGGGGTGGATCAGGCGGTGGTGATCGCCCGCGAGGATCATCCCGGGGACAAGCGGCTGGTGGGTTATGTCACCGGCAGCGTGCCGGCGAGCGAGATAAACGCGGCGCTGGCCCAGCGGTTGCCGAGCTATATGGTGCCCGCTGCCGTGGTGGTACTGGACGAGTTGCCGCTCACCGTGAACGGCAAGCTGGACACGCGCGCCTTGCCCGCCCCGGAGTACGGGCATCTGGACCGGTATCGGGCCCCGTCCAATGCGGTCGAAGAGATCTTGGCCGGAATCTTTGCCCGGGTGTTGGGGCTGGATCGGGTCGGGGTCGACGATTCATTTTTCGAACTGGGCGGTGATTCGCTGTCGGCGATGCGGGTGATCGCCGCGATCAACAAAGCGTTGGATGCCGACGTCTCGGTTTTTGTGTTGTTCGATACGCCGACGGTGGCCGAGTTGGCATCGAATGTGGGTGTAGGCGGGGTGTGGAGTGGGCGCACGCCGCTGCTGCCGATGGAGCGGCCCGCGGTTATTCCGTTGTCGTTTGCCCAATCCCGGTTGTGGTTCCTCGATCAACTCGAGGGTCCTTCACCGATCTACAACATGGTGCGGGCGCTGCAATTGCGTGGGCAGCTTGATGCGGTTGCGTTGGCGACGGCGGTGGCCGATGTGGTGGGCCGCCATGAGAGCTTGCGCACCGTCGTTGCGGCCGTTGAAGGGGTAGCCCAGCAGGTGATCGTGCCGGCCGAGCAGGCAGATATCGGCTGGCAAGTCATCGATGCCAGCGGCTGGCCGGAACCTCAACTGCACGAGGCGATAGCGGAGCAGGCGCGTCACGCGTTCGACCTGGCAGCCGAGATCCCTTTGCGGGCGCGGCTTTTCCGGGTAGGCGAGCGGGAACACGTGTTGGTCCTGGTCATGCACCACATCGCCGCTGATGGCTGGTCGTTGGGGCCGTTGACCTCCGACTTGGGTGTGGCCTATGCCAGCCGGTGTGGTGGGGACGCCCCGAACTGGAGCCCATTGGCCGTGCAGTATGCCGATTACACGTTGTGGCAGCGCGACAACCTCGGTGAGCTGGCTGACAGCGACAGCGCCGCGAACGCTCAATTGGCTTATTGGGTCAAGGAATTGGCGGACATGCCGGAGCGGTTGGAATTGCCCACCGATCGCCCTTACCCGCCGGTGGCCGATCACCGCGGCGCCAGTGTCCCGGTGCACTGGTCCGCACAGCTGCAGCAGCAGGTGACCCGGCTGGCCTGCGAGCACAACGCGACCAGTTTCATGGTGATTCAGGCCGCGCTAAGCGCGCTGTTGTCGATGATCGCTGCGACCAGCGATGTGGCGGTGGGATTCGCGGTGGCCGGTCGCAGTGACCCCGCCCTGGACGAGTTGGTCGGTTCCTTCGTCAACACATTGGTGCTGCGGGTTGACGTCGACGGCGCTTCGACCTTTGCCGAATTGCTCGGGCAGGTGCGCGCGCGCAGCCTTGCGGCCTTCGAGCATCAAGATGTGCCGTTCGAGGTGGTGGTGGAACGGCTCAACCCCACCCGAAGCCTGGCCCACCATCCGCTATTCCAGGTGATGCTGGCCTGGCAGAGCAGCTGGCCGACCGATCTGGTGCTAGGCGATCTGGACGTCACACGTTTGCCGATGCACACCCAGGCTGCCCGCACGGACCTGGCGTTCTCACTGGCAGAAGGCTTCACCAAGACTGGTCATGCCGCCGGAATTCACGGGATCGTGGAATACCGCACCGATGTGTTTGACCCGGCGAGTATCGAGGCGCTCGTTTCGCGGTTGGAGCGGGTGTTGGTGGCGATGACGGTGGATCCGCACCGGCGGTTGTCGTCGATTGATCTGCTGGGTGAGGCTGAGCGTGTCGGGCTGGACGCGTGGGGTAATAGGGTCGCGTTGATCGCACCCGCGGCGGTGGGGGTGTCGGTGCCGGAATTGTTTGCCGCGCAGGTGAATCAGACCCCGGAGGTGACCGCGTTGGTCTATGGGGATGATTCTTATAGTTATCGGGAGCTTGATGAGGCGTCAAACCGGTTGGCGCACTGCCTGGTTGGTCATCGGGTTGGCGCCGGGGATGTGGTGGGGCTGCTGGTCGAGCGATCAGCGCAGGCCATCATCGCGATCCTGGCGGTGTTGAAAACCGGGGCGGCGTACCTACCCATCGATCTTGCGCACCCGCAGGCGCGGATTGACTTCATGCTCGCCGATGCCGAGCCGGTAGCCGTGATCACTACCGCCGGGTTGGCGGACCGGCTGGCCGGTCATGACGTGGTGGTGGTCGATATCGACGATCCCGCGATAGACACCCAGCCCGGCACCGGGTTGCCGGCGCCGGCCGCCGACAACATCGCCTACATCCTTTACACCTCGGGCACCACCGGGATTCCCAAAGGTGTGGCGACGCGCCACTGCAACGTCACCCAATTGTTCGCCGCACCGAGCTGGTTGACATCCGCGCCGAGACAGGTTTGGAGCCAATGCCATTCGTTTGGCTTCGACACCTCGGTGCTCGAGATGTGGGGTGCGCTGCTGCATGGCGGGCGGTTGGTGGTGGTGTCTGAAGCGGTCACCCACTCCCCGGCGGAGTTGCACGACCTGTTGGTCGCCGAACAGGTCGGCGTGATTTGCCAAACCCCCTCGGCGGCGGGTGCTTTGTCATCACAGGGGTTGGAATCAGCGACGTTGATGGTGGCCGGTGAGGCATGCCCGGCCGATGTGGTCGACCGGTGGGCGCCGGGGCGGGTGATGGTCAATGCCTACGGCCCGACAGAAACCACGATGTATGTGACGATGAGCGCGCCGCTGGCCGCGGGTCGGGGAGCGCCTCCGATTGGTTCACCGGCGCCGCTGGCGGCGGTTTTCGTGCTGGATGGTTGGTTGCGGCCGGTGCCGGTTGGGGTGGTGGGGGAGTTGTATGTGGCTGGTGCGGGGGTGGGGTGTGGGTATTGGCGGCGGGCGGGGTTGACGGGGTCGCGGTTTGTGGCGTGTCCGTTTGGTGGGTTTGGGGTTCGGATGTATCGCAGTGGGGATTTGGTGCGGTGGGGTGTTGATGGGGGGTTGGTGTATGTGGGGCGGGTGGATGAGCAGGTGAAGGTTCGGGGGTATCGGATTGAGTTGGGTGAGGTGGCTGCGGTGTTGGGTGAGGTGCAGGGGGTGGTGCAGGCGGTGGTGGTTGCTCGTGAGGATCGTGTGGGGGATAGGCGGTTGGTGGGTTATGTGGTTGGGGATGTGGATGTTTCGGTGGTTCGTGGGTTGTTGGGGCAGCGGTTGCCGGGGTATATGGTGCCGGCGGTGGTGGTGGTGGTGGGTGAGTTGCCGTTGACGGTGAACGGCAAGTTGGATGTTCGGGCGTTGCCGGCGCCGGAGTTTGGGGATGTGGAGCGGTATCGGGCTCCGTCGGGGGTGGTGGAGGAGTTGTTGGCCGGTATTTATGGTCAGGTGTTGGGGTTGGGTCGGGTGGGGGTGGATGAGTCGTTTTTTGATTTGGGTGGGGATTCGTTGTCGGCGATGCGGGTGGTTGCGGCGGTCAATAAGGTGTTGGGGACGCAGGTTTCGGTGCGGGTGTTGTTTGAGGCGCCGACGGTGGCGGGGTTGGCGCGGTGTGTGGGTGTGGGTGTGGGTGGTGGTGGTGGGTGTGCGCCGTTGGTGGCGGTGGCGCGGCCTGCGGTGGTGCCGTTGTCGTTTGCGCAGTCTCGGTTGTGGTTTTTGGATCAGTTGCAGGGGCCTTCGCCGATGTACAACATGGCGGGGGTGTTGCGGTTGCGGGGGCGCCTTGATGGGGATGCGTTGGGTTGGGCGATGGCTGATGTGGTGGGTCGTCATGAGAGTTTGCGTACGGTGTTTGTCGCTGTTGATGGGGTTGCGTCGCAGGTGGTTTTGCCGGTGGGGTGGGCCGATTTTGGTTGGTGCATTGTCGATGCCACGGGGTGGTCGCAGTCTCGGTTGCAGGCAGCGGTCGCCGAGCAGGTGTGTTATGCGTTTGATTTGGCGGCTCAGATTCCGGTGCGGGCGCGGCTTTTCCGGGTGGGTGCCGATGAGTATGTGTTGACGGTGGTGGTGCATCATATCGCCGCTGATGGGTGGTCGTTGGGTCCGTTGACCGCTGATTTGGCGGTGGCGTATGCCAGTCGGTGTGCGGGGCGGGCGCCGGGGTGGGCGCCGTTGCCGGTGCAGTATGTCGATTACACGTTGTGGCAGCGGGCCAATTTGGGTGAGTTGGCCGATGGTGATAGCGGTGTTGGGGCTCAATTGGCGTATTGGGTCAAGGAATTGGCGGGGTTGGCGCAGCGGTTGGAGTTGCCCACCGATCGGCCTTATCCGCCGGTGGCCGATCATCGCGGCGCGAGTGTGACGCTGCAGTGGCCGGCGGGGTTGCAGCAGCAGGTGACTCGGGTGGCTCGTGAGCATAACGCGACCAGTTTCATGGTGATTCAGGCCGCGCTGGTGGCGTTGTTGTCCACGCTGGCGGCGACCAGTGATGTGGCGGTGGGGTTTGCGGTGGCCGGTCGCAATGATCCCGCTCTTGAGCAGTTGGTGGGTTTTTTCGTCAACACGTTGGTGTTGCGGGTGCACGTCGATGCCCAGGCGAGTTTCGCGGAGTTGTTGGCCCAGGTGCGTGCGCGCAGCCTGGCGGCGTTGGAGCATCAGGATGTGCCGTTTGAGGTGCTCGTGGAGCGGCTCAACCCGGTGCGGTCGTTGACCCATCATCCGCTGATTCAGGTGTTGTTGGCCTGGCAGAACTTCGCCGGCCGCCATGCTGATCCCGCCGCGGGGTTGACCCTGGGCGAGGTGGAGGTCACCCCGGTGGCCGTCGATACCCAGAGCGCGCGGATGGATTTGACGTTGTCGTTGGCTGAACGTTTCACCGAGGCCGGTGAGCCCGCCGGGATCGGTGGTGTGGTGGAGTTTCGCACCGATGTGTTCGACGCGGCCAGCATCGAGGCGCTGGTTTCGCGGTGGCAACGGGTGTTGATGGCCATGACCGCCGATCCCGCGCGGCGGTTGTGCTCGATCGATCTACTCGATGAGGCCGAGCGTGCGCGTCTGGATCGGATCGGCAACCGGGCGGTGTTGCGCGCGCCGGCGCCGACCGCGGTGTCGGTGCCGGAATTGTTCGCCGCCCGGGTCCACCACCACCCACACGCCCCCGCGCTGGTTGACCAACACCGCTCCTACAGCTACCGCGAGCTAGACGAGGCCTCAAACCGGTTGGCGCACCTACTCGTTAGCCACCACATCGGTGCCGGGGACGTGGTCGGGCTGCTGGTCGAGCGTTGCGCCCAGGCCATCATCGCGATCCTGGCGGTACTGAAAACCGGGGCCGCCTACCTACCCATCGACCCCGCCCACCCACAGCCGCGGATCGACTTCATGCTCACCGACGCCGCCCCAGCGGCCGTGCTCACCACCACCGCCCTGGCCGACCGGCTGACCGGCCACCCCACCAAGACCATCGATCTCAACGACCCCGCCATCACCACCCAACCCAGCACCGGCCTACCCACACCAACCCCCGACACCACCGCCTACATCATCTACACCTCAGGCACCACCGGAAACCCCAAAGGCGTGGCCATCAACCACCACAACATCACCCAACTGTTGGATGCGCTGGATGCCGACAAGGTGCCGGCTGGGCCGGGACAGGTGTGGACCCAATGCCATTCGTATGCTTTCGATTACTCGGTGTGGGAGATGTGGGGGCCGCTGCTGCGTGGTGGCCGGTTGGTGGTGGTGCCCGAAGCCGTCACCCGATCCCCGGCGGAGTTGTTGGCGTTGCTGGTCGACGAACGGGTCAGCGTGCTCAGCCAAACCCCGTCGGCGTTCTACGGATTGGTGGCCGCCGACGCGGCGGATCCGGAGCTGGGACGCCGGCTGCGGCTCGAGGCGGTGGTGTTTGGTGGTGAGGCCCTTGAGCCGCAACGTCTTCGGGATTGGTTGACCAACCATCGGGAACGTCCGCGGCTGATCAACATGTACGGCATCACCGAGACCACCGTGCATGCAACGTTTCGGGAGATCGTTGAGCACGACGCCCGCAGCGCGGTCAGCCCGATCGGCGTGCCGCTGTCCAACCTGGGGTTGTTCGTGCTGGACAACGGATTACGGTCGGTTCCTCCCGGCGTGGTCGGGGAGTTGTACATCGCCGGTGCCGGAGTCGGTTCTGGATACTGGCGGCGGGGTTCGCTGACGGCCTCGCGGTTTGTGGCCTGCCCGTTCGGCGCGCCCGGGGCTCGCATGTACCGCAGCGGAGACCTGGTGCGCTGGGACACCGACGGGCAGCTGCTCTACGTGGGCCGCGCGGACGAGCAGGTCAAGATCCGCGGCTATCGCATCGAACCCGGTGAAGTGAGCGCAGCGCTGGCCCAACTGGACGGGGTCGAGCAGGCGGCGGTAATAGTGCGCGAGGATCGTCGCGGGGACAAGCGGCTGGTGGGCTACGTCACCGGCAGCGTGCAGGCCAGCAGCATCCGCGCGGCGCTGGCGGATCGGCTGCCACAGCATATGGTGCCCGCGGCGGTGGTGGCGCTGGACGAATTGCCCTTGACACTCAACGGCAAACTGGACACCCGCGCCCTGCCCACCCCCGAATACGGGGACGCCGACCGGTATCGGGCGCCGTCGAACCCGGTCGAGGAAACCCTGGCCAACATCTACGCCCAGGTGCTCGGACTCGACCGGGTCGGCGTCGACGACTCATTCTTCGACCTAGGCGGCGACAGCATCTTGGCGATCCAGGTGGTCGCGCGGGCGCGGGCCGCGGGTGTGGTGTGCCGACCACGGGATCTGTTCACCGAACAAACCGTGGCCGGGCTAGCCCGAGTGGCCGATGTCGCCGGTGACGTCGACGATGGCTGGATTGACGACGGCGATGATGCAGCGTGCCAGGTGCCGGCAACACCGATCATCCGTTGGCTGCAAACCGTCGACGGCCCAGTAGGACAGTTCAATCAGTCCGCACTATTGCAAGCTCCCGCTGGTATGCGTGACGACGACGTGGTGGTGTTGCTGCAAGCTTTGCTGGATCGCCACCCCATGCTGCGGCTGCGGGTCGCCGACGACGGCGCCGGGGGTTGGTCACTGTCGGTGCCCGAAGCCGGTTCGGTCGATGCGGCCGATTATGTGCAGTCGGTAGCGGCATTGTCCGACGACGCGGCGATGGCGGCCCGAACCCGGCTGGATCCGGGTGCCGGCGTGATGCTGAGCGCGTTGTGGGTGGCCGCCACGGCTCAGCTGGTGTTGATCATCCATCACCTCGCGGTTGATGGGGTGTCCTGGCGGATTTTGCTGGACGACCTCAACAGCGCCTGGGACCAACACCGCCGCGGCCAGCGAGTGGAATTGGCGGCGCGGGGAACGTCGTTTCGGCGCTGGGCGTCGGTACTGGCCGAGCACGCTTGCAGCGCAACGGTGAACGACCAGGCCGACGCCTGGCGCCAGGTGGCGTCGGCGCCCGCCGCGTTGCCCGCGGTGTCGCCGACGGTAGATACCTTCGCTACCGCCGAGCACCTGTCGGCAACCTTGGATGTCGAGACAACCCGCATGCTGCTCGGTGAGATACCCGCGGCGTTTCGTGCCGGCGTCCAAGACATCCTGCTCGTCGCCTTTGGTTTGGCATGGTCGGAATTTTTGGGCACGTCGGGCGCGCCGATCGGCATAGACGTGGAGGGCCACGGGCGCCATGAAGAAGTGAACCCCGGCATCGACCTGTCGCATACCGTCGGTTGGTTCACCACCAAATACCCCGTGTCGCTGGCCGTGGGCGAGCTGTCTTGGGCGCAGGTCGCCGCGGGCGAGGCTGCGCTGGGAGCGGTGATCAAGAACGCCAAGGAGCAACTTCGAGCCCTTCCGGACGGCCTGACCTACGGTTTGCTGCGCTACCTCAATCCCGACGTTGACCTCGCTGGCGACGAGCCGGCGATCGGGTTCAACTACCTGGGGCGTCTGGGTGGACCCGCCGTACCGGCTTCGGCCGCTGCCGACGTCTGGCGGATGAGCCCGTGGGACTCGGTGTTCACCGAAGACAGCAACGCGGGCCTACCCATGCCGCTGCTGCACACGGTGGAGCTCAACGCCGTCACTCTCGATCCCGGTGACGGCCCGCGATTGCACGCCAACTGGACCTGGGCGTCGTCCAAACTCGACCGCGACCAGATCTCGCGGGTGAGTCAGCTGTGGTTCGACGCGCTCCGCGGTATTGCCAAACATGTCGCCGAGGGCGGCGGTGGGCTGACCCCTTCCGACGTGCTGCCGGTTCGGCTGAGCCAGCAGCAGATCGACGCGCTCGAGCGGCAATACGCCGTCGCCGACGTTGTGCCGCTGACGCCCCTGCAGGAGGGACTGCTCTTCCACGCGGCCAGCACCGCGCAGGGTGACACGAGTGATCCGTATGCGGTGCAGCTCGACATCGCCATCACCGGTCAGCTCGACCGTCGCCGCCTGCGCAGCGCCATCCAAACCGCGCTAACCCGGCATCCCAATCTGGCGGCGCGATTCGTGTGGCAACAGGCCGGCAAACCGGTTCAGATCATCCCGCGCGACCCCGCGCTGCCCTGGCAGGAATTGGACCTCAGCGGAGCCATCGGCAGCGAAGCCGTCGACGAAAACATCCAGCAGGTATGTGCCGCCGAACGCGCCGCCGTTTGCGATATCAGCAACCAGCTCCCCTTCCGCGCCGCCCTCATCCGCACCGGAGCAGATCGGCACCGGTTGGTCCTGACCAATCACCACATCGTGCTTGACGGCTGGTCGGTGCCGATTCTGCTGAAAGAGATATTCGCCGCCTATAACGGACGATCGCTGCCCGCACCCGTCCCGTATCGCAAGTTCTTGACCTGGCTCGCCGGACGGGACATCGATGCCGCCCACGCAGCCTGGCGTTCGGTGTTCGACGGTTTTGAAAACCCCACACTGGTTGGCCCTCCGGATCGGTTGGGGCTGGGCAGTCGAGGCATTGAATGGTTCCACGCTCCCGCAGGGACCGCCGATGCGCTGACCACGTTGGCTCGCTCGTGCCACACCACCGTCAGCACCGTTCTGCAGGCGGCCTGGGCGCAGGTGCTGGTCGGGTTGACCGGCCAGCACGACGTCGCGTTCGGCGTCGTGGTCTCGGGCAGGCCAGCCGAGGTGGTCGGCGCGGAATCGATTGTGGGCCTACTGATCAACACGCTGCCCGTCCGGGCGCGCATCGAACCCGCGACTACCGCCATTGACCTTGTTGGTCAGCTGCAGCGCTTCCACAACGAAACCGTCGAGCACCAACACCTAGGGCTCAGCGAGATCCTGCACATCACTGGCAGCGAAAGGCTGTTCGACACCCTTTTCGTCTTCGAAAACTACCCGATCGACGCGGCGGCAACCCAGAGTGCTGACGAGTTCGCCATCGCCGATATTGCCAGCCGCGAATCCACCCACTACCCGATCACGGTGCAAGTGATGCCGGGTCGGGAACTGGGTTTCCGCGTGGAGTTTCGCACCGATGTGTTTGACCCGGCGAGTATCGAGGCGCTCGTTTCGCGGTTGGAGCGGGTGTTGGTGGCGATGACGGTGGATCCGCACCGGCGGTTGTCGTCGATTGATCTGCTGGGTGAGGCTGAGCGTGTCGGGCTGGACGCGTGGGGTAATAGGGCCGCGTTGATCGCACCCGCCGCGGTGGGGGTGTCGGTGCCGGAATTGTTTGCCGCGCAGGTGAATCAGACCCCGGAGGTGACCGCGTTGGTCTATGGGGATGATTCTTATAGTTATCGGGAGCTTGATGAGGCGTCAAACCGGTTGGCGCACTGCCTGGTTGGTCATCGGGTTGGCGCCGGGGATGTGGTGGGTCTGCTGGTCGAGCGATCAGCGCAGGCCATCATCGCGATCCTGGCGGTGTTGAAAACCGGGGCGGCGTACCTACCCATCGATCTTGCGCACCCGCAGGCGCGGATTGACTTCATGCTCGCCGATGCCGAGCCGGTGGCCGTGATCACTACCGCCGGGTTGGCGGACCGGCTGGCCGGTCATGACGTGGTGGTGGTCGATATCGACGATCCCGCGATAGACACCCAACCCGGCACCGGGTTGCCGGCGCCGGCCGCCGACAACATCGCCTACATCATCTACACCTCGGGCACCACCGGAACCCCCAAGGGCGTGGCCATCAACCACCACAACATCACCCAACTGTTGGATGCGCTGGATGCCGACAAGGTGCCGGCCGGGCCGGGACAGGTGTGGACCCAATGCCATTCGTATGCTTTCGACATCTCGGTGTGGGAGATGTGGGGGCCGCTGCTGCGTGGTGGCCGGTTAGTGGTGGTGCCCGAAGCCGTCACCCGATCCCCGGCGGAGTTGTTGGCGTTGCTGGTCGACGAACGGGTCAGCGTGCTCAGCCAAACCCCGTCGGCGTTCTACGGATTGGTGGCCGCCGACGCGGCGGATCCGGAGCTGGGACGCCGGCTGCGGCTCGAGGCGGTGGTGTTTGGTGGTGAGGCCCTTGAGCCGCAACGTCTTCGGGATTGGTTGACCAACCATCGGGAACGTCCGCGGCTGATCAACATGTATGGCATCACCGAGACCACCGTGCATGCAACGTTTCGGGAGATCGTTGAGCACGACGCCCGCAGCGCGGTCAGCCCGATCGGGGTGCCGCTGTCCAACCTGGGCCTGTTCGTGCTGGATGGTTGGTTGCGGCCGGTGCCGGTTGGGGTGGTGGGGGAGTTGTATGTGGCTGGTGCGGGGGTGGGGTGTGGGTATTGGCGGCGGGCGGGGTTGACGGGGTCGCGGTTTGTGGCGTGTCCGTTTGGTGGGTTTGGGGTTCGGATGTATCGCAGTGGGGATTTGGTGCGGTGGGGTGTTGATGGGGGGTTGGTGTATGTGGGGCGGGTGGATGAGCAGGTGAAGGTTCGGGGGTATCGGATTGAGTTGGGTGAGGTGGCTGCGGTGTTGGGTGAGGTGCAGGGGGTGGTGCAGGCGGTGGTGGTTGCTCGTGAGGATCGTGTGGGGGATAGGCGGTTGGTGGGTTATGTGGTTGGGGATGTGGATGTTTCGGTGGTTCGTGGGTTGTTGGGGCAGCGGTTGCCGGGGTATATGGTGCCGGCGGTGGTGGTGGTGGTGGGTGAGTTGCCGTTGACGGTGAACGGCAAGTTGGATGTTCGGGCGTTGCCGGCGCCGGAGTTTGGGGATGTGGAGCGGTATCGGGCTCCGTCGGGGGTGGTGGAGGAGTTGTTGGCCGGTATTTATGGTCAGGTGTTGGGGTTGGGTCGGGTGGGGGTGGATGAGTCGTTTTTTGATTTGGGTGGGGATTCGTTGTCGGCGATGCGGGTGGTTGCGGCGGTCAATAAGGTGTTGGGGACGCAGGTTTCGGTGCGGGTGTTGTTTGAGGCGCCGACGGTGGCGGGGTTGGCGCGGTGTGTGGGTGTGGGTGTGGGTGGTGGTGGTGGGTGTGCGCCGTTGGTGGCGGTGGCGCGGCCTGCGGTGGTGCCGTTGTCGTTTGCGCAGTCTCGGTTGTGGTTTTTGGATCAGTTGCAGGGGCCTTCGCCGATGTACAACATGGCGGGGGTGTTGCGGTTGCGGGGG
Source organism: Mycobacterium riyadhense (assembly GCF_963853645.1). Taxonomy (NCBI): domain Bacteria; kingdom Bacillati; phylum Actinomycetota; class Actinomycetes; order Mycobacteriales; family Mycobacteriaceae; genus Mycobacterium; species Mycobacterium riyadhense. The sequence continues at coordinate 5,507,629 of NZ_OY970456.1, read as the reverse complement.
CGCCTTGATGGGGATGCGTTGGGTTGGGCGATGGCTGATGTGGTGGGTCGTCATGAGAGTTTGCGTACGGTGTTTGTCGCTGTTGATGGGGTTGCGTCGCAGGTGGTTTTGCCGGTGGGGTGGGCCGATTTTGGTTGGTGCATTGTCGATGCCACGGGGTGGTCGCAGTCTCGGTTGCAGGCAGCGGTCGCCGAGCAGGTGTGTTATGCGTTTGATTTGGCGGCTCAGATTCCGGTGCGGGCGCGGCTTTTCCGGGTGGGTGCCGATGAGTATGTGTTGACGGTGGTGGTGCATCATATCGCCGCTGATGGGTGGTCGTTGGGTCCGTTGACCGCTGATTTGGCGGTGGCGTATGCCAGTCGGTGTGCGGGGCGGGCGCCGGGGTGGGCGCCGTTGCCGGTGCAGTATGTCGATTACACGTTGTGGCAGCGGGCCAATTTGGGTGAGTTGGCCGATGGTGATAGCGGTGTTGGGGCTCAATTGGCGTATTGGGTCAAGGAATTGGCGGGGTTGGCGCAGCGGTTGGAGTTGCCCACCGATCGGCCTTATCCGCCGGTGGCCGATCATCGCGGCGCGAGTGTGACGCTGCAGTGGCCGGCGGGGTTGCAGCAGCAGGTGACTCGGGTGGCTCGTGAGCATAACGCGACCAGTTTCATGGTGATTCAGGCCGCGCTGGTGGCGTTGTTGTCCACGCTGGCGGCGACCAGTGATGTGGCGGTGGGGTTTGCGGTGGCCGGTCGCAATGATCCCGCTCTTGAGCAGTTGGTGGGTTTTTTCGTCAACACGTTGGTGTTGCGGGTGCACGTCGATGCCCAGGCGAGTTTCGCGGAGTTGTTGGCCCAGGTGCGTGCGCGCAGCCTGGCGGCGTTGGAGCATCAGGATGTGCCGTTTGAGGTGCTCGTGGAGCGGCTCAACCCGGTGCGGTCGTTGACCCATCATCCGCTGATTCAGGTGTTGTTGGCCTGGCAGAACTTCGCCGGCCGCCATGCTGATCCCGCCGCGGGGTTGACCCTGGGCGAGGTGGAGGTCACCCCGGTGGCCGTCGATACCCAGAGCGCGCGGATGGATTTGACGTTGTCGTTGGCTGAACGTTTCACCGAGGCCGGTGAGCCCGCCGGGATCGGTGGTGTGGTGGAGTTTCGCACCGATGTGTTCGACGCGGCCAGCATCGAGGCGCTGGTTTCGCGGTGGCAACGGGTGTTGATGGCCATGACCGCCGATCCCGCGCGGCGGTTGTGCTCGATCGATCTACTCGATGAGGCCGAGCGTGCGCGTCTGGATCGGATCGGCAACCGGGCGGTGTTGCGCGCGCCGGCGCCGACCGCGGTGTCGGTGCCGGAATTGTTCGCCGCCCGGGTCCACCACCACCCACACGCCCCCGCGCTGGTTGACCAACACCGCTCCTACAGCTACCGCGAGCTAGACGAGGCCTCAAACCGGTTGGCGCACCTACTCGTTAGCCACCACATCGGTGCCGGGGACGTGGTCGGGCTGCTGGTCGAGCGTTGCGCCCAGGCCATCATCGCGATCCTGGCGGTACTGAAAACCGGGGCCGCCTACCTACCCATCGACCCCGCCCACCCACAGCCACGGATCGACTTCATGCTCACCGACGCCGCCCCAGCGGCCGTGCTCACCACCACCGCCCTGGCCGACCGGCTGACCGGCCACCCCACCAAGACCATCGACCTCAACGACCCCGCCATCACCACCCAACCCAGCACCGGCCTACCCACACCAACCCCCGACACCACCGCCTACATCATCTACACCTCAGGCACCACCGGAACCCCCAAAGGCGTGGCCATCAACCACCACAACATCACCCAACTTTTCACCGCGCCGGCCTCGTTCGCTCCCTCGCCCGGGCAGACCGTGAGCCAGTGGCATTCGTATGCCTTCGACGTCTCGGTGTGGGAGATCTGGAACGCATTGCTCCTTGGCGGGAGGCTCGTGGTCATTCCCGAAGCCATGACCCGGTCCCCGGCAGAGCTGCACGACTTGCTCGTCCGGGAACACGTCGATGTGTTGGCCCAAACCCCTTCCGCTGCTAGCGGATTGTCGCCTGAGGGATTGGAGTCGACGACGTTGGTCGTGGCCGGTGAAGCCTGCCCGGCCGAGCTGGTGGACCAGTGGGCGCCCGGGCGGGTGATGATCAACGCCTACGGTCCGACCGAGACGTGGTACACCTCGATGAGTGCACCGCTCGTCGCGGGTTCGGGAGTGGCTCCGATCGGATCACCGGTTCCCGGAGCGGCGTTGTTCGTGCTGGACAACGGATTACGGTCGGTTCCTCCCGGCGTGGTCGGGGAGTTGTACATCGCCGGTGCCGGAGTCGGTTCTGGATACTGGCGGCGGGGTTCGCTGACGGCCTCGCGGTTTGTGGCCTGCCCGTTCGGCGCGCCCGGGGCTCGCATGTACCGCAGCGGAGACCTGGTGCGCTGGGACACCGACGGGCAGCTGCTCTACGTGGGCCGCGCGGACGAGCAGGTCAAGATCCGCGGCTACCGCATCGAACCCGGTGAAGTGAGCGCAGCGCTGGCCCAACTGGACGGGGTCGAGCAGGCGGCGGTAATAGTGCGCGAGGATCGTCGCGGGGACAAGCGGCTGGTGGGCTACGTCACCGGCAGCGTGCAGGCCAGCAGCATCCGCGCGGCGCTGGCGGATCGGCTGCCACAGCATATGGTGCCCGCGGCGGTGGTGGCGCTGGACGAATTGCCCTTGACACTCAACGGCAAACTGGACACCCGCGCCCTGCCCACCCCCGAATACGGGGACGCCGACCGGTATCGGGCGCCGTCGAACCCGGTCGAGGAAACCCTGGCCGACATCTACGCCCAGGTGCTCGGACTCGACCGGGTCGGCGTCGACGACTCATTCTTCGACCTAGGCGGCGACTCACTGCTCGCGATGCGGGTGATCGCCGCGATCAACACGGCGTTGGACGCTGACCTTCCGGTGCGTGCGATGTTCGAGGCCCCGACCGTGGCGGGTCTCGGCCAACGGCTGGCCTCGGCAGGGGACTCGGTCGAAATCGTTCCCGTCGAGGTGTTCCAGCGCGGTGACGGGATTCCGCTGTTTTGTCTTCCTCCTGGGGGCGGACTGGCCTGGCAATTCCGAAACCTGGCGTGCTATGTGGACTGTCCCATCATTGGCTTTCAACTGCCACCCGATGGGGACTCTTGGCTTGGGTCGGTTCGCGAGATCGCCGCGGACTACGCCGACAAGATCCAGGAACTTCATCCCGACGGTCCATACCATCTCATCGGCTGGTCTTTTGGCGGCATCGTCGCCCATCACCTTGCCATCGAGCTGCAGCGGCGAGGATGTGTCGTGCGACGCCTGCTCGCGCTCGACCCTCGTCTCAACCATGATGCCGCCGACGCGCTGGAGAGCGTTGACTCAGATCCCATCCCAGAAAGCGACATCGTCCGCAGATTCTTGGAAATGAATGGCGTCGACATTGGCGAACAGTCAGAACCCCTTACCTATCAGCAGGCAGCGGAACTGTTTGGGCAGCGCGAGGCGGTGGATTTCCCGCTGCCGCCCAAGCGCATCATGGACACCCTGATCACGAACCTGAACATCAGCATTCGGATTCAGGCACAACATGTTCCGGACGTATTCGAAGGCGACATGATCATCTTCTCGGGCCGCGGAGGCGACGCCGCAGCGCTGCAGCCGATCTGGCAGCCATTCGTCGCCGGCAACATCACCGAGCACTTCGTCGAGTGCGGTCACGATGAAATGCTGAATCCGGAGTCGCTGAAAACGTTCGGCGAGCAGCTCGCCTCCTATCTGCTTTAGTCGCCGCGCTAAAGAGAACCGTCATAACCGTCCCACCAGCCAAAGGACTTCACAGGCATGATCGATTCGCTCGAGACCAGCGTGCCCACCGATGTCGCTGCGTTACCCCTCGCTCCGAGGAATCCGCTGCCGTACCGGCAACAGATGATGGCGCTCAAGACCTTTTGCACCGGCGTCGAAACGCTGCGCGCCGCCGGCGGAGCGGTGACCCGGCTGAAGATGGGCCCGAAATGGTTACTGCCTGAACTGGTCTTGGCCACGTCGCCGCAGGCGGCCCGCGACATTCTTGGAGCCACTGGAACCAGCACCGAGGTGACACTTTTTCAAGACGAATTGCGGCACCTGCTCGGCTCGGGCCTGCTGGTGCTCAGACACGAACGCTGGCTGCCGCGGCGACGCGCCCTGCAACCGCCCTTCACTAAACAGCACGTCCGCGCCTTCGGCGGCCACATGGCCGGAGTCGCCGAAACAATCTCTGCCACTTGGCAAGATACGGTGGTCGACCTCAACAGCCAGTGCCGACGACTCGCGATGCGGGCGCTCAGCCGCTCGGTTCTCGGTATCGACCTGGACGAAGAGGCCGAGGCCGCCGACGTGGCGTTGCGGGTCGCGCTCGAATACGTCACCTCCCGGGCGATGCGGCCCATTCGGGCGCCGCGCTGGCTGGCGACTCCGGCGCGTCGCCGCGCTCGCGCAGCCCGTGCCACGTTGCATGACCTCGCCGACACGATCCTGCAGGCCTGCCGCGCCGACCCTACCCGCGACGCGCCGCTGGTGCGCGCGTTGATCGAGGCTACCGATCCTGCCACCGGCAGGAAGCTGTCCGACGACGAGATCCGCGGCGAACTCATCATTTTCATGTACGCCGGGGTCGACACCACAGCGGTAACACTGAGCTACGCGCTGTGGGCGCTTGGCCACCACGTCGAGATTCAGGAGCGAGTCCGCGCCGAAATTGCCGACATCGGCGACCGGGGGCTGTCATCTGAGGACTTGCCGCGGCTGGGTTACACGGTCCGAGTAATCCACGAGGCATTGCGGCTGTGTCCCCCCACCGTGGCGATTTCCCGCATGGTCACCAGGGACATCGAAGTGGCTGGCTACCGGGTCGAGGCCGGTACGACGTGCAGCGTCGGCGTCCAGGCCCTGCACCGCGACCCCGCGGCGTGGGACCGGCCACTGACCTTCGACCCTGACCGATTTGGCCCGGAGGACTCGGCTGGCCGCGATCGTTGGCAGTACCTACCTTTCGGCGCCGGACCGCGCTCTTGTATCGGCAACCACTTTGCGATGCTCGAAGTTGCCCTGGCGCTCGGCACGATCATCCGACACGCAGAAATTCGTTCTCTCGACGACGAATTCGCAGTCCCCGAGCCTTGGAGCAAAATCGCCCCCGCGCCAATCTGTGTACGGGTCACGCCGACATCACGCCCGGAGCGGTCCACTGTGCGGTGTGCTGAATCGTAGGGCGTCAGAGCAGGGCGGCTTGTCCATGGTAAGTGTCGCGCTCGTGTAATAGCTTTTGCTGCACACGGATGCTGGCTCCCACGCGCTGACCGGGGACGCATTTCATTTCTACCGCGGGTAGCTCCTTCCGTGGCTTGGCGTCGATTCTGGGCTGCCCGCTCAACGCCAGCAGGGTCGTTGAGGGCATGGAGATCTTCTATCGCGTCGCGGCGAGTCGGAATTGGACGGAAAGAGATGGATACGCAACTTGCCAAGGCAACCAAGGCCCTTCGAAAAGCGGTAACGCAGTTGGAGTGGCTGAAGCGGCAGAACGATGCGCTGCTCTCACGCATCAACGAGCCAGTCGCGGTGGTGGGTATCGGATGCCGCTATCCCGGTGGGGTGGATTCGGCGCGTGGGTTGTGGGATCTGGTGGCCCGTGGTGGGGACGCGGTGTCGGAGTTTCCCACCGATCGGGGTTGGGATGTGGAGGGACTGTTCGATCCTGATCCGGATGCGGTGGGCAAGACGTACTGCCGACGGGGCGGGTTTGTGTATGACGCCGGGCAGTTTGATGCCGGCTTTTTCGGGATCGCTCCGGGTGAGGCGCTGGCCATGGATCCGCAGCAGCGGCTGCTGTTGGAGTGTTCATGGGAGGCGTTGGAACACACCGGTATTGACCCGCTGTCGTTGCGCGGCTCGGCTACCGGGGTGTTCGTCGGGACGATGAACCCCGACTACGCGGCGGGGCAGGGATTGCAGGCGGTGGAGGGCTACGGGTTGACCGGTTCCGAGGCCAGCGTGGCTTCCGGGCGCATCGCGTACGCGTTGGGGTTGGAGGGCCCTGCGGTATCCGTGGATACGGCCTGTTCGTCGTCGTTGGTCGCGCTGCATCTGGCGGTGGCTTCGTTGCGATCGGGGGAATGCGATGTGGCGTTGGCCGGTGGGGTGACCGTGCTGGCCACTCCGGCCCTTCTAGTGGCCTTTTCCCGACAGCGAGGGCTGGCGGCCGACGGTCGGTGCAAAGCGTTTGCCGCCGCCGCCGACGGAGTCGGGTGGGGTGAGGGTGCCGGGGTGGTGGTGCTGCAGCGGCTATCGGATGCCCGTCGTGACGGACGTTCGGTGTTGGCGTTAATCCGCGGCAGCGCAATCAATCACGACGGAGCCAGCAACGGATTGACCGCACCCAACGGATCGGCTCAGCAGCGGGTGATTCGGGCGGCGTTGGCTAGCGCGCGGATCTCGGCGGCGGAGGTGGACGTGGTCGAGGCTCACGGGACGGGCACTACATTGGGTGATCCGATTGAGGCTCAAGCCTTATTGGCTACCTACGGGCAAGACCGCCCCGCGGAGCACCCGTTGTGGACGGGTTCGATCAAGTCGAATATCGGCCACACCGCGGCCGCGGCGGGCATCGCCGGTGTAATCAAAATGGTCCAAGCGATGCGTCATGGTGTAATGCCGGCGACGCTGCATGTGGATGAACCGACACCGCATGTGGATTGGTCGGCGGGAGCGGTGGCGTTGTTGACCGAGCCGCGGCCCTGGGCGGTCGACGGAGGCCGGCCGCGCCGGGCTGGGGTCTCCGCGTTCGGGATAAGCGGCACCAATGCGCATGTGATCGTCGAGCAGGCGCCGGCCGAGTATGTCCAGCCCGAAAAGAGCTATGAACCAAGTGAGTTCAATACATCCGCGGCGCTGCCGTGGGTCGTCTCGAGTAAGACCGCGGCGGGGCTGGTCGCTCAGGCGGGCCGGTTGTTGGCCCATCTCGAGGCCAATGACCAACTGGATCCCGGTGACGTGGGGTGCACCCTGGCGCGGCGGTCCACCTTCGCGCATCGCGCGGTAGTGGTCGGTCAGGACCGCACCGCGTTGTTGGCCGGGTTGGCCAGTCTAGCTGGCGGAGAGCCGGGGGTGGGCGTGGTGACCGGACGGGCGGCCTCGGTGGGCAAGACCGTCATGGTGTTTCCCGGCCAGGGAACCCAATGGGTGGGAATGGGTGTCGAATTGCTTGATTGCGCACCGGTTTTCGCGCAACAGATCGAGGCGTGCGCGGAGGCCCTTTCAGAGTTTGTGGATTGGTCTCTGACCGAGGTGTTGCGGGGTACGCCCGGGGCGCCGGGGCTGGATCGGGTGGATGTGCTGCAGCCGGTGTTGTTCGCGGTGATGGTGTCGCTGGCCCGCTTGTGGGCGTCGGTGGGCGTGGTTGCCAATGCTGTGATCGGACATTCGCAGGGTGAGATCGCCGCGGCCTACATCGCTGGTGCGTTGTCGCTGCGTGACGCCGCACGGGTGGTCACAGCCCGCAGCGCATTGCTCAAGGCACTGACCGGGCGCGGCGGCATGGTGTCGCTCGCGTGCGGTGCGAAGCAGGCAGCAACGCTGTTGGCGCCCTTGGGTGATCGGATCGGTATCGGCGCGCTCAACGGCCCGTCGGCGGTGGTGGTTTCTGGTGAGTTGGATGCGATCGAGGAGCTGCTGGCACGCTGTGATGCCGAAGGCGTTCGGGCTCGACGTATTGAGGTGGACTATGCCTCGCATTCCGCCCAAGTGGAGGTGATCGGCGCCGATCTCGTTGAGGCGCTGGGTGATATCCGGCCGAGTTCATCCGCGGTGACATTCATCTCGACGGTCACCGGCGACATTGTTGATGGCGCCGCGCTGGATGCCGAGTATTGGTACCGCAATATCCGCCAGACGGTGCTGTTTGAACAGGCGGTGCGGCGGTGCCGCGAGCAGGGGTATCGGGTGTTTGTGGAGGCCAGTTCGCATCCGGTGTTGGTGGCCGGTATCGAGGATACCGTCGCCGATGGTGGCCACCCCGACCTCGATGCAGTGGTGGCGGTTCCGACGCTCGGCCGCGACGAGGGCGGGTTGGCGCGGTTCTGGATGTCGGTGGGCCAAGCCTTTGTGGCTGGGGTGGGGGTTGATTGGTCAGGGTTGTTCGCCGCCAGCGGTGGACGTGTGGTGGAGTTGCCAACGTATGCCTTTGCCCGGCAGCGGTTCTGGTCGACGTCGGGATCTGCGGGCCGAGCTGATGCGGCCGCCTTGGGGCTGGCTGAGGTTGCGCATGGTCTCTTGGCGGCGGCGGTGCAGCTGCCCGACACCGGTGGGGTGGTGTTGACGGGACGGCTGTCGCTGGCAGCGGTGCCGTGGCTGGCCGATCACGCGGTCGGTGGGCCGGTGTTGTTTCCCGGTACCGGTTTCGTGGAGTTGGCGCTGTGCGCGGGTGATCAGGTCGGCTGTCCCGTGGTGGAGGAGTTGACTCTGGCCGCGCCGCTGGTGCTCGGCGAACGCTCCGGGGTGGCGGTACAGGTAGTCGTCGACGGCGCGCAGGAGTCGGGGCAGCGCTCACTGGCGGTGTACAGCCTTGGTAGCCAGCCGGATTCCCAGTGGGTGCTGCACGCCCACGGCATCTTAGCGGCTAAGGCGGAGCCGGCAGCACCGATACCGGATTTGGCTGTGTGGCCGCCAGCGGGCGCGACGGCCGTGGATGTTACCGATGTCTATCAGCAGTTGGCGCTACGCGGGTATGACTATGGTCCGGCGTTTCAAGGCTTACGGGCCATGTGGCGACGAGGGCGGGAGATTTTCGCCGAAGTCGCCATTGCTGACGGTGCCGGGATGGCGGTCAGTAGTTACGGGATTCATCCGGCGCTGTTGGATGCCGCCTTGCATTCCGGGATGCATCTGGCTGAATCGGAGGCAGACTCCGAGCAGATGATGTTGCCGTATTGCTGGCAGCAGGTGTCCTTGCACGGTGTGGGTGCCGAACGAGTGCGGGTTCGGATGGCCCCGGCCGGGCAGGGCGCGGTCACACTCCAGCTTGCTGATCGGGCGGGGTTGCCGGTGTTGTCGGTGGGTTCGCTCATCACACGGCCGGTTTCGGCCGAGCAGTTGGGTGCGGCGGTGGCCAGGGCTACTGACGGGACAGCCGATCCGTTGCTGAACCTGCTGTGGTCACCACTACCGAGCTGTCCGGCCGTCGGTACTGCCCACCGCGGCGATGCTGGCGACGTGGTGGTCTGGGAATGCGTCTCGGCCGGGGAAGCCGTGGTGGACTCGGTATACGAACACACTCATGCGGCGCTGAAGGTACTGCAGTCCTGGCTGGCGGCCGACCGGTCGGGCACCTTGGCGATCTGCACTCGCGGCGCCGTGGCTTTACCCGGCGAGCAGGTCACCGACCCGGCCGCTGCGGCGGTGTGGGGGTTGGTGCGCACAGCGCAGAGCGAACACCCGGGCCGAATCGTGTTGATCGACACGGACATTCCCGCAACCAGCACCGAAATGACGGTGGGCGTCGCGGGGTGGGTCGCTTCGGGGGAGCCCCAGTTGGTGGTGCGCAACGCCACGGCGTATGCGGCTCGGCTGGTGCCCGTCGCCTCGGCACTGCAGCTACCGGAGGAAACGTCAGCGTGGCGGCTGGCCTTGGGCGGTAGCGGCACGGTCGACGATGTTGTGGTGGAGCCGTGCCCGCCGTCGTCGTTGGGGGCCGGGCAGGTGCGGGTGGCAGTTGCCGCGGTGGGGGTCAACTTCCGCGATGTGTTAGTGACGCTGGGAATGTATCCGGGCTCCGCCCCGGCGCTCGGCGCGGAAGGCGCGGGGCTGGTGGTTGAGGTCGGTGCCGGAGTGAGCGGGTTGGCCGTCGGGGACGCGGTGATGGGTCTAACCGGTGGCGGGTCGCAACCGGTGGTGGATCAGCGGTTGCTCGTCAAGGTCCCCACGGGGTGGTCGCTTGCCCAGGCCGCCGCTGTGCCGGTGGTGTTCTTGACCGCGTTCTATGGGTTAGCGGATCTAGCTGAAGTACGGCCGGGCGAGTCGGTGTTGATTCATGCCGGCACCGGCGGGGTGGGCATGGCCGCGGTGCAGTTGGCTCGGCACTGGGGGTTGGAGGTTTTCGCCACCGCTAGCCGCGGCAAGTGGGACACGTTGCGTGCCATGGGTTTTGACCACGACCACATCGGTGATTCGCGCACGCTGGAGTTCGAGGGCAAATTCATGGCGGTCACCGGCGGTCGCGGGATCGATGTCGTGCTCAATTGCCTTGCCGGCGAGTTCACCGACGCTTCGCTGCGCCTGCTGGCCAAGGGGGGCCGCTTCATCGAGATGGGCAAGACCGACATCCGCGATCCACATGCGATCGCCCGGCAACATCCCGGAGTGAAGTATCGGGCATTCGATGTGCTAGACGCCGGACCGGCGCGCCTGGCGCAGATGTTGGGGGAGCTCAGGGGACTGTTCGAGACTCGCACGCTGCATCCGTTGCCGGTCACGACCCGGGATATCCGCTGCGCCCGCGAGGCCTACCGGTTGTTGAGCCAGGCCAACCACATCGGCAAAGTGGTCCTCACCATGCCTCAGGTGCTCGCCGATGACCTGGCCGCCGGCACGGTGCTGATCACTGGGGGGACCGGGATGGCCGGCATGACCTTGGCCCGTCATCTGGTGACCCACTACGGGGTGGGTCATGTCGTGTTGGTCAGCCGCCATGGCGAGCAGGCCCCGGGTGTGGACCAGGTGGTTACGGAGTTGGAGAGTGCCGGAGCTCGGGTGGTGGTGGCGGCTTGCGATGTGGCCGATCGGATTGCGCTGGCGCAGTTGATGGCCCGGCTGGCCGCTCAGTGCCCACCACTGACGGGGGTGATTCATGCCGCCGGGACACTCGATGATGCGCTGATCGATTCGTTGACTCCCGATCGGGTGGATGCGGTGTTGCGGGCCAAGGTCGACGGCGCCTGGAATCTGCATGAGGCCACCGCTGATTTTGCGTTGTCGATGTTCGTGTTGTGCTCCTCGATCGCCGGCGTGGTGGGATCTCCGGGACAGGGCAATTACGCGGCGGCCAATGCGTTCTTAGACGCTTTGGCCAACCATCGGCGCAGCAGCGGGTTGGCTGCGACCTCGCTCGGATGGGGGTTATGGGAAAAGGCCAGCAGCATGACCGCTCACCTCAGCGACCGCGACAAGGATCGCATGCGCCGCACGGGGCTGGCGGCAATGACCAGTGCGCAGGCCATCGAATTCTTTGATGCCGCACTGATCGCCGCTCACCCCGCGGTGGTGGCCACTCGCCTCGACCACAACACACTGGCTAACCCCGCCCGGAACGCTCAACTACCACCGGTGTTCGACGGGCTGGTCACGCGCCGGTCTCTGCGGCGAGCCGCCGCTGGCGACGGCACGGCATCCGAATCGGCATTTGCTGACCGGCTGCACGGACTGACCCCCGATCAACGACATGAGCTGCTCACCGAGGTGGCGTGTGCGCAAGCCGCGCTGGTCCTGGGCCACCCGAGCCCCCGAGACATCAACCCCGACAGCACCTTCCAAGACCTCGGGTTTGACTCGCTCACCGCCGTCGAACTCCGAAACAGACTCAAAACCGCTACCGGACTGACTCTTTCGCCCACCCTGACCTTCGACCACCCCACCCCCACCGAGCTCGCCCGCCACCTCGGGTACCAACTCGACGGCAACGGCCATCGCCAAGTCAACGGCAGCGAATTGGGGATTCCCGAATCCGAGGACGAGCAGCTGCGGTCGATTATCACCGGCATCCCGATCAGCGACCTTCGAGCCGCGGGCCTGCTGAACGAACTGTTGCACCTGGCGAATGCGAGAACAACGCCAGGGCCAGATCGAACCGACCGCGACCGCAAGGAACTGGAACGTCTCATCGATTCCTCAACCCCCGAACAACTGCTCGCGATGGCCCTCGAAGCCTCCACAGCCGATGTGACGGGCACCGATAACCTCCCAGGTTGACCCAGCGACGCCCCTCTTACACACTGCCCGTAATGTGTAAACAAGGTCGATCTGACAACCAACGAGGTAGGCGGAATGACTCTCTCCGACCAAGCCGGCGCTCCGGCGGGTTCGCAGGCGGCTGGCTCAGCCGCCGATCAGCCGGTGATCTATGAGACCCTCGACGAGGGACGCATCGCCCGGATCTGGCTCAACCGGCCCAACGAACACAACGCACAGAACCGCACCCTGCTGGTTCAGCTCGACGAGGCATTCCGCCGCGCCGAGGCCGACGACACCGTGCGCGTGGTAATCCTGGCGGCGCGCGGCAAGAACTTTTCCGCCGGTCACGACCTCGGCTCGGATGCGGCGATGCTGGAGCGCAAACCCGGGCCTGCGCAGCATCCGACGTACCGCTCGCACGGCGCCACCCTGGATCCCATCGCGGAAAAGCTGCTTCACCAAGAGTGGCATTTCTTCTTCCAAAACACCTGCCGCTGGCGCGATCTGCGCAAGATCACCATCGCCCAGGTGCAGGGCAACGCCATCTCCGCGGGGTTGATGCTGATCTGGGCGTGCGACCTGATAGTGGCAGCAGACAATGCGAGGTTCAGCGACGTGGTAGCGGTACGGCTGGGCATGCCCGGCGTCGAATACTATGCCCACCCTTGGGAATTCGGCCCACGCAAGGCCAAAGAGCTGCTGTTGACCGGTGATTCGCTGGACGCCGACGAGGCCTACCGGCTTGGCATGGTGTCCAAGGTTTTCCCGGTAGACGAACTGGCCGACAAGACTCTGCAATTCGCGCGGCGCATCGCCGAGCGGCCCACGATGGCCGCATTGTTGGTCAAGGACTCGGTCAACGCCGCCTCCGACGCGATGGGCTTCACCGAGGCGCTGCGGCACGCCTTTCACGTCCACGAGCTGGGTCATGCACACTGGGCGGCCCATAACGAAAACAGGTTTCCGGTCGGTCTGCCGCCCGACGTCGAGGATTGGCGCACCGCCAAGCCGACGAAGATCGCCCGCCGCGACGCGCCCTAGAGCCGCCGCGCACCTTACACCGCCGAGCAGACGTAAAAGCCCCCAATTCGAGCCGAATTTGGGGGCTTTTACGTCTGCTCGGCTGGCATGGTTCTATGGCTCACATGCAGCTCTCATTCCAGGACCGCACTTACCTGGTCACCGGCGGTGGCAGTGGAATTGGCAAGGGGGTCGCTGCCGGGCTGGTCGCGGCCGGTGCCTTCGTCATGATCATCGGGCGTAATCCGGACCGGCTGGCGGCGGCGGTCCAAGAAATCGAGGCGGAAGCATCCAATGGCGGCGCAATCCGCTACGAGCCTGCTGACGTCACCAACGAGGACGAGATCGCACGCGCGGTGGACGCGGCGACGGCGTGGCACGGCCGGCTGCATGGCGTCGTGCATTGTGCCGGTGGCTCGGAGACCATCGGGCCGATCACCCGCATCGACTCCGAGGCATGGCGACGAACCGTCGACCTCAACGTCAACGGCACCATGTACGTCCTCAAGCACGCCGCGCAGCACATGGTGCGCGGCGGCGGCGGATCCTTCGTCGGGATCTCGTCGATCGCGGCCAGCAACACCCACCGCTGGTTCGGCGCCTATGGGGTGACTAAATCGGCCGTCGATCACCTGATGCAGTTGGCCGCCGACGAACTCGGCGCCTCGTGGGTGCGGGTCAACAGCATCCGCCCGGGCCTGATTCGTACGGAACTTGTTGCACCCGTTACCAATTCGCCGGAACTGAGCTCGGACTACGCCATCTGCACGCCGCTGCCACGGCACGGCGAGGTCACCGACGTTGCCAACCTGGCGATGTTTCTGCTCAGCGATGCGGCCAGCTTCGTCACCGGACAGGTCATCAACGTCGACGGCGGCCAGATGCTAAGGCGCGGCCCGGACTTTTCGGCGATGCTGGAGCCGGTGTTCGGCTCGGACGGGCTACGCGGGGTGGTCTGAGCCATGAAGCGACTAGCGGGCAATCGGGTTCTGGTGACCGGCGCCGGGTCGGGGATCGGCCAGGCCACCGCACTGCGGCTGCTGGACGAGGGTGCCGCGGTGGTCGGCGCCGATATCGCAACCGATGGCCTGGCCAAGACCCGGGCCCGAGCCGACGAGGCGGCCACCGGTGACCGGTTGAGCACGCTAGAAATGAACGTCGCCGACGAGCAAGCGGTGGTCGACGGCGTGCGTCAGGCCGTCGACGCCCTCGGCGGCCTGGATTCGCTGGTCAATGCGGCGGGCATGTTGCGCGCCGCGCACACTCACCAGACCAGCGCCGAGCAGTGGAACCAGATCATCGCGGTCAACTTGACCGGCACCTTTCTGGTGGTCCGCGAAGCGCTGCCGGCGCTGCTGGCCAACCCGCGCAGCGCGATCGTCAACTTCAGCTCCACGTCGGCCTCGTTCGCGCATCCATACATGGCGGCCTATGCCGCCAGTAAGGGCGGCGTCCAGGCCTTCACCCATTCGTTAGCGCTGGAATACGCCGGCCAAGGGCTGCGCGCGGTGTGCGTGGCGCCGGGCAGCATCAAATCCGGGATCACCGACGCGACCGGCGGATACATTCCGCAGGACGCCGACTGGAAGCTGTTTTCCCGGCTGCTGCCGATCCTGCCAACCACGGTGCAATCCAGCGGCACCGGAATGGCCGATCCGTCTGTGGTGGCCGGCGTGATCGCGATGCTGGTGTCGCAAGACGGCGCTTTTATCACCGGCACCGAAATCCGCATCGACGGCGGCACGCACGCCTGACCGTAGCCTGATCGGCTACGGCACCAGCCGATTGAGGTTGAACAAGCCCGAGATCGCGGTGCCCATGTTGAAGAAGCCGGAGCTGAAGCCGCTCAGATTGGGGGGGAAGGAGCCCGGGACCGCGGTGTTTCCAATGCCCGAGGTAAAGGTGTTCTGGACGGTGGCGCCGCTGATCGTGTTGAAGAAGCCCGAGACGGCGCCGTTGAATGGCGCGCCGGTGGCCGTGTTGTTGAAGCCCGAAATTCCGCCCGGGAAGCCAGCGCTTCCGCCGGTGTTGTTGAAGCCCGAGTTAATCAGGCCGGTGTCGGTGGTGGCCCCGAAACCGGTGTTCACATTGCCCGAATTCCAAAACCCCGTGTTCGTGGAACCCGAGTTCCCGCTGCCGGTATTTATCCCGCCCGAATTCCAGAAGCCCGTGTTGATGCCGCCCGCGTTCCCAAAGCCCGTGTTCTCGCTGCCCGCGTTGCCAAAGCCGGTGTTGAACTGGCCCGCGTTTGCGAAGCCGGTGTTTCCACGGAACGCGTTTCCGAACCCGATGTTCTCGGCACCCGAGTTCCCGAAGCCAAGGTTGTTCAGGTGGCCCGGCTCTAGGGTATTGGTGCCCGCATTGAAGATGCCCACGTTGCTGCTTCCGGAGTTGAAGAAGCCAATGTTGTTGGTGCCCGAATTGCCGAAGCCGATGTTGCCGCTGCCCGAGTTCAGCAGGCCGGCCAAGTTGATGCCCACCTGATTGTCGCCGGTGAGCCCGATCCCGATGTTGTTGTTGCCGGTGTTGCCGAAGCCGAAGTTGCCGTTGCCGGTGTTTCCTGCGCCGGTGTTGAAGTTGCCGGTGTTACCGCCGCCCTGGTTTCCGTTGCCGGTGTTGCCGAAGCCCATGTTGTTGTTGCCGGTGTTGCCCATGCCCACGTTTTGGCCCAGCGTTACGCCGCTGGCCCGGTTGCCGAAGCCGATGTTTCCGGCGCCGAGGTTTCCGGACCCAACGTTGTCGCTGCCACGGTTGCCGCTGCCGATGTTTCGGTCGCCGAGGTTACCGCCGCCCACGTTGGAGCTGCCGTTGTTTCCGTCGCCGACGTTGCCGTTGCCGGTATTGCCGCTGCCCAGGTTCGTGTTGCCCTTGTTGCCGATGCCCAGGCTGGGCAGGCTGTTAAGGAACTGCTGCAGGCTCGTCGGCAACGGCAACTGCGCTGCCGCCGACGACGCCCCGGCGTGATAGCCCGTCATTGCGGCCACATCCTGGGCCCACATTTGCTCGTACAGGCCCTCAACGGCCATGATCGCTGGGGCGTTGAGCCCCAACAGATTCGACCGGATTAACTGCAGGAACGCGTCGCGGTTGGCCGCCACCAGCTGCGGATGCACCATCGCGGCCCGCGCCGCCTCGAAAACGTTGGCCACCGCCTTAGCCTGCCCGGCCGCCCCTTGCGCCTGGGTGGAGGCCGCACCCAAAAACGCCGCATAGGGGGCGGCCGCAGCCGTCATCGCCGCTGACGCCGCACCCTGCCAGGCCTGCCCCGCCAGCCCCGAGGTCACCGAGGAAAACGACGACGCCGCCGTCGCCAGTTCCGACGCCAACCCGTTCCACGCCGCCGCTGCGTCCAGCATCGGCGCCGAACCGGCACCTAGGTACATCCGCAACGAGTTGATCTCTGGTGGCAACACCGCAAAGTTAGCCATGACTGACCCTCCTGCCCGTTTCCACCGGCCGCCGCCGAGGCGACTCGCGCCCGACTCGGAATCGAGTAATGCGTCATAGATGCTATGACGGCGGCCGCGCCGACATTGGGTTTTGCGAAATGTGGCAGGCCTGATTCGCCGATCTGGGCGGATCGATGATGCTGGCCGGGTGCGCGAGCCGGGCCACGGCGTTAACCCGTTGCAGCGCAACAGAAGCCGCCGAGTGCGGCCCTCCAACCCTGGAACGTCGGATGCCGCGGCCGCGCGCTTTCCTTGCGCTAATCCGAAGTTGCCGTCGCAACTTCGGGCTAATTCAACGCCGCGCGCTCTACGCGCCCAAATTCCACGCCGCGCGCTCTACGCGCCCTAATTCACGCAGGGAACGCCGCCACCATCGATCGGCTTGCCCTGATCGGGCGTCGGGTAGGTCGTTGTGGTCCCGTTGTAGTAGTACGTGTTGGGCTTGGCCGAAGTCGTTGTGGTGGTGGTAGTGGTCGTGGCTTCGTCATCGTCGGGCAGCGAGAAGTTGGTGTCCACGGTCACCCGGATGTGTCCGGGCGCGATGCTGGCGTCCGGCTTGTTGGGTACATCGATGCCGAGCAACGTCGCCACGTTTTGGGCGTCGGTCTGCGCACCGGCGCCGTAGGCGATCGTGGTCGCCGACGGATCGCCATATTCGCGGTCACGGACCTGACCCGCGGTGTAGCCGCGTTTTTTCAGCGCGCTGGAGACCTGGGAGGCCATGCCGCTGATGCTGCCGGCGTTGATCACGTCGACGACGGTGGCTGGGTTCGGCTTGGCGGCAGTAGTGGTGGTTGTTGCCCGTGGGGCGGTACCGATGGCCGCCGCTATCTCGGCCTTGATCGCGGCCGGATCGATGATGTTGACGTCCTGGCCGTCGATGTTGTCGTAGCGCACCACGGGTAGCGTCCGGAACTCGACGTTCCCACCGGCCAGGTCACCCATTCGGCGGAACAGGTTCTCGTCCCAACCGGCAGATAGCACTACGTCTTTGCGGGCCACGGTCATCAGGCTGTTGAGCCGGTCCAGGTTGGTGAAGGTGCCCGAATCCTGCAGATCCCGCATGACCGACGACAGAAATGCCTGCTGGCGGTGGGTGCGGTCCAGGTCGCCGTTGTCCAGGCCGTGACGTTGCCGTACAAAGGCCAGCGCCTGGGACGCGTTCAACCGCTGGGGCCCGGCGGGAAAGTCGGCTCCGGAATATGGGTCATAGACGGCGTGGTTCAGGCAGACATCGACGCCGCCCAGGGTCTGCGCCAGATCGTAGAAACCAGCCAGGTTGATCTCCGCGAAGTAGTCGATCGGGACGCCGGTCAGGCTGCGAACGGCGCGCAAGGTCGCGGCCCGGCCGGCTTCGCGGCCCCGCATCTCGAGCTCGCGCTGGGAGCTCACACCCTGGTTGGCGAGCTGCTCCGCGACGTACTGCTTGGTCAGCCCGTACGCCTCTTTGATCTTGATGTGGGTGTATCCCGGAACGCCGGTGAAGGGCACCCAGTCGTCGCGGGGAATGGAGAAGGCGACAACTTTGCCGTCGGCGCCGACGTGCACGAGGATCAGGGTGTTTGTGTTGTAGCCGCCTTGATCGGAGTCGCCGGCGTGTAGCTGTTTCAAGATTGACCAGGGCAGGTCGTTGCCCTCCTGGTCTTTCCGCGAGTCCAGCCCGATGAGCAGGATGTTCATGTTGTTGCCGGTGGAACGCGGATCTTCCGCGGTCAGGGCCTGCGAAATGGTGATGCCGCCCAGTGCGCCGTGGGCGACGTAGTAGCCGGCCCCCGTCATCAGCAGGGCCACGGCCGAGACCAGCGTCATAAAGCTGCGCGTCAGCCGTCGACGTACCCGCGACGGCTGAGGAGCGGTGCGAAGCCGATGACTACCCGCCATTGGCAGCCTGACCAACCACCAGCCAACCAACCGGCATCTGCCCAGCGGTTTGCGGTGATGTCACTTGCGGCATGCCGTCCAGTATGCGGCAGATTGCTGTGGAGCCCCCACTCCAGACCCTGTGATGTGGGCAGATTCACCCGCGGTGTCCTGTCCACCGCACGGCCGGTTCATTTCCGCTACCAGCGCGTTCTGGCTACAATTCGCCAAGTTCGGAAGTACTTGGGAGGCTCTCAGGACGCATGGTGTCTGACCAGATCGACCCTAACTGGCCTCCGCCGGCCTACGAGCCAACTGACGATATCGACACCACCCCGCCGCCGGCGGAATCCCCGCTCGGGCGCATCCGCTGGGTGGTGGCCGCGGTGGTGGTGCTGATAGGTATCGCGGCCCTGGCGGCCGTTATGTTCACGGGCGAGGATCGTGGTCGCCCGAATGCCAATCCGACGTCGCCGCCGCCTACGACTGCCCCGACGGCCACGACGTCGCCCGCCGCCAACGCAGCCGGGTGCGGACCCGACGAGGCAACCGCGGTGTTCGCCGCGCTCGCCAAAATCCCACCCGATACCAAGACGGGCCAGCCGTGGAACCCCAGGCCTGAGTCCAGCAACTACGGCCCCTGCGATGACCTGTCCGCGGTCGTAGTGACGGTCCAGGACGCGACGCGCAGTTCACCCGACCAAGCGCTGATGTTTCATCGTGGAACGTTCGTTGGGACCGCCACGCCCAAGGCATATCCGTTCACCCAAATCGAGGAGCCCGCCTCCACCGCCGACCTCGTTGTCCTTACCTATCGATCGCGGCAGAGCTGTGACACTTGCGACGACGGCACCCTGACGATCGTAGGGTTTCAGTGGCAAGGTGACCACGTCCAGGTCCTCGATCCGTTGCCTCAGACGGTAGATTCGCCGCCGTGATCCCGACCCCCGAACCGAACACGGATGGAGCATGACCGCGCCGACTTCCCCGCCGGCCGGATGGTATTTCGATCCCGACGGTTCAGGGGGCCAACGATATTGGGGCGGTGACCACTGGACTAAGCACCGCCGGCCGGATCCTTCGGCCCGATCGCCGTTGGCGGCCTTCGCTGCCGGTGTGCGCCGGCGCTGGTTAGGAGTTCCCGCGGCACTGCGGTTGACGTTGTCCATTGCGTTGGTGCTGATTCTGGTCGGGATCGGCTTCGTCGTCTGGATGCCGTCGCCGCCCGACGACTGGGCGCGGCTACCGCAGCGACTCAACTGCCAGCTGCAAGCCGGGCCAAAGCCGCCGGGCAGCATTACCGTGGCAGCGGTCGACGTCAAGCACCCCCGAACCAGCGTGCTGGAGCTGGTGGTTCGATTCGCCCAGCCGCTACCGCAGTCACCGACGGGCTCGCACGCTTCGGGCTTTGTCGGTTACGTCCTGAACTACAGCGTCGCCAACAATGGCAAAAAGTTCGTCGAGCTGGGTCCGGAAGAGGACACCGATGACCTTGCCATCGATAGCACGTTGGCGGCCAACTCCGGTGAGGCATCCATGCGGCCGGACCGAGACACCAACGCCCGCCGGACCGAGCCCGACACCATGCAGATCTACCTCGAGCTCAAGCGGCTGGGGATCGATCGCCAACAGGTGAATCCCGAACTCACCATCGAGTCGCAGTACAACACGCCGTCGACCACAACGGTAAAGTTCGCCACGCAAGTCTGCCGCGGCTAACGAAAGCTGTTCTGGCAGTTAACAGTACAGGTACGCGATGTGCCAGCGGCCGTTCACATAGTCGGCCGTGAAGTGGCCGCCCAGCCGCGGATCGGAGTCGTTGATGTTTCCGGAGCCCCCAACGTAGGGCCGGAAGCCGGGCGGATCCCAGGTGACCGACTGTGGATTGGATGGCATGTCGGGTGTGCAACCGATCTGCTTCTTGACGTAGCCATCAATGATCCGCTGCTCCGCCGTGGCTTGGTCGCCAGCGTCGGGAGCCGGATCTGCGGCGCACAGATACGTTGCACCACAAATACTTTGGCTTGCGGTGACGAGCGCGACGTCAATCACGGGTGCCGTCGGTGCGCCGGCACCGCATGCCAACACGAAAAGTACCACGATCGCGGCGCAGCCGATCCGCCCGACACGTCTGCTGATGCGCATGTTGCCTCCTGGGGCATTCGGACACCAAAGGCTACCGCGTGTTGACGACCTCCTCTCCGGACATGTAGCACAGCCGAATGTTGGAGCCAAATACGTCTTCGATGATGACTCCGCCGAGTGGTTCGATTTCGTAGTAGTAATGCACGAAACCATGCGCGTCCACTGCAGTGGCACAGGTGCGGCCCGGAGCGCCGCATCGTTGCTTGATCGGCATCGCGAGTGCGGCGATCACCAGCACGAGGGCGATCGCGATCACCAGTGGCGCTCTCCTCAAGTACCAACCTCGTTTCAAGCAGGATGCAGCACGGATGGCAGTGTAGGCGACCGGGGCTGGCCTTGCGCCGGTGAACATCCGGGCCAGTAGGGTCTGTCAACTATGGTTACTGCAAGCCCGGACGGCACGCCGTCGTCGCCAACGCGCGTCGAGGTGCTAGGCAACATCGGTCCCAATTGGTTCGCCTCGGTCATGGGTACCGGAATCGTGGCCGTTGCCGGCGCCACGCTGCCCGTCCGGGTGCCCGGACTGCGCGGATTTGCCGAGGTGGTCTGGATAATCGCCGCCGTCTTGCTGGTAGGCCTGATCGTCGTGGTTGGGGGCCACTGGCTACGCCACCCCACCGTGGCACGCAGCCACGTCCGCAATTCGCAGATGGCGCATTTTTACGGGGCGGCGCCCATGGCGCTGATGACGGTCGGCGCTGGAGCGGTGCTGATAGGCGGGGATCTCATTGGGCAACGCGTCGCCGTCGACCTCGATTGGGTGCTGTGGACCCTTGGGACCCTCGGCGGGCTGTTCACCGCCGTCAGCATCCCCTTCCTCATGTTCACGCAGTACGAGGTCGAGCCCGATGCGGCCTTCGGTGGGTGGTTGATGCCGGTGGTTCCGCCGATGGTGTCGGCCGCGACGGGCGCGATGCTGCTCCCGCACCTGCCGCCGGGAACCGGCCGGGAGACCATGCTCTACGGCTGTTACGCGATGTTCGGCTTGTCGTTGGTGGCTTCGCTGAACATCATCGCGATGATCTGGACTCGGCTTACTCACTACGGCACCTCGGGCACCGCGCGGGTGCCGACACTTTGGATAGTGCTGGGTCCGCTGGGCCAATCCATCACGGCCGCAGGACTTCTCGGGGCGGCCGCGGCGAACGGGGCGATTGATCACCGGCTGGCCGAGGATATGAACGCGTTCGCGATCCTGTTTGGAGTTCCGGTGTGGGGTTTCGCGGTGTTGTGGATCGCGTTGGCCACCTCGCTGACGGTGCGCACGCTGCGCCGCGGGATGCCGTTCGCCCTCACCTGGTGGAGCCTCACCTTCCCGGTCGGCACCTTCGTCACCGGCACGTCGCAACTGTCGGCGCATACTCACCTGCCCGCATTCAAGGTCGCCGCGGCCGTCGCGTATCTAGGTTTGTTAGCCACTTGGATTCTGGTTGCCGTCCGCACCGCGCGCGGTAGCTTGCGGGGCAACCTGCTCAAGGTGCCGCCCAGCAGCACACCGGTCAAGGCCAGCAAGTCGCGATAACCGGGCTGCGTTGGCTGCCGAGAGTGGGCTACTGCAGCCGGCGTCCCTGAACGTAGGTTTCGGCGACGGATGTCTCGCGGATTCCCATCAGCAACGCGAACAGGGTTTGGTCACGAGCCATGATGGGGTCGTCCGAGCGCGCCCCGTAAGTCAGAGCGGCCTGCAGTGCCGGGGTCCGGCTCGGGTCGATAACGACGAAGTCGGCTTCCTTGCCGACGTCGAAGTTGCCGAAGCGGTCCTCCATGTCGAGTGCGCGTGCGCCGCCAACGGTTCCGATAAACAGCATCTCGGCCGGATGCATGGAAACCCCGGCCGGGCCCGGTTCGGAGATGTGTACCTTGAATGCCGCACCGATCACCTGCGGGATGAGCCACTCGTCTCCGCCGCCGAAATCCGTTCCGGCGGAGATGTTTACACCGGAAGCCACGGTCCGCAGCCACGGCATGGTGCCGGATCCCAGGAACTGCTGAGAAATCGGGCAGTGCGAGATCGAAGTGCCCGTCTCGGCCATCCGCTCCAGTTCCGCGTCCTGGCAGTGCACCGAATGCGCCATGATGCTGCGGCGCCCAAGCAGGCTTGATCCGCCAACGGCCGAGCCCGGCAGGAACTTACCGTCGTAGGTGTCCAGGTATGAGCTGACCCGATACCTCTCTTTGGTTGCGTCCACTTCACCGGTGCCCGGGCGATTGTTCTCGTTGAGGTGTGTATGGAAATACACGCCCCGATCGCGTACTGAGTCATACAGCTCGCCAAGGCTTTTCAGGGTCTGTGTGGTCACCGCGAGCGAGAAGCGCGGGACGACCGCGACGTGCAATCGAGCGGTCTTCACATCGCCGGAGTCGGCGGCGTGCCACTTGTCGATCTCCTCGCGGGTCAGCCTGATGGCGTCTTGTTCCGAGGTGAGCAGTCGTGCCGCCGCCGCGGGGCCGGTTGTCTGGATACCGCGCCCACTGACGATCCGTAGTCCACGACGCTGGGTTTCGGTGAACAACGCATCCTGAGCGTGGGGAAACGCGGACCCAAACACCATGGCGGCAGTGGTTCCCGCGGCGATGCGCCGGTTGCAGAACTCGATCGCCGCCTGCGCGGCGACGTTCTCATCGGCGAACCGGGATTCCGAGGGGTAGATGCACAGGGTCAGCCACTCCAGCAGCTGCCCGCCGCCGTAGGAGTCACCGGCATAGGTCTGCGGGAAATGCACGTGGGTGTCCACAAAGCCGGGCAGCAAATAGCCGGGCCGGTGATCGGATGTGGGCGCGGATTGAAATTGCGACGGGATGCCTGTGCGCTCGCCGCAGAAGGCGATGCGGCCGTCATCGCCGATGACCAACGCGCCGTCGGGAATTGACACCAGGGCGTTGGCGGCGTCGGTCACCAACGGAGCGCCGGCGAGGTGAAAGACGTGCCCCAGATGAATCCGACTTGCCACCCGATCCTCCCACTAGGTTTGTTGGCGGGCGTGCCGACGACTGGATGTCGCCCAGGCGAGCAGAGCGAATGAGGTTGCGCCGCAAGTCACGAACACCCACGCCATGGGTTCCTGCGAATGCTCGGGGAGGGCGCCGACGACGAACATGGCGATGGTGATGATCAGGTAGGTGCCGGCACTGATGAGGCCACCGATCAATCCGAGGTTGCGACTGAACAGTCCCAGCGCTTCGCCGTACATCTGCGGACAAAGCTCGCCGCAACCCAACAGCGCTAGGCACGCGCCGATCGTGATCGCCAAGGCATGGTTTCCCACGAGCAAGCCGGACCCGAGCAGCACCGCGGTGCCAAGTCCGAAGACCGTCAGGGCGCCCATGGCCAGTCGCCGCGTAGACAGCCGCGCGGCGAAGATGCCGCATGCCAGTTCGCCGCACAGATTGGCCACCCCGACAATCAGTGCGATCAGTCCGTAGGCCGCCGGCGAGAAGCCGAGGTTCTCCTGGTAGAGGAACGGACCGGCAACGCCGAAGGCCAGCTGCGCCGAGGCGATGAGCCCGAACACCAGCACGAAACACAGGAACACCCGGTTGCGGATCGCCTCGGCGATAACCCGGGCGATCGCTGCGATGTTGATCGGTGAACGATCCTGGCGTGCAAGAGTTTCGGGCAGCGCCAGGAGGACTATCGCCGCCGCGAGTAAGGCGAGGGCGGCAATGCAGACAAACACCAGGCGCCAGGAAAGATACTGGACCAGGATGCCGCCAGCAGCGGGTGCCAGCACCGGCGCCAGCCCCCACGCGGTGCCGAGCAGACCCGACACCGACGTCAGTCGGGGGCCGCGGAAACAATCAGCGGCGATCGCGAAGGTCACCACCATGCAGGCGCAAGCGGCTGCGCCCTGCACGAAGCGCGCCGCCAGCAGGAGCGTCACACTATCGGCGGCCGCGCACACCAGACTCATGGCCACGACGATGGCCAGGCACGTCAACAGCACCGGTTTGCGCCCGCGGGCATCGGCGATGACTCCCACCGGGATGAATGCCAAGCTCATACCCAGTACGTAGGCCGCGACCGTGTGCTGCATCGCCGCCGATGACGAATGTAGGTCGACGACCATCTGCGGGAGCGCCGGTGTGTACAGGTCAAGCGGAATCTGGCTCAGCGGCACCACGAACAGCAAAATCGCTACGAGCCGCCGCAGTGGTGCCGCGAGCCCGGATTCGGGATCGGCGTCCCCCACAATTTCCGCCACAAGCCCGGATCATCGCATGCCGGCTCCTCAGTATTTGAGGTTTTGCGTCAATGTCGCCGGTACGGGCGGGTTCGATGCGCGATCCGTTGGTGGTAATGCGAAGATTGCTGCCCGTGATAGGAAATTTGGCGCCAGTGCTGACCCATCTCGTGCCGCTCGCGCTGGTCATCGCCGTCTCGCCGTTGACGGTCATCCCGGCCGTACTGGTCTTACATGCGCCGCGCCCACGGCCGGCTAGCCTGGCCTTCCTCGGAGGTTGGGTGTTGGGGCTGTCCGCGCTGACGGCGACCTTCGTCACGGCATCCGGTGCGCTGCACGGTCTGCACAAGGCTCCCCCGACGTGGGCCTCCTGGGTGCGGGTAGTACTGGGTTCGGCGCTCATCGCGTTCGGTGTATACCGGTGGCTGACCCGGCACGGCCACGGCGAATCGCCACGCTGGATGCGGACGTTTTCTACGATCACCCCGAGACGCGCGGGGGTCACAGCGGCAGTGCTGTCGGTGGTCAGGCCCGAAGTATCGATCATGTGCGTGGCGGCCGGACTGGCCGTCGGCACCAGCGGGCTCGGCCTCGGGGGCAGGTGGCTAGGGGCGGTGATCTTTGTCGGCGTGGCGGCATCGACGGTCGCCGCGCCCATCTTGGCCTACGTCGGCGGTGGTGATCGCCTCGACGAACCGCTGACCCGGCTCAAGAATTGGATGGAAAAAAACCACGCCGCGATGCTCGCGGTGGTGCTGATCTTGATCGGTTTGATGGTGCTCTACAACGGAATTCACGCGCTGTAACTTCCCGCGCGAGTTCCCCGCGCGAGCAGACGTAAATTCCCCTAATTCGGCACCGAATTAGGGGAATTTACGTCTGCTCGGCAGAGCTTACCGGCGCCTGGGCTTGGCGGCGGCGATCACGGTCACGCCCAAGGCGATCGCTCCCACCACAACCAGCGGGTGCCACCACTGCGCGCCCAGCCAGTAGGCATTAACGCCAACCAGGCCGGGGTGCTTCTCATCGCCAAACAACCAGTCGCGGACGGCCGGCGTCGCCAGCGAAAGCACCGCTCCGACAAGCGTTACCGACAGCAGCGCGAACAACAGCCGGCTCGACAACTGCCACGTTCCCAAGACGATGAGATAACTACCGGTTCCCGCCATGATCAGACCCGTCACACCCAGGACCGTGACCGATTGAATCGCGGCTGCAACGCCGAGCACGAGCAGCGCCGCGCCGGCCATGATGGTCGACCTTGCAACGCCCTTGGTTAGCGAAACCACTCGATAGCCGCCCAGCGTCAACGTTCGCAAGGTGACCACCGGCGGCTTGATCACGCTGGGAAGTTGCCGGACGGACCCGGCCGCGCCGGATGCAGTCGCAGCGGCCTTGGCGACGGTATGTGCCATCAGTGGCGAGCCCTTGTCGGTGAGGAACGTCTCGCTGGCGACGGGATTTTCGTTCAACAGCGCGTATTTGGCCTGTCCCGGGCTTGCGGCCAGCACCTTCTGGGCCCAGGTGCGCGAGGTCGTCGGGCTCCAGTCCGGCCGCTGTCCCGGCCGGGGATCGATCACGGTGTTCGCCAACCCGTCCAGCTCCTCGTCGAGAACCCGTTGCTGCCACGCTTGCGCCAGCCACATCGAGGTGCGGGGAACGCTGGGCGGTAACGGCGTTGCCGGGTCGTCTAGGAACGCGAGCTCACCGAGCAGCATCTGCCGCGCCTCATCTGAACTCGGAAGCTCGAGTGTCCCAATAGCTTTGAGCTGATCGAGAAGCCATTGCGCGTTGCTTTCGGCTCCGTTGGCGACGGCGCGGGTCTGCGCGATCCACCGCAGCCGTCGCGGATCCAGGAGAAGGTGGACGAGCCAACCCGCTCCGTCGAGCCGGCCCCACATCCAGTCATTGGCTCGCCAGGACCGCTTGTAGAAGGCGCCGAAGTGGTGAAACTGCATGCCGGTTAGCTTCTGCTGAGCCGTCTGCCAATCGGGCGCGAGCAGGCTGCGCGTATCGGCGCTCACTTGCACCAGCTCTACGGACTGGTCGATGTCTGCCTCGGCCGGAAGCATCGCCCGCTGGGTTGTGGCCAGATCGAACAATTTCACTGCCAGGGTTGGCGGGTCGCCATTCGACCCCAGGTAGTCGAGGTAGGTATGCAGCGGGCTGGCCGGCGCCGCGGTGGCGGCCAGCCGCGCCAAGGTCTGGTAGTTGTTGGCCAAGACGCCGCCCAGCCTTTCCCAAACGTCGTCTTGCACCTTCAACTGTTGGAGATAATCCGCGGCCACCAGGCGGGCGGCGCTGGCCAGCGAACCTCGCCGGACCGCCTCACCTGAGCACACCGTGCGAACAAGAGCACCGAAATCGACTGCTGCGGGCGGCGGGCAGGCCTGGTGGATTCCCTTGGTGAGCTCCGCCAATGTGGCGATATCGGCATCGGACTCGGCGAGCTGGTATGCCGCCTGAACCACGTTGAGCGCGCACCCTTTTGCGAGGTCGTACGCCGGTTGGCCATAGCGGGCAAAGTCGGCTGGACGGTCGGGCAGTGGCCGGTCGGGCGGTTGCGACCAACGACTCAGGATCGACTCGGTGATCTGCCGGCCGCACAACTTCTCTGCGTCGCTGCCGACGCCGAGTTCGGGTTCCCAGTGCCGCGGAATGCATTCGGCTGATGGCCCCGACTCCGGTGGCCAGGAACTGAGCTGGCGTAGCAGAGCATCGGTAAGGGCTTGGGCATGTTTGGTCGCCTCGCGAGTCGCATAGTCCGTCAGCAGCGACGGGGTGAGCAGCCGCAGGCCTTCGGGCAGCGTCGCCGCGAGCTCCGCGAGGCGAAGTTTGGTCTCTGTTCGCGCGTCCATACGGTCCTGATGGGCGCGGATCTCCCGGAGGTCGGTGGCGATCGACTGAGTGGTGATTGCCGCCAGGTCCTTGAGCAGCCCGTCGACCAGTCCGAGCGGCTCGTCCACATCGGCCTGGGGGACCTCCGTCGCCAGATCCGGCGCCGGTCCGGAGGACGGCACCACGAAGAGCAGCACTCGGCGCACCGGGCGACGGGCTGGACGATCGAAGATCCGCCTGAGCAGCACGCCAATCGGCCGGTTGTCGAGCAGTCCGCCATCGGCGACCCAGTGTGCCCGGGTGATGTTGGTGAAGGGCGCCATCGGGGGTCGAGCCGGCACGTCGCCCTTGGCGGCGGTTCCTTCGCTGAAGGGTAGGAACGACGGCTCGAAGGCCACCGGGAACGACGCGGAACTGCGGGCAGCCAACGCCAGGGCGCCGACTGTGCCCGCCTTGGCGAGCTCGGTCTGGGTAAAGGTGAAAAGTCCGCGTCGGTCAACATCTTGAACGAGCGTGCCGAACGAGTCGGTGAATCTGCTTGTCTCACCGTCGAGCAGCGTCGTCGTGACGTACAGGGTGGTCGACGGGGTGCGGGCGCCCGCCGGGAAGTGCGCGGGCGGGAACGGCCCGGTCGCGAGTTTGGGAATGTGCTGCGCCAACGCGGCGAACATCCGTTCGTCGCCGTACAGCAGGGATGGTGTGTATTTGTCGCGCGGGTCCCGCAGCAGATCGGTCAAAGCCCCGAGATCGAGCCAGAGGTCGCGCAGCCCGCCCAGGTCAGATCCCGAGACTCGCGACGACGCAAGCAAGGCCGCGTTGATACCACCCGCGCTCGTCCCGGACAGGATGTCGACGTCGACGACCATGTCGAGCAGGTCGATGAGTTCGGCGTAGAGCTTGAGGGAGGTGGTCGACTCCTTGCTGAGTCGGTTGTCCGTCGGGAAGGTTCCCCCCGCTCGGCGCCACTGTGATGCCTGCGCAAGAAGGTTGATCTCGCGCGCCACTCCGGCCATCCAGATCGCGAGACTGACTCCACCCGTCATGGTGGTGGCCAGCCGCAGTTCCTGAGTCAACTCCGTTACCGGCGAGGGCCTGTCGAATAACATGCGCACCCCTCGAGTAGCGGGGTCCACGATGGAGCCGGGCCCCTGGGCCAAATTTGCCAGAGCGCAGCTTGATCGACATTAAGCCTAACGCCTGCAGCCGATTTGGTCCCCCGTCGTCGGCGCGGCGAGGCCGTCGCTTGAGTCGGTTCTAGGATCTCGTAAATGAGCCCACCACTTGAACAGTTCTCGATACAGGGGAGTGACGGTGTGCGCATCGTCGCCGACCGCTGTGGGGATCCGGATGCGCGTGCCGTGGTGTTTTTGCACGGCGGTGGGCAAACCCGCCGCTCCTGGGGCCGGGCAGCGGCCGCGGTGGCCGAGCATGGTTGGCAAGCCGTCACTATCGACCTGCGCGGCCACGGGGAATCGGACTGGTCAAGTGACGGCGACTACCGCGTTGTCAGCTTCGCCCGCGATGTCCAACGGGTGCTGCGCGCCTTACCCGCACAACCCGTGCTGGTGGGGGCATCCCTGGGCGGGTTTACCGCGATGCTGCTGGCGGGGGAGCTCTCGCGGGGTATTGCCAGCGCGGTCGTGTTGGTGGACATCGTGCCCAACATGGACCAGTCCGGGGCGAACCGAATTCACGCCTTCATGGCCGACCGGGTGGAATCGGGGTTCGGCTCACTCGACGAGGTCGCGGACGTGATTGCCGAGTACAACCCGCATCGGCCCCGGCCCACTGATCTAGAAGGTCTCACCACGAACCTGCGCCGTCGCGGTGATCGTTGGTACTGGCACTGGGATCCGCAGTTCATCAGTGGCACGGCGGCGTTTCCGCCCATTGAGGTCACCGACGCCGAGCGGTTGTATGCAGCCGTCGCCTCGGTCCTGCGCGACGGCGTGCCGATGCTTCTCATTCGCGGCCAGATGAGTGACCTCGTCCGGCAGGAGAGCGCCGACGAATTCCTCGCGCGGTTCCCTCAGGTCGAGTTCGCCGATGTGCACGGCGCGGGACACATGGTCGCCGGCGACCGCAACGATATTTTCGCCGCGGCCGTCTTGGACTTCCTGGCTCGGCACGCCGACGCCAGATGACGTGATTGCGGTGGTCAGCGCTCCAGTGCCCGAGCGAGGAGCGTTTTGATTTCGGCGGCCGACGCTTCGATGGAGCGGATGCGTTCGTTGGAGTCGTCGACCGTGGTTCTTATCCCGCCGCCAAATCCGCGCAGCACGTCGGCAAGCATTTGTTGAGTGTCTCCAAAGGCCTTGATCGCCTCAGACATTGCGTGCAAGTCGGCCTGGGATGCCTCTAAGGCCGCGATGCGGGCTCTGAGGCTTTGCAGGGTGCCGTCGAGATCTTCTGGGGTGGCCACGTCGGCATCGTAGGCGTTCGACTGCGGGCACGCCCAGATTCAGGACCCAAGGCCCGATGCCACCAGGCT